>NZ_WUQY01000001.1 GCF_009829085.1 Sphingobacterium bovisgrunnientis
CAGATACGAAGAATAAAATCCCGCCAATGAAATACACATAATTAGCATAAATGCAATGATTAATATGGAGACTTTTCTTTCCATATTGTTATATTTTAAGTACTTATTTAAGGTTTGAATAAAGTTAAGTTAAATTAATTTAACTATCGGTAAAAATTTGATAAATTTATCGATTCATTAATTGTGGAAAAAACAGGAAGTAGAAATAATACTCTTATATTGTTAATGGTCTAATAACAAAAAACGAGGCATCTATATTTTCTATATATAGATGCCTCGCTTTAAGAATAATATATGTTTTATTTTACCAACGTCAATAAATCTTCGTCGGTGATTTCTTTTTTAGCGTCAGCTAAAACTAAGAATCGTTCGTATGTATTAGCCAAAGTATCTTTATCCAAATGATGGCCAAGGCGTTCTAAGTGATGTTTTAATGCATGACGTCCCGAACGTGCAGTCAAGATTATATCCGCTTCTGCTAAACCAACATCTTCTGGACGCATAATTTCGTAAGTCTCACGGTGTTTCAAAAAGCCATCTTGATGAATACCAGATGAGTGCGCAAATGCATTACGTCCCACGATAGCTTTATTTGGCTGTACAGGCATATTCATCATCTCACTTACTTTACGTGATAAATAAGTGAACATTTTGCTGTCGATATTTGAAGTCAAATTGCCAAATTCCTTATTATGCACTTTTAAGATCATAGCAACTTCTTCTAGTGAAGTGTTACCAGCACGTTCGCCGATACCATTTATTGTACATTCTACTTGACGAGCTCCACTTTGTACAGCAGCAATAGAGTTAGCTGTTGCTAGTCCTAGATCATTGTGGCAATGGGCAGAAATGATCGCTTGGTCAATGTTGCTTACATTTTCCTTCAAATATTTGATAATATTACCATATTGATGTGGCAAGCAATAGCCATTTGTATCCGGGATATTGACAACTGTAGCCCCAGCAGCAATAACACCTTCGATCATACGTGCTAAGTATTCTGGATTTGAACGACCAGCGTCTTCTGCATAAAACTCTATATCTTCAACGAATTGTTTTGCATATTTTACAGCTGCAATACCACGCTCTAAAATTGCATCGTGTGTACTATTAAACTTGTATTGAATATGTACGTCAGATACACCTATACCAGTATGAATACGCGGTCTTTTTGCATATTTAAGTGCTTCAGCAGCAACTTTGATGTCATTTTCATTTGCACGTGTCAATGCACAAATGATTACATCGTTTACGGCTTTTGATAATTCAACTACAGATTGAAAATCACCAGGGCTTGACACAGGAAAACCTGCTTCGATGATATCCACGCCTAGACGTTCAAGATCTTTTGCAATTTCAACTTTTTCAATTGTTGTCAATTGACATCCTGGTACTTGTTCACCATCACGTAATGTCGTGTCGAAAATGTATAAGTGATTCGGATCGTGTAACATAGTCTTTTCCTTTATATGATTATTCCTTGGTTATTTCTACTTAATAAATTCTAAAACTTTAGCGCCCATTTCATTTGTGCCCAAAATTTTATCTGCAGGTGTTTCTGCATTTGCAATATCACCAGTTCTCCAGCCCGCTTTCAACGTATCGGCTACAGCAGTTGTAACAGTTTTGGCTTCTTCTTGAAGACCAAATGCAATATCCAACAATAAGGCTGCCGATAGGATAGAAGCTAATGGGTTCGCTTTGTTCTGTCCGGCGATATCGTGTGCAGAACCGTGTATAGGCTCGAAGAATCCCGTGCTGTCGCCGATAGATGCAGAAGCCAACATACCCATCGAACCTGCGATTTGTGACGCTTCATCCGTCAAGATATCACCAAATAAATTAGCAGTCAATACGACATCAAATTTTTTCGGATTTTTCACCAATTGCATTGCTGCATTATCGATAAACATGTGTTCTGTTTCTACATCCGAATATTCTTTTGCTAATTCTTGAACCACTTCTCTCCAAAGACGTGAAGTTTCCAATACGTTGGCTTTATCTACCGAACATAATTTCTTACCACGTGTACGCGCTGCTTCGTAAGCTTTGCGTGCAATACGCTCTACTTCGTAACGGTGGTAGTTCATCAGATCCGAGGCAAATGTGTTGTCTTCGTTGCGTTTTTTCTCACCAAAATAAACATCACCTGTCAATTCGCGGAAGAATAAAATATCTGTTCCACGTAACACTTCAGGTTTTAAACTTGAGGCATCTAATAATTCATCAAATAATAAAATAGGACGTAAGTTTGCATATAAACCCAACTCTTTGCGGATTTTCAATAAACCTTGCTCAGGACGAACCTTTGCAGAAGGGTCATTGTCGTATTTGGCGTGACCTATTGCACCAAATAAAATTGCATCCGAAGCTTTGGCTTTTTCTAAAGTTTCATCTGGTAATGGGTTACCTGTAGCCTCGATTGCCGTATGTCCCATTATCGCTTCATCGAATATAAATTCATGGTTATACTTTGCTGCAATAGCCTCCAATACTTGTTTACCCCAAGTTGTTACTTCTTGTCCGATTCCATCACCTGGAATGATTAGAATATTTTTTTTCATTTTCTTTTCAAAGTAAAAAGTAAAAAATGAAAAGTCAAAAAGCAGTTGGCTTATCGATTTTCAAATCTTACAAAATAACGCTTTCTAAATGTTTATCTTTTACAGTTATATTTTCTATGGCTTTTACTTCGCCCTTCTCTAATACAATTCTATGTTCGATGCAGGATGGCAATTGCGACTCATAATGCCCCACATAAATTAATGTTTTGCCGTATTGCGCTAACTCATCTACTACATCGTTAAAATATTTAGCTTGGTCATTATCCAAACCCTGGCAAGGTTCATCCAATACCAGTAATGGCGGATTTTTGATGATTGTTCTTGCCAATAATGCTAGTCTTTGTTTACCTAGCGGTAATGTGTGGAGATTTTGATTTTTGACATCCGTCAAATCAAAAAACTCCAATAATTCTTCTATTTGTTTTTTCTCTTGAAATTTTACATCAATAAACCATCCGATACTGTCGTAAAATCCAGAGGCAATGGTATGCCAAACCGTAGCGTTTTGGTCAAAATACCAATGCATTTCGGGAGAAATAATCCCTATTTTTTGTTTTATATCCCAAATACTTTCGCCCGAACCTCTTATATTTCCAAATAATGAAAGGTCATGTCCGTAGGCTTGGGGATGATCGCCATTGATAAGACTCAATAAGGTAGATTTTCCTGAACCATTTGGACCTTGCAACAACCATTTCTCACCTACATTTACTTTCCATGACACATTTTTCAACACGACTTTCTCGCCATAACGAATATTAATGTTCTTTAATTCGGCAACTGTATCGTAGTATGTTTCTGGTATTTCACGTAAAAAAGTTGGTAATTCCTTTTTCTGACGTTTTTTGTCTTTAGCAAAGTCATCAGGAGAATCCACAATTTCTATTTTGCCATTCACAATATGTGCAAAACGATTAATAGATTTTGGTAAAAAGGTATCGTTGGTAATCAAAATAAGTTGGACACCTTCTTGTACCAATTCATCCAACCAAGTATTCAATACGGCTCTTGAGTTCTTATCCAAACCTGTATAGGGTTCGTCAATAATCAAAAGTTGCGGTTTCGCCCACAATCCGCGAACCAATTGTAATTTCTTGTGTTCGCCACTTGACAATTCAATCAGTTGAGAAGATTGTACATCTTCAAATCCAAAATCCTGAATGCGTTGTTGGATAAACGAAAAGTCTAAATTTTCTTTCTTAGCGAAGTGTTCTAACTCGGCTTTCACCGTCAAAGTATCGTGACCTTGATGGTGATTATAGCGTTGTTGGTAGTAAAAATTGCGGTCACCTTCCAGATTGGTAAATTGATACCAATTGGATATATAGACAACTTTAGCAGGCAGTGATTTCGATGAATCGAAGTTCAATTTTATGGAATTATCTGCAGGAATTAAACCTGCGATAGCTTTTGCTAAAGTAGTTTTACCAGAACCAGACGTGCCTCCAATAACATAATTTTCCCCTTGCTGGATAGCCCAAGATAGGGAACTCAATACCACATTATTTGGGTATTGAATCGTTAAATTAGCAATATGGACGACTGGTTCTGTCATTTATATTTTATCTATAATAAGAATACGGTCTTGTTTGCTCAAAACTTTTGATTTCATCAGTGTGACTCAATATGAAGTCAATGTCATCGTATCCATTAATCAAGCAAGATTTTTTGTACGGATTGATTTCAAATTGGAACGATTCACCTGTAGCAGCAATTGTCAATGTTTCAGCTTCCAAATCCACCACTAGTTGTGCATTTGCATCAATGAAAACCTGAGCAAATATTTTTTCCAAGAATTCTTCAGATACTGTAATTGGTAACACGCCATTGTTCAACGCATTTCCTTTGAATATATCTGCGAAGAATGAACTTACTACCACTTTGAAGCCATAATCGTCAATCGCCCAGGCAGCATGCTCACGAGATGAGCCACAGCCGAAGTTCTTGCCAGCAACCAACACTTGACCCGAATATTGAGGATTGTTCAATACGAAGTCAGCTTTTGGCTGATTATTGTTATCAAAACGCCAATCGCGGAATAAGTTTTCACCAAAACCTTCACGAGTCGTCGCTTTTAAGAAACGAGCTGGAATGATTTGATCTGTATCGATATTTTCAATCGGTAGTGGAACTACTGTTGAAGTTAGTTTTTCAAATTTTTTCATCTTTCAAAGTGAAAATTTAAAATTAAAAGGTCAAAACCTATCTAATTTGTGTTTAATTGAATTGTTAATCCTGTGTTTTTTAAATTCTAATTTTTACTTTTTAATTCACACGCGCCCTTACTTCTCTCAGCTTCATGGTCATACTTGTGGCTTCTTTATCAGCCCAATTGTTGTAATCTGCAATAGCTTGCAAACGGTCTTCGTCGGAAATATAACCTTCTTCAACCATTTGTTTAGAACTCGCTACTTTTGACCAAACTTTGATCTTTTCTACGTGGCCAGGAAACATACGTTCGTAATGTTCGTCCGAATTGAAAATCTCAATTTGATCAAATCCATGTTCTTCAAAGATATCAATCAAGTCAAAACCAATACGGTTATTCATGCCGGCATCTTTGCGCCACATCAAAAACATATTGTAAAAATTCTGCATGCTTGCAGGAATTTTTGGTGTCCAATTGATGGCTTCGTGGTTATAATCCAAAATCGAAACTTGACCATTTGGCTTCAACAATGATTTTACTTTATCAATAGCTTTGTCCAAAGTCGAAATCCATTGAAACGTCCGAGCAGAAATAATCAAGTCAAACTTTTCTTCCGATTCGAAATCTAAAATATCCATGTGGATAAGTTCAAGATTCTCTACATCAGCAAAAAGCTTTTTGCCCTCAGCAACGAAAGATTCGGTATTGTCTACTCCAATGACATAACCCGTTGGTCCAACCAACTTCGCTATATCTTTGGTAATCGAACCTGTACCACAGCCAATATCCAAAACTCTCAAACCAGGCTTCAATGCTGATTTAAGTGTTCTGTAATCCTGTTCCAATGTACGTTGGTTGAAGATAGATGAGGCATTTTGACCTGTTCTATCAATCACCTTGTTTTCGGTAACAGTGACTGCTTGACAAATTTGACACATTTTGTTAAAGTAAAAAGTTAAAATTCAAAAGGAATTAAATGTAATGTTCAACTGTTGGGAAAGGATCGTAAAAATGGTGCAGTAACTCTTTCCATTCTTGATATTCCTTGGACTCACGGAATCCAATTGTATGATCTTCTAAAGTTTCCCAGTTGACCAATAAAATATATTTATTTGGTGTTTCTAAACACTTTTTTAATTCATGTGATATGTAGCCTTTCATATTACTAATGATTTTCTGTGCTTTTGAAAACGATTTCTCGAATTCATCAGTAAGATCACTTTTAACATTAAGAATAGCTACTTCTAATATCATATGCTTTGAATCAATGCTATTAAATTAATTCTCTTACATCTGTAACTTTACCTTTGATAGCTGCTGCTGCTGCTGTCAAAGGGCTTACCAACATTGTACGTGCGTTAGGACCTTGACGACCTTCGAAGTTACGGTTTGATGTAGATACACAGTATTTACCAGCTGGGATTTTATCTTCGTTCATACCCAAACAAGCCGAACATCCTGGTTCTCGCAATTGGAAACCTGCTGCTTCGAAAACTTTGTCGATGCCTTCCGCTATTGCCTGTGCTTCTACTTGTTTTGAACCCGGTACAATCCAAACTTCTACACCTTCAGCTTTTTGTTTACCAGAAACAAATTCAGCTACTTGACGTAAATCTTCGATACGAGAATTTGTACATGAGCCGATAAAAACGTAATCAACCGGTTTACCCAACACTTGTTCACCATCTGCAAAACCCATGTAGTCTAATGCCTTTTGGTAAGAAGGTTGTTCACTTTCTGGTTGTGCTGCTGTAGTTGGAATAGATTGTTTTACACCGATACCCATTCCTGGATTCGTACCGTAAGTAATCATTGGTTGAATATCAGCTGCATCGAAAGTTAATACCGCATCAAACTCCGCATCTTCATCCGTGTACAATGTTTTCCAGTACGCTAGTGCCTCATCCCATTTCTCACCTTTAGGTGCAAACTCTCTGCCTTTGATGTAATCAAAAGTCGTTTCGTCAGGAGCAATAAGTCCACCACGCGCGCCCATTTCGATACTCATGTTACATACTGTCATACGACCTTCCATGCTCAATGAGCGGATTGCCGAACCAGCGAACTCTACGAAATATCCTGTACCACCTGCTGCGGTAGTTTTAGAGATCACGTAAAGGATAATATCTTTTGCGCCGACACCTTTTTGCAATTCACCATTCACTTCGATTTTCATCGTTTTTGGTTTTGATTGCAATAGACATTGAGTCGCGAAAACTTGTTCTACTTGAGATGTACCGATACCGAAAGCAATAGCACCAAAAGCACCATGTGTCGATGTATGGCTATCACCACAAACCATAGTTTTACCTGGTAATGTGATACCCAATTCTGGGCCGATAACGTGTACTATACCTTGATAAGGATGACCTAAACCATATAACTCGATGCCAAATTCAGAAGTGTTTTTTGTCAACATATCCACTTGGTAGCGTGATAATTCTTCTTTAATCGGAAGGTGTTGGTCTAAAGTAGGAACGTTGTGATCGGCTGTCGCAACAGTTTGGTTAGGACGGAATACAGGAAGACCTCTTTTGCGCAATCCATCAAATGCTTGAGGAGAAGTCACCTCATGAATCAAATGCGTATCGATATACAATATATCTGGAAAACCTTCCGCACGCTTGACGACGTGAGCATCCCAAATTTTTTCTACTAATGTTTTTCCCATTTCTCTTATGATAGTATAAGTAATTTCGAAAGGGATAAAGGCCTTTTATGCGCTTTATCCCTTTGTTGTAATTATCAAAATTACGAAATATTAAACTGTTTTAATCGTCTTCATTGCAGTCATCGCTTTACGTAATTTACGTCCTACGATCTCTACTGGATGATTGCGCAATACTTCATTGATTTGAACCAATTTCGTATTATCTACAGAACCATCTTTACCTTCATTGAAGTTTTTTCCAACGATATCTGTATCAACTGTTTTCATGAAATCAGCTAATAATGGCTTACAAGCTTGGTCGAATAAGTAACATCCGTACTCAGCAGTATCCGAAATAACACGGTTCATTTCAAACAATTTTTTACGCGCGATTGTATTCGCAATAAGTGGAGTTTCGTGTAATGACTCGTAGTACGCAGACTCAGGTTTGATACCTGCCTCAACCATAGTTTCGAAAGCCAATTCCACACCAGCTCTTACAAAAGCAACCATTAATAAGTAGTTGTCAAAGTACTCTTGCTCATTAATTTTAACATCGCCAGCAGGTGTTTTTTCGAAAGCAGTTTCACCAGTTTCAGCTCTCCATTTCAATAAGTTTGCATCACCATTAGCCCAGTCTTCCATCATTGTTTTAGAGAATTCACCAGACATGATATCGTCTTGGTGTTTTTGAAACAATGGACGCATGATATCTTTCAATTCTTCTGACAATTCAAAAGCTTTGATTTTAGCAGGGTTACTCAAACGGTCAAGCATACCTGATACACCACCGTGTTTTAAGGCTTCAGTGATAACCTCAACACC
Source organism: Sphingobacterium bovisgrunnientis (assembly GCF_009829085.1). GTDB lineage: Bacteria > Bacteroidota > Bacteroidia > Sphingobacteriales > Sphingobacteriaceae > Sphingobacterium > Sphingobacterium bovisgrunnientis. The sequence continues at coordinate 8,189 of NZ_WUQY01000001.1, forward strand.
GTATTGAACAAGTTTAGAAGCGTAACCAGCATCGATACCATTTTCAACCATTTTGTCGAAAGAAAGGATAGATCCAGTTTGTAACAAACCACAAAGGATAGTTTGCTCACCCATTAAGTCAGATTTAACCTCTGCTACGAATGACGATTTCAATACACCTGCACGGTGACCACCTGTACCTACACAGTATGCTTTTGCTTCAGCCCATCCTTTACCTTGAGGGTCATTTTCTGGGTGAACAGCGATTAATGTAGGAACACCAAAGCCTCTCAAGTACTCCGCGCGTACTTCAGAACCTGGACATTTAGGTGCAACCATGATAACAGTGATGTCTTTACGGATTTGCATACCTTCTTCTACGATGTTGAACCCGTGCGAATAAGATAATGTAGCACCTTGTTTCATCAATGGCATTACGGCATTGATTACTGCTGTATGTTGTTTATCTGGAGTCAAGTTGATAACTAGATCAGCTGTAGGAATTAACTCATCGTATGTACCTACTGTGAAATTGTTGTCAGTTGCATTTTTCCATGAATCTCTTTTTTGCTCAATAGCTTCTTTACGTAACGCGTAAGAAACGTCCAAACCAGAATCTCTTAAATTTAAACCTTGGTTCAAACCTTGTGCACCCGCACCCACGATTACGATTTTTTTACCTTTTAAAGCATTTACGCCATCAGCGAATTCTGATGAGTCCATAAATTCAGCTACACCTAATTGGTTTAATTGCTCTCTAAGAGGTAATGTGTTAAAATAATTTGCCATTGTCGTACTATTTTAATTAGTCTTTTCTTAAGTTTTATTTATTGTTGTTGATTATTCTTTTTTGTGCAGTCACGTAACCCAAATGCGTATTGTCGTGGCCAGCAGTGGTAATGATAACATCTTCAATACTTTCCAGAAGTGCACCATATGTGCTTGTTTCGAAAGGAACAATATTGTTTAGTTTACCTTCATTGTAGTCCTTTTCAAGCGTTTCAATAGTTGAAATAGCTAAAGCCTTCAACTCATCTACCTCTTCTTGTGTTACAAAGTAAGTCGGCTTTGTGCCTTTAGCGTATGCAGAAACATACTTCACACTCGAAGCATCAGCCAAAATTCCTGTACGTACATAACACAATACGGGCGTAGTGACCACAATATGCCCAAAATTCCAAATAATGTTATTGTTGAATCCTGCCGGAATTTCGTTTAGCTCCTCTAATGAAAGACTTTCTATATCCTTAATGAAAGCTTTGCGCGCATCTATAATAAATTTGAATATTTCTTTCATCTTATTACATCGTAAAGACTTGGTCTTGTTGGTCTAAGAATTCGTTTTCTACGATTTCTGGTGAAGGTTCTTCTCTTTCGAATTGTTTTAATTTTGAGTGGAAACCCGCACTTGCTTTAATGATGGCAATACGCGCACCACGTACGAATTCGATTAAGCCGTATTTAGTCAATTCTGCAGTCAATCGGTCTATTTCTTCGCGGTGACCTGCTGTTTCGAATACGATGTAATCTGGACGAATCACAACGACTGTAGCACCGTATTCACGCAATAAGCGCTCTACGTAAACTTTTTCGTTCACGACTTCCGTTGGTACTTTGTACAAGGCTTGTTCTTGCCAAATCAATTCATCATTTGTGTTGAAATATGCTTTCAAAACTTCAACTTGTTTTTCAATTTGACGACACAGTTTACGAACCACATCTTCTGATTCGGTAATCAAAATCGTGAAACGGTGAATACCATCAACCTCAGAAGGAGAGGTATTCAAACTTTCGATGTTGATTTTACGTCTTGAAAAAATATTAGAAATACGACCTATCATACCGATAGCGTTTTCTGTATATAGTGTAATGGTAAATTCTTGCTTTTCCATTTTTATTTTAATCTTATCTCTGATACTGAAGTGCCTTGCGCTACCATTGGGAATACGTTGTTTTCTTTACCAACCATTACTTCCAATAAATAACCTCCATCGTGATCCAACATTGTTTTCAATGCTGACTCTAAGTCTTTACGGTCTGAAATCTTGTTTCCGTCTAAATAGTATGACTTCGCTAAAGCTACAAAATCAGGACTTGTGATGTTTACGAAAGAATAGCGTCTGTCGTGGAACAATTGTTGCCATTGACGTACCATCCCTAAGAACTCATTATTCAAAATCAAGATTTTTACTTTAGCACCAAATTGCATAATAGTACCCAATTCTTGTAAGGTCATTTGGAAACCACCATCACCGATGATTGCCACGACGTCACGATGAGGTGCTCCATACCAAGCCCCAATAGCAGCTGGTAAGCCAAATCCCATAGTACCAAGACCACCAGAAGTAACATTTGATTTTGAAGAATTGAACTTCGCATAGCGACAAGCTACCATTTGGTGCTGACCTACGTCAGTCACGATTACAGCGTCACCATTAGTCAATTCATTCAATACGCGAATTACTTCACCCATCGTCATGATGTCACTAGTAGGATTCAATTCGTTGTATATAACTTCTTTGATTTCTTCTTTTTCTAAATCTCTAAATTGTTGTAACCAAGCGGAATGATCATTTCCCGAAAGCAAAGCCGTCAATAATGGCAATGTTTCTTTACAATCACCCCAAACAGGAACTGTTGCTTTTACATTTTTATCAATTTCAGCAGGATCAATATCTAAGTGAATAACTTTGGCTTGCTTGGCGTATTTGTCCAAACGACCTGTTACACGGTCATCAAAACGCATACCTACAGCAATAAGGACATCACATTCGTTGGTCATTACGTTCGGTGCATAGTTACCGTGCATACCCAACATACCTACGTGTTGCGGATGGTCAGTTTCTAAAGCGCTCAATCCCATTACAGTTGTAGCAGCAGGAAAACCGCCTTTTTCGATGAATTCTTTGAATTCTTGTTCTGCTTTACCTAAGATTACACCTTGACCAAAGATTACAAATGGTTTTTTTGCGGAGTTAATTAATGCAGCTGCCTCTTCTACGTATTCCTGACGAACGATTGGTTTTGGACGATAACTACGTATGTGATTACAAACTTCATAACCCAAATAATCGAACAACTGCATTTGCGCATTCTTCGTTATATCAATCAATACAGGTCCAGGACGGCCAGTACGCGCGATATAAAATGCTTTAGCTAAAACCGAAGGAATTTCTGTCGCATCAGTAACCTGATAATTCCACTTTGTCACTGGACTAGTAATATTAATTACATCAGTTTCTTGGAATGCATCAGTACCTAATAAGGACGCAAATACTTGACCTGTAATACAGACTATGGGATTGCTATCAATCATAGCATCTGCTAGACCTGTTACCAAGTTTGTTGCGCCAGGACCAGATGTTGCGAAAGCGACACCAACACGGCCTGAAGTACGTGCAAACCCTTGAGCAGCGTGAATACCGCCTTGCTCGTGACGGACTAGAATATGCTTTAATTTATCATTATAATCATATAATGCGTCATAAATTGGCATAATCGCACCGCCAGGATAGCCGAATACCGTATCTACTCCTTCATGAATCAAAGCTTCCAATACCGCTTGCGAACCAGATATCTGTGTGTTGGCTGCAATGGTTTGGGTTGTCTTTGTTTCTGTTTTCTCCAGTGTACTCATTTTGTTGTTAGTATTAAGATATTAGTATTGAGTATTTAGACTGATTTGTCTAATAATCCTAATTATTTTTTCATGTTATATAAATTTAGTAAAGAATATATCGTGGTCTAAAATCTAACTACTAAATACTCTTTACTAAATACTTTTTATAAATCCGTCACACAACCTTGTGAAGCATCAGCTACTGTTTTCGCATATTTGTACAATACGCCTTTCGTAACTTTCAATGCTGGTTGTGTCCATTTAGCACGACGTTCAGCGATTACGCTATCTTTCACTTTAAGTGTTATTGTATTGTTCACGGCGTCGATTTCGATAATATCGTTATCTTCTACCAAACCAATCAATCCACCTTTGTACGCTTCTGGTGTAATGTGACCTACTACAAAGCCGTGTGTACCACCTGAGAAACGGCCATCAGTAATTAAAGCTACCGATTTACCTAGACCTGCACCAATTATTAGTGACGTAGGCTTCAACATTTCAGGCATACCAGGAGCACCGATTGGACCTTCATTTTTAATTACTACAACATCACCTTTTTGAATGCGTCCAGAAGCAATACCTGCTACCAAATCATGCTCACCATCGAATACACGAGCAGGGCCAACAAATTTCTCACCTTCTTTACCTGAAATCTTTGCTACAGAACCTTTTTCTGCTAAGTTTCCATAAAGAATTTGCAAGTGACCTGTTGCTTTTATAGGTTCACTCAATGGTTTGATGATAGGTTGGTTGTAATCAATAATAGATTTTACATCAGCCAAGTTTTCTGCAACAGTTTTACCTGTAACTGTGATACAATCACCATGCAACAAACCGTTATCTAATAAATAACGCAATACAGCTGGTGTACCACCATATTGTTGTAAGTCTTGCATCAAGTATTTTCCTGATGGTTTGAAATCTGCCAATACTGGCGTTTCATCCGACATGCGTTGGAAATCATCCTGTGTAATTTCTACACCAATAGCTTTACCTATTGCAATAAAGTGCAATACGGCATTAGTACTTCCTCCTAAAATGATGATTGAACGAATAGCATTTTCAAATGCTTTGCGTGTCATTATATCCGAAGGCTTAATATCTTTTTCTAATAATATACGGATGTATTTACCTGCATCTAGACATTCAGCTTGTTTCTCTGCCGAAATGGCTGGATTTGAAGAAGAATAAGGTAAACTCATGCCCAAAGATTCAATAGCTGAAGCCATAGTGTTAGCTGTATACATACCACCACAAGCACCCGCACCTGGACACGTATGTTTGATGACACCTTGGAAATCTTCTTCCGACATGTTACCACAAATCTTTTGTCCTAACGCTTCGAATGCAGAAACAATATTTAATTCTTCACCTTTATAATGACCCGGAGCAATAGTTCCACCATAGACCATAATTGCAGGACGGTCTAAGCGTGCCATCGCCATAATAGCACCCGGCATATTTTTGTCACAACCTGGGATAGCGATTAATCCGTCATAGTATTGACCACCACAAATAGTTTCGATACTGTCCGCGATGACATCACGAGAAACCAATGAATAACGCATACCATCTGTACCATTACTCATACCATCACTCACACCAATAGTTCCAAAAGTAAGTCCAACCAGTCCATTATCCCATGTGCCTTTTTTGACGACTTGAGCTAAGTCATTCAGGTGCATGTTACATGTATTACCATCGTAACCCATACTGGCAATTCCGACTTGTGCTTTGTCCATATCCGCATCTGTCAAACCAATACCATAAAGCATAGCTTTGGCAGCTGGTTGTGTCTCGTCTTGCGTGAATATGCGGCTGTACTTATTTAATCCCTTTTCGTTATCAGATGATGACTTCATAATTCTCTTGCTCTAATACTAAGTTTTTATATTTTCGTTGGATAGTAGCACCAATGCTATGTTCCCATTCTTCTTTGTAAATAATATGATCTACTTGTTTTATCCCGATAATTTCAGCTGCAGTGCCACTTAAGAAGGCACTGTCTGCTGTGTATATATCTTGGATGGTTAGTTTCTTTTCGATAATATCGAACCCCAACTCTTTACAAATCCCAATTACCGTTTGTCTCGTGATCCCTGGGAATACATTGTCTAAAGGCGGCGTATATATCTTATAATCTTTTTCTATAAATAAATTCTCACTTGAAGCTTGTGCGACATATCCATCTTGATCTAATAATAAGGCCTCATCATACCCTTGGCGAATAGCATCGGTAGAGGCTAAGATAGAATTGATATATTGTCCAGAAATCTTTGCGTCAATATGAAAAGATTTTGGATTTGGACGCTCGTAGCTTGAAATGTTGACGCGTAATAAATGTTGTCCCAAATATGGCCCCCATTCCCAAGCTGCCAACATAATATTTGCATCTTCTGAAGATGTTAAATGCATATTAGAGCCTGTGAATACTAAAGGTCTTATGTAGGCAGAGCGCAGATTATTGATCTCCAACAATTCATAACACTTTTCAATTAACGTTCTATTATTCCACTTATAGGGTAATCCTATTGCTTCGCAAGATTTACGCAATCTTTCTAAGTGTGCTTCAGCTTTAAAAATACGCGTGCCATTATGCGTACTGTAAGCTCTAAGACCTTCAAAAGCAGCATAACCATAATGCAATGACTGTCCAAATAAATCTATACCTGCAGAATTTGCAAGTACGAATTGACCATTTAGAAATATTTTAGTGTTTTGATTATAGTATTGCATAATGTTAATTATAAAGTGTCCTTACCCTCCCCAAGCAATGGTGCACTTTCTCGAATAAGATGCTTCGTCAAGTTAAGACGAAATAAAATTCTTTACAATAGCCAAATATATTATTTTGAAAAAGTTTTTTATTTCGATTTTTGGTATATTTGTTATATATATTCTACTAATTTAATTTTGAACAAAATAAAATTTTCCAATAGGTGAACCCAAATTAAAATTGGTTCATTATGTGCTTTGGTGAGAACTTTAGAATTTCTTCAAAATTCTTCCTGAAATTGGTTTTTGTGCATAAAAAGTATAAAAAAAATAGCCCTTAAAACTTGAAGTCTTAAGGGCTATTTAAGCAATATTGTAAATCGTTATCCTTGCACAATTCCTTCTGCCAAAACGATGATATTGTTGTCCTTTACTTCGACTACACCGCCTTTAATAATAATGACTTCTTCGCCAGCATTACCTTTGATAATGACTTTGCCATCTTCTAACGTAGAGACAATAGCAGCGTGATCTTTCAAAATTTGGAAAGAACCAGCAGACCCAGGTACTGTAACTGCCGTTACATCACCTTCGTAAGCTATTTTGTCTGGAGTTATTACTTGTAATTTCATTTTGCTATATAGTATTGAGTATGGAGTATTGAGTATGGAGTAGAGAAAATCTCATTACCCTATACTCAGTACTCAATACTTATAATTAAACTGCTTCTGCTAATAATTTCTTACCTTTTTCGATAGCTTCTTCGATAGAACCTACTAAGTTGAAAGCTGCTTCTGGGTATTCGTCAGTCTCACCGTCGATAATCATGTTAAAACCTTTGATTGTATCTTTGATGTCTACTAATACACCTTTCAAACCTGTAAATTGCTCCGCTACGTGGAATGGTTGAGATAAGAAACGTTGTACACGACGTGCGCGGTGTACTGTCAATTTATCTTCTTCGGATAACTCATCCATACCTAAGATAGCGATGATATCCTGAAGTTCTTTGTAGCGTTGTAAAATTTCTTTCACACGTTGAGCTGTATCGTAATGCTCAGCTCCTAATACTGCTGGAGATAAGATGCGTGAAGTAGAATCCAAAGGATCCACCGCAGGGTAAATACCTAACTCAGCAATTTTACGTGACAATACTGTAGTTGCGTCCAAGTGAGCGAAAGTCGTCGCAGGAGCAGGGTCAGTTAAGTCATCGGCAGGTACATATACCGCTTGTACTGAAGTGATCGATCCGTTTTTAGTTGAAGTAATACGCTCTTGCATCAAACCCATCTCTGTAGCTAATGTAGGTTGGTAACCTACCGCTGATGGCATACGACCTAATAACGCTGATACTTCAGAACCTGCTTGTGTGAAACGGAAGATGTTATCAATAAAGAATAATACATCTTTACCTTGTCCATCACCTTCACCATCGCGGAAATATTCGGCAACAGTCAAACCTGATAAGGCTACACGTGCACGTGCACCTGGAGGCTCATTCATTTGACCGAATACGAAAGTACATTTAGAATCTTTCATCAATTCTTCATCTACAGTATCCAAAGGCCATTCGCCTTTTTCCATGCCTTCCATGAAGTGCTCACCGTATTTGATAATGCCTGATTCCAACATCTCACGTAATAAGTCATTACCTTCACGTGTACGCTCACCTACACCAGCAAATACGGAAAGACCACCGTGACCTTTAGCGATATTGTTGATTAACTCTTGAATTAATACAGTTTTACCTACACCAGCACCACCGAATAATCCAATTTTACCACCTTTAGAATAAGGCTCTAATAAGTCAATTACTTTGATACCTGTGAAAAGTACTTCAGATTCAGTAGATAAATCTTCGAATTTTGGAGGTGTGTTGTGGATAGAACGTCCGTTAGTTTTGTCCAATGCACGAATACCATCAATAGGATCTCCAACTACGTTGAATACACGTCCTTTGATCTCTTCGCCTACAGGCATTTTGATAGGAGCGCCAGTGTCAACCACTTTCATACCACGAACTAAACCTTCTGTTGCATCCATCGCAATCGTACGAACACGTTCTTCACCTAAGTGTTGTTGAACTTCTAAAACGATACGTTGTCCATTTTCTTTTTCAATGTACAATGCATCGTAAATCTTAGGAAGATTTTCATTGTCGGCAAAGTTGACGTCAACCACTGGGCCGATAATCTGCGCTATTTTACCAATATTGGGCATATTATAGGGACTAAAAATTTATTAATCAATTTATTAACAATCTGATTTGTCAGACTGTATTTTGGAATGCAAAAATAATGTATATCTTATTAAAAGCAAAGGGATTGTTAAGAATAATTTAAAATTTATAAATACGTTTGATATATTTAAAATTTGGTGGCTCAATTAAATAATATTTTGCCGCTATTTTATAGCAAACAAGTTACTTAATAATGTGTAATATGTTGCTTCAAACATCTAAATTAGTTTGTTAAATTATTCATCTACAACATTAGCCTTTATTTATGAAGAGAACCATCTTTGGATTCCTTTTGCTCTGTCCGATTATTGGATTCAGTCAATTGAAATATCCTTCTTACACTGACATTCAGTCTACAGTTAAGTCGTTTCAAACCAAAGGTTTGGTTTCGCAAACTGTGATTGGGAGAAGTTATGGGAATGAAAACATCGCGGTCATCAAGTTACAGTTGGATGAAAAGCCCCGTCCTACTTTATTAATTGTGGCAGGAATAGATGGTAAGCATCCTGCAGGAACGGTAGGAGCTTTGCAATTATCTAAAAGTCTTTTGGCTTTGCCAAAAGATTCCCTACAAACCTTATTGAAGGACAAATCTGTCTGGATTGTACCATTAGTAAATCCAGATGCGTACAAGCGAAATTCTGAATCATCCAATTGGTATTCGGGGAACAGTCGTAAAGTGGATAACGATAGAGATGGTCGTATTGATGAAGACCCAGCTAAGGATTTGAATGGCGATGGTGTAATTGCGCAGATGCGCGTGGAATCTCCAATCGGGAATTTTGTAGTTCATAAAGAATATTCTAATGTTCTCGCAGCTGCAGATAAATCCAAAGCGGAGAAAGGAAAATATAATTTATTTCCAGAAGGTGCAGATCAAGACTTTGATGGTCGATATGGCGAAGATGGAGAAGGCGGCGTGAATATAGATCGCAATTTCACGTTCAATTATCAAGCATTTTTACCTGAAGGTGGTGATTATGCTGCATCAGAGCCAGAGACGAGGGCTTTAGTGGATTTTATATTTGCAAACCCACAAATAGCAAGTGTGCTACATATAGGTTTGTCAAATAATTTATCTGAACCTGAAAAATTTGATTCACGCCAAGCGTATGAACGTATTGTGAAATCTTGGAGTTCAAATGATGTTGAAGTTTCTAAATACATTTCATCTATATATAAGGAAGAAACAAAGTCATTGGGCGAAGCGACTAAATTTGCGAATAGCCCAGGTAATTTTTCCAACACGGCATATTATCATTTGGGAAAATTTAGTTTTGCAACACCGATGTGGTGGCCATCTGTTACAGATTCTGCGAAAAATGTAATCAAATCTACAGATGCCAACGAAACCTTTTATAAATGGGTAAATCAAAATAATGTACAAGGCGCTATACTTCCGTGGACAAAAGTTAATCATCCAGATTTCCCGAATCAGCAAGTGGAAGTTGGAGGTGTGGTCGATATTTTTCGGAACAATCCTCCTGTAGAGCTTCTGGAGTCATCCGTTAAAGCACATACAAATTTTGTCGTGAAGCTTTTGGAGAATATGGCTAAGTTAACATTCGATGCTCCAAAGGTCACTTCTTTAGGAAATGATGTTTTCAGAGTTGAATTGTCTGTGATGAATGTAGGTAATATGCCTACCTATCCAGAAATAGGAGATCGTATTCGTTTTGTGTCTAGATTTAAGACTGTTTGTGATTTGCAAAATGGTCAACAATTTTTGAGTGGAAAGCGACTACAACTATACCCTTCACTACCTGCTGGAGGTGCTCAAACATTTACATGGTTGATAAAAGGTAAAGGTACGGTGAAAATACAAGCAGGATGTCCAACTTCTGGTGAAGAATTAATCGAAGTAAAACTTTAACGTGTAGCCTAATGAAAATTAAATATATTATTCTATCTCTGTGTTTTAGCCTAGTAGGTCATTATGGTTCGGCACAGAATAAATCTCCAGAAATAGATGTGCCAGGACTTCGCGCGGTTGGTTCGCCTGCAAATCCTAAAGTGCCGATGAATTGGAATCGTTATCACGACAATAAGCAAATCGAGCAATTCTGTAAAGATTTGCAAAAGGCGTATCCTGATTTGGTGAAATACGAATCTATTGGTAAATCGTTTGAAGGTCGTGATATATATGTATTAACGATTTCTGCTTTAAAAGAAGGGGTAACAGATCGTAAGCCGGGACTTTGGATTGATGGGAATATTCATGCAAATGAATTGCAGGGCTCTGAAATAGCGATGTATACGGCTTGGTATCTTGCAGAAAACTACCATCAAGTTCCTTTTATAAAAGAAGTGCTTCGTGATAAAGTGTTTTATATCGCACCTACAATAAATCCAGATTCGCGCGATTATTTCATTTATGAACCGAATACGATGCATTCCTCACGTACCGGTCGTCGTCCTTTTGATAATGATGGAGATGGTCTTATTGCGGAAGATTTGTACGATGATTTGGATGGTGATGGTCACATCGTCATGATGCGTCGCAAATCAAAAACGGGACGTTATAAAGTAGATCACGATAATCCAAATCGCATGGTATTGGCAAAAGCAGGAGAAGTGGGGGAGTATGAAATGTTGGGTTTTGAAGGTATAGATAATGATGGAGATGGGTTAGTAAATGAAGATATTACAGGTACATATGATCCAAATAGAGATTGGGGGTGGAATTGGCAACCGAACTACGTGCAGAGTGGAGCTTTATATTACCCAGGCACATTGCCAGAAACGATGGCAGTGAAGGATTTCTTTTTCAAGCATACTAATATTGCGGGAGCGCAATCGTATCACAACTACGGTGGAATGATCTTACGCGGTCCAGGTGCAGCAGAGGACGAACGATTCTACTCACGTAAGGATGTGCAGGTCTATGACGCTTTGGGAAAAACAGGTGAGAAAATGCTGCCTGGTTACAATTATATTGTGATTCACAAAGATTTGTATACTGTTTTTGGTGGGGAAATAGACTTTTTTGCTTTAGGTAGAGGTATTTATACATTCTCAAATGAGTTGATGACAACATTCAAATTGTTTAATAACAAGGATGAGGTTTCTAACCGTCAAAATTCAGAATATTTTGAATTCGATAAATTGCTTCTGTTTGGTGATGCTTATGTGCCTTGGAAGGAATTTGATCACCCACAATTTGGCAAAATAGAAATTGGCGGTGCGAAGAAAAATTACACCCGTAATCATCCAGGTTTCTTATTGCTAGAAGATGCGCATCGCAATGCTGCATTTACCATTTATCATGGATATCATACACCTAAGTTGGAATTTAATGATATAGAAGTGAAATCTTTGGGGAATAATCTTTTTGAAGTCAAAGCCTCTGTGTGGAATAGTCGTATTATTCCGACCCATTCAGATCATGATGTGCGCAATAAAATCAATAGACCTAACTATATCAGTATAAGTGGTGTAGAGGTAATTGCTGGCATGCGTATTATCAACAATGATTTTAATGTTACAGAAGACCAAAAATTCAAACCCGAACGAATAGAAATCCCTGCTATTGATGGGATGTCCGAAGTCAAAGTCAAATGGATTGTAAAAGGAAATCCGAATAAAGCTAAAATCACTGTAGATAGTGAAAAAGGAGGTGTGATAGAAAAAGAGGTGAAAAGCTAACAAAAAATCGGGCTGCATCTGCAGCCCGATTTTTTGTTATTCTTCATACCATCCTGGTAAGAAATTTAGGAAGGTAATAATCTTTTCTTTATACACAGATTTATCAACCTTATAATAGTACGCTCCTTTCTTAGAATTCTCTTTGTCCTTCTCATCTAATTTTATTAGTAGTTTTGATCCCAATAGTTTCCTTGTAAAGTTTCTTTTATCTAATTGATTTTGATAGACCGCTTCGTACAATAATGTAATTTGTGGAATAGTGAATTTGTCTGATAGAAGTTCGAAAAGAATCGGATATAAAGCAGCTTTTTTCTTCAGTTTATTGTGTGCTTCGTGCACCATTTCATTGTGATCAAAAATTAATGGCGGGCATTTGTCCAATTTAAACCATCTTGCTTTGTAATCCGTACTAAGGATTTCTGTATTTATTAAAGCAAAATAACACAAACTCACGACATGCTCCATCGGTTCGCGATTGGGATTGCCAAACACTGCAAATTGTTCCATATAAATATGGTCTAGTCCTGTAAGCGATTTTAAGACACGTTGGGCTGCATCACCAGGCGACTCGTTTTCTTCAACAAATCCGCCCATCAAGCTCCATTTTCCTTTTTCAGGTTCAAAATCACGCTGGATAAGTAATATTTCTAATTCCTCTTTATTGAATCCGAAAATAATACAATCGACGGCTAGAAGTATTTTTTTATTCTTTTTGTAGAAGTCTAAAGTCATGTGTTTAAGATAAATATTTCTATAAAAATTAAAAAAAAAATTTTAAACTTCAAAAATAAGTGTTAATTTGACACTAATTATTAAGACATCTGTCTTATTGATGACAATTATAAACTGAAAAATCAAGTTAAAAATGAGTAATCCTTGTGTTATAGGAGTAGATTTCGGGAGTGATTCCGTTCGTGCAATTTTAGTAGATGCGACTAATGGCAAAGAGTTGGCGTCTAGAGTTAGTTATTATCCCAGATGGAAAAAAGGACTATACAGTAATCCGTCCACCAATCAGTTTAGACAACACCCTCTCGATTATTTAGAAACTTTAACAGAAGTTATTACAGGCTGTGTGGCTGCTGTAGGTGAAGAGATTGCAAGTCGTGTAGTAGGAATTTCAGTGGACACGACAGGTTCTACACCTGTTGCTGTGAATAGAGAAGGTACACCATTAGCCTTGACGGAAGAGTTTGCGGACAATCCAAATGCAATGTTTGTACTTTGGAAAGATCATACTGCTATACGGGAGGCAAGTGAAATAAATCAACACGCTAAAAATTATAAAACAGATTACCTTAAATATGTAGGTGGAGTATATTCCTCAGAATGGTTTTGGGCGAAAATATTACATGTGCTGCGTGAAGACCAAAAGGTGCAACGTGCAGCTTATACTTGGGTGGAACATTGCGATTGGATTCCATTTGAGTTGGTAGGTGGTAAAGATGTTACATTGCTGAAAAGAGGCGTTTGTGCTGCAGGCCATAAAGGATTATGGGCAGAAGAGTTTAATGGCTATCCGCCAAATGAATTTTTTACTGCATTGGATCCATTATTAAAAGATCAGGTGCAACGATTGGGTGCGCAAACTTATACTTCGGATCAAGCAGTAGGTAATCTTTCTGCTGAATGGGCAGAAAAATTAGGGTTAAGTACAAATGTGGTAATTGGTGTTGGTGCATTTGACTGTCATATGGGCGCAGTAGGAGGAGAAATTGAACCTTATTATTTGAGTAAAATAGTAGGGACTTCGACTTGCGATATCTTAGTGACACCAGAAAAATTAGACTTTACTTTAAAAGGAATTTGTGGACAAGTAAATGGTTCCGTAATACCTAATATGGTAGGATTAGAAGCTGGGCAATCTGCATTTGGGGATGCATATGCTTGGTTTAAAAACATCTTAATGTGGCCCTTACAAAACATCTATGAAATAGAAGAGTCGAAACTGCAAGAGATAGAATCGACTCTTCTTTCAAAATTGAGTGAGCAAGCTGCTGTAATCAAACCGGATGTAAAACATCCTTTGTCTGTTGATTGGCTCAATGGTCGTCGTACGCCATTTGCTAACCAAAATTTGAAAGCTTCTCTATTGGATCTTAATCTTGCTTCGGATACAGTTTTAGTATTTCGTGCCATTGTAGAGTCTACATGTTTTGGAGCACGCAAAATAGCGGAATGTTTTATCGAACAGGGAGTGCCTGTAAAAGGTATCATTGCGATGGGAGGTATACCAAAAAAATCTCCTTTTATTATGCAGATGATGGCTGATATTTTGAAAATGCCGATTAAAGTACATAAGTCAGATCAAACTTGTGCTTTAGGCGCGGCAATGTTTGCTGCAGTTGTAGGCAATGTGTATTCAAATGTAGAAGAAGCTATGCAAAACATGGGACATGGATTTGAAAAAACATATGTACCAAACGAAGAAGTGGTAACAATTTACCAAGAGCGATATGAAAGGTATTTAGCGGCAGGAAATGTTTTAGAAAATAATTTATACGATGTACAATAATATTAAAGAGGAAGCATACGAAGCGAACATGAACTTAACCAAATTAGGTTTGGTGAAGTTTACGTTTGGGAATGTAAGTGTTTTTGATCGTGAGAAAGGTGTATTTGCGATCAAACCCAGTGGTGTTCCTTATGAAATTTTAAAAGCAGAAGATATAGTCATTGTGGACTTAGATGCACAAGTAGTGGAGGGTAAATTACGCCCATCATCCGATACGAAGACCCATGCAGTATTGTATAAAGAATGGCCAGAATTGGGTGCCGTTGTTCACACACATTCTGTATATGGTACAGCTTGGGCACAAGCAAATAGAAGTATCCCAATTTATGGTACTACTCATGCTGATCATTTAACAAAGGATATTCCATGTGCTCCACCAATGGCAGACGAAATGATCGAAGGCAATTACGAATACCAAACAGGGTATCAGATCGTCAATCATTTTAGAGAAGCTGGACTAAACCACGAAGAAATACAAATGATTTTAGTGGGTAACCATGCGCCATTTACATGGGGAAAAGACGGACAACAAGCTGTTTATAATGCTGCTGTATTAGAATATGCTGCTGAATTGGCCTATTTGTCTGAGGGAATCAATCCGCAAATTGAGCGTCTGAAAGCTTCGCTGATTAAGAAACATTACGAACGTAAGCATGGAAATAACGCTTACTACGGACAATAATAAACTATCAAAAACCTAAATATAAACATGATATCATTAAAAACTTTAGAAGTTTGGTTCATCACAGGGAGTCAAGATCTATACGGGGAGGAAACATTACGTCAAGCTGCAGATCATTCCAAAGAAATAGCAACATATTTCGATCAGCACGAAGGAATTCCTGTAAGTATCGTATTTAAACCTATCGTAAGAAATACAGAAGAAATTTATAAAACAATATTAGAAGCAAATAATACACAAAATTGTATTGGTTTGATTACTTGGATGCATACGTTTTCACCTGCGAAAATGTGGATTCGTGGTTTGCAAATTTTGAATAAACCGTTATTGCATTTACATACTCAATATAATCGTGATATTCCTTGGGATTCAATTGATATGGATTTTATGAATCTGAATCAAAGTGCACATGGAGATCGTGAATTTGGTTTTATTGTTTCTAGAATGCGTCTTGCGCGTAAAGTTGTGACAGGACATTGGCAAGATCCAGAAGTCATAGATCGTATTAACGTATGGGCGCGTGCTGCGGCCGCTTGGGCGGATTGGCAAGGTGCTAAGTTTGTACGATTTGGTGATAATATGCGCTATGTTGCAGTGACAGAGGGTGATAAAGTAGAAGCAGAATTAAAATTTGGATTTTCGGTAAATACACATGGAATTGGGGATTTAGTAAAAGAAATTGATACTATTTCTGATGATGCGGTTCAAGCTTTATTGAAGGAGTATGAGCAGCAATACATTATGTCGGAAGATGTGCTCGAGGGCGGTAAATTTCGATCCAATGTATATGATGCCGCAAAAATTGAATTGGGATTGCGTTCTTTCTTAGAGAAAGGAAATTATAAAGGTTTTACCGATACTTTCGAGGATTTATATGGCTTGCCGCAATTACCAGGATTGGCAGTACAACGCTTAATGGCTGATGGCTATGCTTTTGCTGGGGAAGGTGACTGGAAAACTCCAGCTATGGTACGTGCATGTAAGGTAATGGCAACTGGATACGAAGGTGCGAATGCATTCATGGAAGATTATACATATCATTTTGATCCTGCAAATGCGATGGTATTGGGGTCGCATATGTTAGAAGTAGATGCTTCATTAGCGGCTAGTAAACCAAAATTAGAGGTTCATCCATTGGGTATTGGTGGTAAAGCAGATCCAGCACGTTTGGTATTTGATGCTAAAGGAGGACCAGCATTCAATGCTTCATTGGTCGACATGGGCGATCGTTTCCGTTTGGTCGTAAATACTGTTCAGGGTGTAGACGTGACTAATGAATTACCAAAATTGCCTGTTGCACGTGTACTTTGGAAACCTGAGCCAGATATGAAGACAGGATGTTCGGCTTGGATATATGCAGGAGGTGCTCACCATACGGTTTATAGCCAAAATCTTACAAAAGAGTATATGGAAGATTTCGCGCGAATCGCTAAATTAGAATTAATCGTTATTGACCAATCTACCCAACTCGACCAATTTGAGAAAGAGCTGAGAAATAGCGAATTGTATTATAAACTAACCAACTAAATCTGCAATAATAAACCTATGGAAAAGTTTGCAACAATTGACTACGTCATTTTTTTAATTTATTTCATCGTAGTCGCCGGATATGGCTTTTGGGTATACGTGAAGCAAAAGAAAGAATCGGCAAGTAGTAAAGATTATTTTTTGGCTGAAGGCTCATTAACGTGGTGGGCTATTGGAGCCAGTCTTATCGCATCGAATATTTCTGCTGAGCAGTTTATCGGGATGAGTGGTAATGGATTCGAAGTAGGTATCGCAGTAGCTGCCTACGAATGGATTGCCGCTATCGCCCTTATTATTGTTGCAGTATGGTTTATTCCTGTGTATTTAAAGAATAAGATATTTACGATGCCTCAATTTCTGAAGCAACGTTATAATGAAACAACCAGTCTTATCATGGCGATATTTTGGTTGTTTTTATACGTTTTCGTAAACCTAACTTCAATCCTTTATTTAGGTGCATTAGCTATTAGCAATTTGGGTGGTGGTGATTATTTTCACATTATCATGCTTGCACTCGCTGTATTCTCTATCATCATTACACTGGGTGGAATGAAAGTAATTGGATACACGGACGTGATTCAAGTAGTAGTGTTGATAGTAGGTGGATTTGCTACAACCTATGTTGCCCTTATCTTGGTATCTGAGCATTTTGGTATGGGTAAAGATTTCATTGCTGGATTCAAGCAATTGATGGTCGATTCTCCGAAGCATTTTAATCTGATAGTCGATAAACCTACCGCAGACAGCACACAAGAAGAGGTTAATAAATATTTGATGCTTCCGGGTATTGGAATGTATTTAGCCGGTATTTGGATTGTAAACTTAAACTATTGGGGATGTAATCAATATATCACACAGCGCGCTTTGGGTGCAGATTTAAAAACTGCACGTACAGGTATTTTATTTGCTGGTTTCTTAAAATTATTGATGCCTATTATCGTTATGTTGCCAGGTATTGCAGCATATGTATTATACAAAAACGGCGCTTTGCAGGAAGAAATGGCTCCAGGTGGTAATTTTCAAGCGGATAATGCTTACTCAGCGATTTTAGGTTTCTTACCTAATGGTATGAAAGGTCTTTCGTTAGCAGCTTTAACAGCTGCGATTGTCGCATCTTTAGCGGGTAAAGCAAATAGTATTGCTACCATCTTTACCATGGATATTTACAATAAATATATCAATAAAGAAGCTTCAGAAACAAGACTTATTAATGTTGGAAAAATCACAATTATTGTTTCCATCATTATTTCAGTATTCTTTACTTGGGATGACTTATTAGGAATTGGTGGTGCTGGTGGATTTACATTCATCCAGAAATATACAGGGTTTATATCTCCAGGTGTATTTGCAATGTTCTTGTTGGGTATGTTCTGGAAAAGGACAACAGGTACAGCTGCTATTGTAGGTTTAATTACAGGATTCTTATTATCAATCGTGTTTAACAATTTTGCGCCAGCATGGTTTGGTCCAGAAACATTCCTTTACACAGCTTACATTAATAAGTTTGGTGAATACGAAATTCCATTCCAAATCTGTATGGGACTTGCCTTTATGTTTACAATGATTGCCATGATAATAGTAAGTTTATTTGGACCAAAAGACAATCCAAAAGGATTAGAGTTGGATTCAAAAATGTTTAAAGTTGAGCCTTCTGTAATGATTATGATCGTATTGACAATATTGATTGTTGGTGCATTATATGTGAAATTCTGGTAATTTTAATTATATAAAAAACCAATCTTATGAAATCAAAATATTTAAGTTTCCTATTTGCAGGAATATTATTAGCAAGCTCTTGTCAGAATGGCAAAACTAATCAGACAACATCAGAGCAGGGTGAAATTGATAGTACAGTCTTTTATACGAATTTCGATAATAAGGATGTATTGCAATATGTGATTGGGAATGATAAGGTGAAGGTAAGTGTGACAAATTTTGGCGCACGAATAGTATCACTTATCGTTAACGATAAAGCAGGTAATCCGGTGGATGTGTTGTTGGGATATGATACTGCTGATGAATTTATTAAGAATACTGATAATTTCTATGGTGCAGTCGTTGGTCGTTTTGGTAATCGTATAGGTAATGCGACTTTTACCCTTAATGGTCAGAAATATGAGTTGGAAAAAAATGATGGTGATAACTCGTTACATGGGGGGACAAATGGTGTATACAACAAAGTTTGGGATGTTAAGTCCCATTCAGGTGAATCCATTACTCTAGAGTATCTATCTCCAGATGGCGAAGCTGGTTATCCTGGAAATGTGACTATGCAAGTTACTTATAAAGTAAACGCTAATGGAGGTTTAGAAATAGACTATTCTGGTGTGACGGATAAAGAAACTATTTTGAATTTAACCAGTCATGGTTATTTCAACTTGAATGGCGAAGGTGATACTACTATCTTGGATCATGAGCTTTGGATTGATGCTAATAAAATCACAGAGGTGAATAAATCATTAATTCCAACAGGTAAAAGCATTAATATTTTGGGAACTGCTTTTGATTTCACAAAACCAAAATTAATTGGCAAAGACATCAATAGGTCAACAGATCAACTTAAATACGGCCAAGGATATGATCACAATTTTGAATTAAATAAAAAAGATGGCTTCGCTGAGGTTGCAAGTTTGTATGCGCCAAATACAGGCATTGAAATGAAGATTTTGACTACTGAGCCAGGATTGCAATTTTATAGTGGAAATTTCATGTCAGATGAGGACCCTAAAGGCAAAGGTGGAAAAGCGTATCCATTCCGTGCAGCGTTATGTTTGGAAACACAACATTTTCCTGATGCGCCGAATCATGATAATTTTCCATCTACAACCCTTCGACCTGGCGAAAAGTATACTTCCAAAACGGAGTATAGATTTTCGACAAGGTAACTCCATGCAATTTATAGTTTGATTATGAAATACTTTATTAGCTGTGTTCTTTTATTGTTGATAGTTTCGCAACCAATTTGTGCGCGCGCTAACAGTAAACCTGTTCAGATTTTAAGTCCAAATAAGGATATTGAAGTTTCTGTATGGTCAACTCCTGAAGGCGAGATTAAATACAAAATTATGCGTAAAGGTAAGCTTGTGTTGGAACCTTCTCAATTGGGATTGAGAACGAAACAGCAAGATTTTTCCAAATCGTTGAAATTTAAAAGTGCGTCGGCTAATAAAGTAATTTCTAAATCGTATACTGCCATACAGGGCAAAAGAAAGAATAATACATACAAAGCCAATGAGCAGGTGTTGACTTGGCAAAATCCTGAAAATAAAACAATTCAGATCTGTTTTCAATTATCCGATGACGGATTAGTGTTTAGGTATGTTTTGCCAAATTATTCCAGCCAGACAGATTACATCGTAGAAGAAAAAACAAGTTTTAAATTTTTAGCATCCGCTAAAGGTTGGTTACAGCCTATGGCTATAGCCAAGACAGGTTGGGAACAAACAAATCCATCCTACGAAGAACATTACCAAAAAGAAATTCCTGTTGGTACCCAAGAAAGTACAAAGACGGGTTGGGTATATCCTGCATTATTTGAATCTGAGAATAATTGGGTGTTAATTACCGAATCTGGTTTAGAAAGTAATCATTCTGCCAGCAGATTGCATTTCGAATCGCCTAATGGAGAATATCGCATTGCGATGCCTGATCCTAGAGAGACTATCAAAGACAATAATCTCTACAGCAAAATTGAAAATAATTTTGAATCGCCATGGCGAGTAATCGCTGTGGGTGACCTTAATAATATAGTGGATTCTGACATAGCAAATGCTGTGGTACAGAAACCAAATACGACCATTCCATCTTGGGTAAAGCCAGGTAAATCATCTTGGAGTTGGATAAATACGAAGGATGATTTCATCGTTTACGATGAGCAAAAGAAATATATCGATTTTGCTGCCGACATGAAGTGGCAGTATTGCTTGATTGATGTCAATTGGGATACTAAGATTGGTTATGAAAAAATGACAGAGCTGTGTAAATATGCACAAAGTAAAAATGTAAACTTACTGTTGTGGTATAATTCAGCTGGCGATTGGAATACAGTTGGGTATACCCCCAAAAATCAACTGCTAACAAGAGAATCACGACGTGCAGAGTTCAAAAGACTTCAAGATATGGGTGTCAAAGGCGTAAAAATTGATTTCTTTGGTGGGGATGGACAATCAGTCATTGCATATTATATTGATATATTAGAAGACGCCGCAGACTTTGAGTTGCTGGTAAATTTTCATGGGGCGACATTACCACGTAGTTGGTCCTCGATTTATCCTCATTTGATGACAGTAGAAGCTGTTCGTGGTTTTGAAATGGTTACTTTCATGCAAGAGGATGCAGACAGACAAGCTGAAATTTCGAGCATATTGCCATTTACACGTAATGTGTATGATCCAATGGATTTCACACCTATGAATCTGTCCAAAATTAATAGCCAAGTACTGAGAAGAACAACAGCTTCGTTTGAATTGGCAACTAGCATTTTGTTTTTGTCAGGAATACAGCATTATGCAGAGTCACCTGAAGGAATGAAAGCTGTGCCCGAAGTCGTTAAAAATCTTTTGAGAAATCTACCTGATCAATGGGAAGATAGCAGATTTATTAGCGGCTATCCTGGAAAGGATGTTGTGATTGCACGAAAAAGTAAAGACACATGGTATGTTGCAGGAATCAATGGGGAGAATGCTGCAAAAAATATTCAATTGGATTTGACTCCGTTTTCAGGAAAGAAAATATTGAAAATAGCGGATGGAAAGGAACAGAATTCATTCCTTATAGAGGATAATCTATCAAATAAAAAATTAACAATTCCACTTCAACCTAATGGTGGTTTTGTGCTAATGATACAATAGCCTAATTATAAACATCTATTATGAAAAAGAACTTTTTAAGCAAAGCACTCCAATCGGGTGCAGTGCTCAGCATGCTATTTATGTTACAGACCAGTCAAGCCCAGGTTGCTTCGAATACTGTAAAATTAAATACATCAGACAAAAAGATAACCATTAACAAACACATTTACGGACATTTTGCCGAGCATTTAGGTCGCTGTATTTATGGCGGGTTTTATGTTGGCGAAGAAAACAAAACTATTTCACATACAGCTGGTGTTCGTAACGATATTGTTGAAGCATTAAAGAAATTAAAAATTCCAAATTTACGTTGGCCGGGAGGATGTTTTGCGGATACGTACCACTGGAAAGATGGGATTGGTCCTAAAGATAAGCGACCTACAATCGTCAATACATGGTGGGGAGGAGTAACCGAAAATAACAGTTTTGGCACACATGATTTCTTAAATATGTGTGAGCTGTTGGAAACGGAGCCATATCTAGCAGGCAATGTAGGTAGCGGTGAGGTACAAGAATTGGCCGATTGGGTGCAATATGTCAATCATAATGGTACAAGCCCAATGGCTGATTTACGCCGTAAAAACGGAAGAGAGAATCCTTGGAAAGTAAAATATTGGGGTGTAGGTAACGAAGCATGGGGATGCGGCGGTAATATGACACCTGAATATTATTCGGATATATACCGCAAGTATGCCACATTTATGTCGGACTGGACGAATACAGGCGGATTGTACCGCATCGCTTCGGGCGCAAATGGTGGGGATTACAATTGGACGGAAGTGCTGATGAAAAAAATCCCGCATAATATGGTAGATGGATTGGCTTTGCATCATTATTCGAATGTAGAATGGAATAAAAAAGGTCCTGCAACGGGTTTTACAGACGAGCAATATTTCAAAACAATGAAGTCTGCTTGGCATATGGAAGAGTTGGTAACAAAACACTCAGCTATCATGGACAAGTACGATCCAAGAAAAAGAGTGGCATTAGTTGTTGACGAATGGGGTGGTTGGTATGAAGTAGAACCCGGTACGAATCCAGGCTTCTTGTATCAACAAAATACGATGCGTGATGCGATGATTGCGGGCGTGACATTAAATGTATTTAACAATCATGCTGAGCGTGTTCGTATGGCAAACTTAGCACAAACAGTGAATGTGTTGCAAGCTGTTATTTTGACCGAAGGTGACAAAATGATTTTGACACCTACGTACCACGTAATGGAAATGTACAAAGTTCATCAAGATGCAACTCTAATTCCACTTTCACTGCAAAGCAAAGACTACACTTTTGGAATTGAAAAAATTCCAGCAATTCATGCTTCTGCATCGACTAAAGACGGAGAGACACATATTTCATTAGTAAATATTGATCCAACGACAAAGCATGAAGTTGTCATTGACTTAGATAAAAATTATAAGGATGTGAAAGGAAGAATATTGACTTCCAAATCGTTGACAGACCACAATACATTCCAAGTTCCAGATAAAATTAAACCTACGGTTTTCAATGGTGCTAAAGTGTCAAATAATCAATTAAAAGTCGAATTACCAGCCTATTCTGTATTGGTTCTTAATTTGAAATAATATGTATACAAAAGGAAAAGTTATAAAAAGCTTTTCTACCAATTAGTAAACAAATGAAACTTAAACAATATATAGTATTAGCAGCTCTGGCAATCCAGAGTTTACAATTTAGTAACGCGCAACAGAAATCGTTAGTTGTAGATATCAATAAATCGACAGCTAAAATCAACCCAAATATGTGGGGTGTATTTTTTGAAGATATCAATATGGGCGCCGATGGCGGGATCTATGCTGAATTAATTAAAAATAGATCATTTGAATTCTTCAGACCGATGATGGGTTGGAAAAATTTGGGACCTGTAAAAGAGGGTAACTACCTTATTCTAAACCGCCAAATGAATAGCGAAGCGAATCCACGTTATTTACGCGTAGCTAAAAATAGTTCAAATAATAATCCTATTGGCTTGCGAAATGAAGGTTTTCGCGGAATGGGCGTGAAACAAAATAACACATATGAATTTTCTTTGTGGTATCGTCAACCGGCTCCAGGGATTTCCATTCGAGTAGAATTAGTCGATAGCAATGGGGAAGTAATTGGTAAAACTTCATTGAAGCCTTCTCAAGCAAATAATCAATGGCAATATCAGGAAGTTAGCTTTACGTCTAGTAAAACAGATCCAAAAGCCAACCTTCAAATTTGGTTTGATGGCGAAGGAACAATCGATGTGGATATGATTTCATTGTTCCCAACAGATACGTGGAAAGGTCGTAAAAAAGGTCTTCGTGCAGATATGGTTCAAACATTAGCTGACTTGAAGCCTGGATTTATTCGTTTTCCTGGAGGATGTATTGTAGAAGGGTTTGATCTTTCGCAACGCTTTCAATGGAAAAAAACTGTAGGTCCTATCGAGAGCAGACAACTAATCGTAAATCGTTGGAATACTGAATTTGCACATCGTTTGACACCAGATTATTTCCAAACTTTCGGACTTGGTTTTTATGAGTATTTCTTGTTAGCTGAAGACTTGGGCGCAGAGCCTTTACCAATTTTGAATTGTGGTATGGCTTGTCAATTCAACACGGGTGAGGTAGTTCCTTTGGATCAGTTGGATGAATATGTACAAGATGCATTAGATCTGATAGAATTTGCAAATGGTTCGGTGAATACACAATGGGGTAAGTTACGTGCCGACATGGGACATCCAGCACCATTTAATCTGAAGATGTTAGGTGTAGGTAATGAAAACTGGGGTCCGCAATATGTGGAAAGGTTAAAAGTATTTCAAGATGCATTGAAAAAGTATCATCCAGAAATTGAAATCATAGCGAGCTCAGGTACAGATCCAGAAGGCGAACGTTTTGAATATTTGGACAAAGAATTGCGTGCCATGAAAATCGATATCATCGATGAGCATTTCTACAGAAGTCCAGAGTGGTTCTTGTCGAATGTGACACGATATGATAACTATGACAGCAACGGACCGAAAATTTTCGCTGGCGAATACGCTTCACATAGTAAAAACAATAAAAAACCAGAGTATCGTAATAACTGGGAAGCCGCATTATCCGAAGCCGCATTTTTGACTGGTGTGGAGCGTAATGCAGATGTCGTTCAGTTAGCATCTTATGCACCATTGTTTGCGCATATTGACGGTTGGCAATGGACACCAGATTTAATTTGGGTGGATAATCTTAATGTGTTTGTGACGCCTAGCTACCACGTGCAAAAAATGTATAGTACCAACAAAGGAACTGATGTAGTACCATTTTTACGCGATGGAAATAATATAACTGGTCAGGATAATATATATGGATCGGCTGTGGTCGATAAAAATACAAATGAGTTAGTTCTAAAAATCATAAATGTTGGAGAGTCTACAGAGCAACTAAATATAGATTTGAAAGGGATTAAAAAATCACAAGGTAAAGCGGAAGTTACGGTTTTACAACATGACGATCCTTTAGCGCATAATGAAGTAGGAAAAGCACCTTCTCTATCTCCTGTAACATCAGAAGTGAATTTCAAAGGCAAAAAGTTAGCCTATACTTTGAAAAGTAAATCAATCAACCTAATCAAAATAAAATTATAAGTATGAAAAGATTTGTGTGCAGAAATAAAATCATTGCTGTTGCGATTGCTCTATTGATTTCTTCAAATAGCAAAGCGCAGGATAATAACCAAGGAATTTCTTTGTTTAGCTTATCAGATGTAAGACTCAAGGATGACTTATTTCTGCACGCGCAGAATCTTAATAAGCGTTATGTCCTTGAATTGGATGCGGACCGACTATTGGCTCCGTATTTAAAAGAGGCAGGTCTAACGCCCAAAAAACCTAACTATACAAACTGGGAAAATTCTGGGCTTGATGGTCATATAGGAGGTCATTATGTGTCCGCGTTGGCGTTATTGTATGCGGCTTCAGGCGATCAGGCAGCTTACGACAAATTAGATTATGTACTCAAAGAACTTAAGAGATGTCAAGATAACTTGGGTACGGGATATATAGGTGGTGTGCCAAGAAGTCAAGAATTCTGGACAGATGTGAAGCAAGGGAAAATTAGAGCGGGAGGCTTTGACCTCAATGGTCGTTGGGTTCCTTTATACAATATTCACAAAATATACGCTGGACTCCGAGACGCATACGCACTAGCAGGACGTGAAGACGCCAAGGACATGCTGATTAAGCTTACCAATTGGGGAGTTGATTTAATCAGTGGGCTGACAAACGCGGAGATTCAGGATATGCTACGTAGCGAGCATGGTGGTTTGAATGAGGTTTTTGCAGATGCTGCAGTAATTGCTAATGATCCGCGCTTCATGAAATTAGCGGAGAAATTCACCCATCTTCAGATATTAAATCCACTTATCGCGCAAAAAGATGAATTAACAGGAAAACATGCTAACACCCAAATTCCTAAAATAATTGGTGCTAAACGTATTGCTGATCTTGAAGGCAGAAAAGATTGGGATGAAGGTGCACGATTCTTCTGGGAAACTGTTGTCAACAAACGTTCTGTTGCGATTGGCGGTAATAGTGCTAGTGAACATTTTCACCCCTCAACGGACTTTTCCAACATGATGACCAACATTGAAGGGCCTGAGACCTGCAATACCTACAATATGATGAAGCTGAGTACGCAGTTTTTCCAATCGGATGGCCAAAGTAAGTTTGTAGATTATTACGAACGCGCGATGTATAATCATATTTTATCATCGCAACATCCGGAGCATGGCGGTTTGGTTTATTTCACATCGATGCGTCCTTCACATTATCGTGTGTATTCGCAGCCGCACACAAGTTTTTGGTGTTGTGTAGGCTCAGGTATAGAAAACCATTCCAAATACGGGGAGTTAATTTATGCCCACCGTGATAATGAATTGTTTGTGAATCTTTTTGTTGGTTCAGAATTAGATTGGAAAGAAAAAGGTGTACAATTAATTCAGCAAACTATTTTTCCTCAAGAAGGTAAAACAACTTTGTCTCTTAAAACAAAGAAATCCCAAAAATTAGCTTTAAAAGTACGTTATCCAAGCTGGGTAAAGCAAGATGGATTAGTTGTAAAAGTTAATGGCAAGACATTTAAGTCTACGAAAGATGAGTTTGGGTATATTTCTATCGATCGAAAGTGGAAGAATAACGATAAAATCGAAATCGAATTCCCAATTGAAATAAATGTAGAACAAATTCCTGATCAGTCGCCGTATTATGCTTACCGCTATGGACCAGTTGTGCTAGCCGCAAAAACTAATGTAGAAAATATGACTGGATTATTGGCTGATGATAGCCGTGGAGGTCATATTGCTAAAGGAGATCAGGTTTCCCTAACAGAAATTCCGCATTTGGTGTCTAATTCCGCAGCCTTAGAAGAAAAAGTAGAAATGGTTTCGCCTCGGGATTTACGTTTCAAATTAAATAGTCTGCAAGTAAAGAATACCGAGACACAAATGGAGCTTATGCCATTTTACAAACTGCATGACAGCCGATATATTATTTATTGGCCGAAGGTAAATTCTAGCAATGAACTTGCAGAGAGACTCGTTAAATATGAACGTGATAATTACCAGAGACGTCTGAACGCAATTACCGTTGATCAAATTCAATGTGGACAACAGCAATCTGAATCAGATCACGGTATCCAATACGATCAATCGACTATTGGATCTGATAATGGTGTACAATGGCGTAATGCATCAGGTTGGTTTTCATACCAAATGACAAATAAAAATAATCGTGCAAAATATTTGTGGATTTCGGACTTGGAAGGGAATACTAAAGATTTTGCTGTGCTTTTGGATGGTCAACCTTTAAAAGTTGCTGACAAAAGAGAAAATGGACGATACTATTTACTTCCGCAGACAAACGATAAAATGAAGGTGACACTGCAAGGAAAAGACAATCTTACTGTACCTAAGATTAGAGAAATTAGATTATTAGCTGAAATACTAGAATAACCTAAACACGATACAATTACCAATATGAGACTTAATAAAATAATTATACCACTTTTAATGCTTTGCAGCACATGCTTATTTGGTCAAGACCAGAATAAGGATACGCAATATGCAGGCTATCTTTTTGCGTATTTCGAAGGTAAATCGGATCCCATGAAACGCGAATATTTAAGATTTGCGACTAGCTCCGATGGTATTAAGTGGAAAGCAATGCACAATAATTTCCCTGTTATAGCATCAGATACGATTTCTAGTACTGGAGGTATTCGTGATCCACATTTGCTACGCGGACACGATAAAGGATTTTATATGGTAGCTACAGATATGAAAACATTCAAAGATGGCTGGGATACGAATCCCGGTATCATCATGATGTATTCTGATGACTTAGCAGAATGGAAACATAAAATCATCAACTTAGAGCAATCGTATCCTAAGAAGTTCAAAAACGTAAAATGGGTGTGGGCACCGCAAACTTTTTACGACACTAAAAAAGGCAAGTATTTGGTGTATTTTACCGTGCGCTACCACCACAATGAAAAATTGGATTTTTACGCTGCTTATGCAAATAAAGATTTTACAGGATTTGAGTCTGAACCAAAATTGCTTTTTAGCCCTAAATTTGGTGGAATAGATGGCGATATAATTTTTGACAAAGGAACGTACCATTTCTTCTATAAAGGAAATACGAAAGACGAAAATGGAAAAGAGTTTAAAAACGGTATTAAAGTCGCTACATCAAAATCATTATGGGGGCCTTGGAAAGAAAATGAGGGCTATTTAGATAGTTATGCAGGCACCAATACGAAAGTGGAGGGTTCAAGTATTTTTAAACTAAATAATTCGGATGAATATTTATTGATGTACGATGTGTATTCTGATGGAAGATATGAGTTTCAACGCAGCAAAGATTTAGCAACATTTACCGAAAAACCAGAATCTTTCACTAAAAATTTTGATCCACGTCACGGCAGTATTATTTCAATCACAAAAGATGAAGCACGCGCATTGGATCGTAAATGGGGTGGTGTATTACCAGAGCTGGTTCAACCTACACAAAAAGGAGATCGATATGTATTTCAGCCCAAAGGAAATCCAATTATCCAGCATCATTTCACGGCAGATCCTGCAGCATTAGTGAAAGATGATACATTATGGTTATACACTGGACATGATTTCGAAGGAGGTCAGCGCGGTTACGTGATGAAAGATTGGTTAGTTTATTCGACGACCGATATGAAAACCTTTACAGAATATCCTGTTCCCTTGCATGTCGATGAATTTAAATGGGCAACAAGTAAAGCTGCATTTGCGGGTCATGTCACAGAGCGCAATGGCAAATACTATTGGTATGTGAGTACTAATCATACAGGTATTGGTGTTGCCGTATCAGATCGTCCTGAAGGTCCATTTAAAGACGCATTGGGAAAACCATTATTAACGAACAAGGATTGTTTTGCTTCGACGCATTCTTGGGCGTGTATTGATCCAGCGGTCTATATTGATGATGATGGCACAGCTTGGATTTTTTGGGGAAATAGAGAATGCTATTATGCGAAGCTCAAAGACAATATGATTGAAATCGACGGAGAAATTAAGCAAGTTAATTTTGATGGTTTTTCATTTACCGAAGCTCCTTGGATTCACAAGCACAAAGGAAAATATTACCTGACATATGCAACTGAATTTCCAGAAAAGATTGCTTATGCGATGGCGGACAATATCCAAGGACCTTATGAGTACAAAGGTATTTTGAATGAAATCGCAGGTAATAGTAACACAAACCACCAATCCATTGTTGAATTCAAAGGCCAATGGTACTTTATTTACCACAATGGGGGCATTAATACAGATGGAGGCAGTTACAGCAGATCGGTATGCATCGATCGGATGGAATATAATGAAGATGGCACAATCAAAAAGATAGTTATGACCACCGAAGGTCTTCAATAAGAGAATATTTATTAAAAGCTAGAACTAATATTATGATGTTAATCAACTTAAAACTAAACCAAAAAGTTATAGGACTTATCCTGCTTATACAGTTCATAGGGGTGTGGACGTTTGCACAAGGGTATAAGTCTGGTCCGACAGACAAAGATTATGTCGGCTATTTATTCACATATTTCAAAGGTAATGCCGTAGAAAATGAAGTGGTATGTTATGCTATAAGCACAGATGGCTATAATTTTAAAACGCTAAATAGCAACCAGCCTGTTATCAATTCTTCTGACATTAGTTTAACAGGAGGTGTACGTGATCCACATATTCTTCGTGGGCACGATGACAAAACGTTCTATATGGTATTGACGGATATGACCTCTTCCAAAGGTTGGGATTCTAATCGTGCGATGGTATTATTGAAATCAAATGATTTACTTACTTGGACGCATTCCAACATTCATATCCAAAAGAGATTTAAAGGACAAGAAGATCTTAAACGTGTATGGGCGCCACAAACTATTTACGATGAGTCCGTAGGTAAATACATGGTTTATTGGTCTATGAAGCACGGCGACGGTCCAGATATTATTTATTATTCTTATGCTAATGCTGATTTCACGGATCTAGAAACTGAGCCAAAGCCGTTATTCCTTCCGAAAAATGGCAAATCATGTATCGATGGAGATATCATTAATAAGAATGGATTGTTCTACATGTTTTACAAAACTGAAGGACATGGAAATGGTCTGCGTCTTGCAATTACAGATTCTTTGACTTCTGGAAAATGGATTGAACAACCAGGATACAAACAACAAACGCGTGATGCGGTGGAAGGATCAAGTATCTTCAAATTAAACCATTCAGACAAGTATATTTTGATGTATGATGTTTACCACAAAGGACGTTATGATTTTTGTGAAAGTACTGATTTAGATAGATTTCAATTGATTGATCAAAAGATTTCTATGGATTTCCATCCAAGACATGGGTCTATTATTCCGCTCTCGAGATCAGAATTAATTGCCTTGACAAATAAATGGGGTAAACCCGAAGGAATTGAAATTCCGGCGGCTAAAAATCCAGTGCTTGAAGGCTATTATGCTGATCCAGATATTATCTATTCACAAAAGCACAAAAAATACTTTATGTACCCTACAAGTGATGGATTTGATGGTTGGGCCGGTTATTATTTCAAGACTTTTTCGTCAGAAAATTTGAGAGATTGGAAAGATGAAGGTGTAATTTTGGATTTGAAGAAAGATGTTTCTTGGGCAGATCGTCATGCTTGGGCACCTACGATTACGGAGAAAAAAGTTGGAAAAAATTATAAGTATTTCTACTATTTCACAGCTGCGCAGAAAATCGGTGTAGCTGTGTCGGATGAACCAACTGGACCTTTCAAAGATTCAGGGAAACCACTAATAGACTTCAAACCAGAAGGTATCAATAGAGGTCAAGAAATTGATCCTGCGGTGTTCAATGATCCAAAATCAGGGAAAAGCTATCTGTATTGGGGTAATGGGTATTTAGCAGTTGCAGAGTTAGAAAAGAATATGCTAAATATCAAGAAAAATACGATGAAAATTATCACGCCAAATGGAACTTTCCGCGAAGGTGTATTTGTGATTTATCGTAATAATAAATACTATTATTTCTGGTCTGAAGATGATACACGTAGTGAAAACTACAGTGTGCGATATGGTTATTCAAATTCGCCTACTGGACCAATAACTATTCCACCGAATAATAAAATCCTTCAAAAAGACCCTTCTCGTGGTATTTACGGAACAGGTCATAATTCGGTTATTCAAGTGCCAGGAAAAGACGAATGGTATATTGTTTACCACCGTTTTAGCATTCCCAACGGTATCAAAATGGGTGATGCAGCAGGATTCCACAGAGAAGTTTGTATTGATCCATTGCAATTCGATGCAGAGGGCAATATTTTACCAATAAATCCTAGTTTATAATGAAGCTGATTGTCAATTTATTATATACACTGTTTTTGTTTTGCGGCTTTGTAAATATTTCAATTGCAAAGCCAGGTTTTGGCGTTCCTGTGAATATAAATCAAGACTGGTATTTCAAATTATCCGACATCAAGGATGGTCAACAAATCAAACAGTTTGATAGGTCTTTTCAACGATTAGATCTACCGCATGACTGGACAGTGAAACAAACGTTGAATCCTTCATTAGCCTCTGCTACGGGATATTTACCTGGCGGAATCGGATGGTATTATAAAGTTGTGAATATTCCAAAGGAAGATTCAGGCAAAAAAATGTTTGTGTATTTCGAGGGTGTATACAATCGCAGTGATGTGTATATCAATGGACAACCTCTAGGACACAGACCAAATGGCTATGTTTCGTTCATGTATGATCTTACACCACATATCAACTATGGAGAGGACAATGTAATTGCAGTTCGTGTAGATCATAGTCAAGATGCGGATTCCAGATGGTATACCGGTTCTGGAATATATCGCGATGTGTATTTGGTGAAATCCGAACCTTTGCATATTGATTTGTGGGGCGTATATTGTTATCCTGAAATGAATAAAGATGCAGGTACTCTACAAATTGAATTGAATTTGGTGAATCAGTTGAACCAATCTAAAAATGTACGAGTTCAGTATGAATTGGTCGACCCTCACGGCAAAGTTGTAGCTAAAAATAATAACTCTTATTCTCTGAAGGCAAACGACAAATTAGCATTCAAATCGCAATTGAAAGTAAATAAACCAGAACTCTGGTCTTTGGAATCTCCTGTTTTGTATCAGTTGAAAACTAAAATATTTGACAAAGACAAACTGATAGACAGTTCTACAGTTAAAACAGGATTTCGCAAATTTACTTTTGATCCAAACAAAGGCTTTGCCTTGAATGACAAATGGATGAAAATGAAAGGCATCTGTTTCCACCACGATTCAGGTGTATTGGGGGCAGAAGTATACCGTGAAGTTTGGAAAAGAAGATTGCTAAATCTAAAAGAAATTGGCGTTAATGCAGTCAGAACAAGTCATAATCCTCAAGCTAGTATCGTTTATGAACTTTGTGATGAATTAGGGTTGTTAGTCTTAAATGAAGCATATGACGAATGGGAATTTCCGAAACGTAAATGGCTTGAAGGTTGGAATGTTGGAACACCTGGTTTTCAAGGGATGTATGACTTCTTCGAAAAATGGGGTGAAGAGGATTTAGCAAGCATTGTTCGTAGAGATCGTAATCATTTGTCGATTTTTGCATGGAGTATTGGCAATGAAGTGGATTATCCAAACGATCCTTATTCGCATCCAATTTTGAATGGTGATAAAAATCAAGGCTTTACACAAGCAATTTATGGCGGTTATAAAAAGGATGCGCCAGACGCAATGCGACTTGGTGTGATTGCCAAAAAATTAGCTGCGGTAGTTAAAAAATATGATTTGAGTAGACCTGTGACAGCAGGTTTGGCAGGTGTAGCCATGTCAAATGAAACAGAATATCCAGGTGCATTGGATATTGCAGGATACAATTACACAGAAAGCAAATATCACGAGGATCACAAAAAATACCCTAATCGTATTATTTACGGTAGCGAAAACAGACACGATTTAGAAGCTTGGAAAGCTGTAGCAGATAATGAATTTATTTTCGGACAGTTTTTGTGGACGGGTATTGATTACTTGGGCGAATCAGGACGTTGGCCTTCGCGTGGTTTTTATTCGGGATTGATGGATTTAGGTGGATATATCAAGCCTAGAGGGTATTTCAGACAATCTCTATGGTCGGACAAGCCCATGGTTTATATCGGAACATATCCATTATCAGGTGGAAATTGGGACAATAATACGTCAGTATTGGAGGTCAACGAGCGCAGAAGAAATGAACAACCATCTATTGATGCTTGGCCTATATGGAATTATCAAGCGAATCAATTGATACGCGTAGTAGCATATACCAATGCAAGTCAAGCTTATTTGGAATTGAACGGCAAGCAAGTCGGAGAAAAAAAATCGGATAAGGGTAATTTTGGTGTTTTCTTTTGGGATATACCCTATGCAGATGGCAAATTAGAAGCAGTAGGTTTGGATGCAAATGGCAAAGAAATTACTCGTCATTTTATTCAAACAAGTAACCGTCCACACGCAATTACCGTTAAAGAAGAGCAAATCACTATTTCTCAAAATGGAGAAGTCGGACAAATAGAAGTTCAAATTGTGGATGAACATGGTGTACCAGTATTGTTGTCAGAGGATGAGATTACATTTGAATCTTCGCGCAATATTAGATTATTGGGAATGGAAGGCGGAAATAACTCAGATATGACGAGCTATACGGATAATAGACACCGTGTTTTTAGAGGGCGTATGATTATTTATTTTAAAGCTATTAATAGGAGTGAGCAAGAAGGAAAAATAGTTTTAAAATCCGATTGGCTTAAATCTAAAGAGATAAAAGTCACTTTTAATTAGTATATCATGTTTATAGTATAGTTATCAAATTGAAGAATGGTTGTAATTAATTTTACAACCATTTTTTTTTGTTGAGTGGTTACCTGGTTAAAATTCAATTGCTTTTAGCTAATATCAACCCATTTGTGATTTGAGATAATCCTTAATTTTAAATTTCTAAATCCTTATTACGTATACTAAGTTCATGATGAAGCCTATTAAAGTGTTTTCTACTATTATTCCTGTACTTGTTATCGTCTGCTTTTCTAGTTTGGTCAAAGCACAAAACGGGGATCAAATTTTAGATGGTATCGGTGAAACGGGAATGGTTTCTCGTTATATTTTCAATGGTGATCTTAAAGATTGGTCACGCAACAATTTGCATGGCATATACCAAGGCGGACAGCCAAAATTTGTATCGGATCCTAAATTTAACACAGTCTTGTCTTTTGAAAGTAAGAATTCAGCATTCCTTTCACTGCCCAGTGATGCTTTATTGAATATTGAATCTTTAAGTATTTCGGCTTGGTTATTTTCTAAATCAGCGACAAAGACACAAACTGTTTTTGATTTTGGAAATCATAAAAAGGCTTTATTCTATGCCTCTCAGCAAGAAGGAAAGTTGAACGTAAATTTCGCAGGTATAACTCTTGAAGGGACTTCGCTTCCTACTAATAAATGGAGTCATTTGGTTGTGGTATTGGATGCATCGGCGAAGACCATAAGTTTATATGTTGATAATAAGCTTTCAGCACAAAAAACAGGGGTCACTATTGATTTTCCAAAACTGTTTGGATCTGGTTCTGTTGAAGGTTCAACATTGTTGATAGGTAATTCTGTGGTTAAGAAAGATGCCCCACTTCAAGCACTATTGCATGATTTTAGAATATATCGTGTACCATTGAGTAAAAGACAAATTGCTGGAATATACAACAATGTCGTAAAGGGTGTAGGTCAATATCAAAGCCGTGCGAATAAGGTCGAGGACAATTTACCAGAATTCCCACTCACGCAATCTCAATTATACAATAGTTATTTGGTAAAGATTTCTGATGTGCAGGTGGTAACAGTTGTCGGTGAATTGCCAAGATTACCAAGCTTTATACAAGGAGAATATAAGGATAATGTGGTAGGACCAAAGGTGCGTGTCATTTGGCCTGCGCCAATTGATAATGCCGAAGTGTTGCAGGCTGGACAATACAGCATTACAGGTAAAATACCTGGATCATCTCTGATTCCAAAGGCAGTAGTAACAGTTAAAGGAAGATCAAAAAGCAAAGCTCCAACAGTACAATTAGCTGTTTTTCCTTTGGAACAAGTTTCATTGAATACGGACGCAAACAACAAGCAGACTAAGTTTCTCGAAAATAGAGATAAATTCTTAGGAACTTTAGCCAATACAGATCCTAATTCCTTTCTGTATATGTTCCGAAATGC
Source organism: Sphingobacterium bovisgrunnientis (assembly GCF_009829085.1). Classification (GTDB taxonomy): domain Bacteria; phylum Bacteroidota; class Bacteroidia; order Sphingobacteriales; family Sphingobacteriaceae; genus Sphingobacterium; species Sphingobacterium bovisgrunnientis. The sequence continues at coordinate 43,758 of NZ_WUQY01000001.1, forward strand.
TTTCGGTCAGCCACAACCTGCTGGCGCTAAGCCATTAGGTGTGTGGGATAGTCAAGACACCAAACTGCGTGGTCACGCTACAGGTCATTACCTTACGGCATTGGTACAGGCTTATGCAAGTACGGCGCATGATAAAAAATTGCATGAAAATTTTGCACAAAAAATGTCCTATATGCTGGATGTTTTATATGAATTGGCACAATTATCTGGAACGCCAAATGAAAAGGGTACTTCTGTGATTGATCCGTTAAAAGTTCCTGTTGGAGCCAATAGAGAAAGTTATGATTCGGATTTGAGTGTTGAAGGAATTCGTACAGATTATTGGAATTGGGGTAAAGGATTTATAAGTGCTTACCCTCCAGATCAATTTATCATGTTGGAAAATGGTGCAAAATATGGAGGACAAAAAAATCAAGTTTGGGCTCCGTACTATACTTTACATAAGATCTTGGCTGGGCTTTTGGATGTGTATCAAGTAAGCGGAAATAAAAAAGCTCTGGATATCGCTATTGGCATGACTGATTGGGTGCATGTACGGTTGAATGCATTGCCAAAAGAAACATTAATCAGCATGTGGAATACGTATATCGCTGGTGAGTTCGGAGGAATGAACGAAACTTTAGCCCAATTAGCCGCGATCACCAAAGACAGTAAATACCTTAAAACGGCACAGCTCTTTGATAATATAGACTTATTCTTTGGGAATGCGGATCATGCACATGGACTTGCGAAGAATGTGGATTCTTTCCGTGGATTGCATTCTAATCAGCATATTCCGCAGATTGTAGGAAGTATCGAAATGTACCGCGTATCGAATCTAGAAGAATATTACAAAGTTGCTGACAATTTCTGGTACAAAGCCGTAAATGATTATATGTACAGTATTGGTGGTGTGGCTGGAGCGCGCAATCCAGCAAATGCCGAATGTTTCACCAAGGAACCTTCAACTTTGTATGAGAATGGATTCTCGGCGGGTGGTCAAAATGAAACTTGTGCGACCTACAATATGTTGAAACTAACTTCCAACTTATTCCTATTTGATCAGAAAGCGGAATATATGGATTATTACGAACGAGCTTTATATAATCATATTTTAGCTTCGGTGGATGAACATACACCAGCAAATACATATCATGTTCCCCTTCGTCCCGGTTCTATAAAACAATTTGGAAACCCAAATATGACAGGCTTCACATGTTGTAACGGAACAGCCATAGAAAGTAATACAAAATTACAAAGCGCTATTTATCATAGAAGTACGGATAATCAGTCGCTTTACGTGAATTTGTTTATCCCTTCTTCATTGGATTGGAAGGAGCGAAATGTCATTATCGAACAATTTACTAATTTTCCGAAAGAAGATCACACCAGATTAGTTGTAAAAGGTGAGGGTAATTTTGCGATTCACGTACGTGTACCGCAATGGGCAAAAAAAGGTTTTGCAATGAAGATAAATGATAAACTACAAAAGGTTAAAGCAGAAGCAGGTTCTTATTTAGTATTGCAAAGAAATTGGAAAAATGGCGATGCAATCGAATTGCAAATGCCGTTTGATTTCCATTTGGATCCTGTAATGGATCAACAAAATATAGCTAGTTTGTTCTATGGACCGATTCTATTAGCCGCACAAGAGACTGAAGCGAGATTAGATTGGAGAAAGGTAACGCTAGATGCTAAAGATTTGGCTAAGAGTATTAAAGGTGATCCAAAAACTTTAGAATTCAACATTGACGGAATACAATTCAGACCGTTCTATGATACGTATGGAAGACATTCGGTGTATCTAGATGTGACATTGAAATAAATCAAAGGAAGTTATTAACCGTATCTATATATTTTATCCCTCTAACGTATATCTAGAGGGTTTTTTTTATGAAAGATGAGCGGCGCGGTAATCTTCAATATCTTCGAATGATTGCATGAGTTTTGGACCTAATGTTCGATAACCATCATCTGTAATGACATAATTATCTTCAATACGAATACCGCCAAAATCCCTGTATTGCGCGAGCTTATCGTAATTAATGAATTCGGAAAGTTTTCGTTCTGCCGCCCACATATCGATAAGCGTAGGGATGAAGTAGATTCCGGGTTCGACAGTAAGGACGTTACCAGTTTCAAGCTTCTTTGCTAATCGCAAAGATTTCCAACCAAAAGTTGTTGTGTCTTTGGGTTCATCCTCTGTGTAGCCGACGTATTGCTCTCCCAAATCTTCCATGTCGTGCACATCTAGCCCCATCATATGGCCTGTTCCACACTGAAAGAAAAGCGTAAAGGCATTTGCTTGCACAGCATCTTCGATATTACCTTTCACGATTCCTAGATCTTTAAGCCCCTCCATTAATGATGTCACAGAACGTAAGTGCACTTCTTTAAATTTAATTTGAGGTGATAATATTCTGCTTGCAGAAGCAATTGCTTCGTGTACTATTGTATAAATATCACGTTGTACCGAAGAAAACTTACTTGCAACAGGGTAGGTGCGTGTCAAATCTGCGGCATAACTTTTGTCTGTTTCACATCCCGAATCGTTCAAAATCATATCTCCCTCTGCAAGAGTATGGTGGCTATGCAGATTGTGCAATATTTCACCATGTTTTGTGACAATAGGTGGATAGGCAAATGTGCAACCTTGATCCTCCGCATAATGACGCATGGCATTAATGATTTCGTATTCTTTCATACCTGCTTTGGTAATGCGCATACCTAATTTATGCATTTCGACTGTCGTAGTCAACGCTTTTTCGATCTCGTGAATTTCTTGTTCTTCTTTGACTGCACGTTGCTGTACAACAGCTTTTATGAAAGCTTCAGAAGGTTGTAAATTGGGGATTTGTGTTTGTGTTAATTCAGCAAGCAAGATCTTGTTATAACCCTGGTAAGGTGGTAAGTAATGAATCGTACGATTTTGCGCAATAGCTTTTTGACAGAATGTGTGAACTTCTTTACTGGGTAGGATTTTTTCAACACCAGATTTAGTAGCTTTTTCATGCAAAGTTTCTAATCGTCCAGTCCATACTATATCATCTATACTTGCCTCATCGCCAAATATTAATGTTTCATTTGCATCCAAATCTATAGCAGCAAAAATACCGGCAGCCTTTATTCCAAAATAATACAAAAAACTGCTATCCTGTCTGAATGGATAGCAGTTGTGCTCGAAATTAATAGGATTCTCCTTGTTGGTTAAGAAAAGGAGAATCCCTTTTGTATTGATATTATGTATTAATTGTTGTCTTCGTCGAATATAAGTAGCTGTTGAAAACATAGTTTATTTCTTTTTTAAAGTGACTGTTTTCTTATCCTTAGGAATTAAGTATCTACCATTGGAATTTTGAGTAAAACCTTCCACTTGATAGCCACTTTCCCCGTTCAAAGATAGTATTATGTTGTTTATTTCTACATTTTTGACTGTATTATTGAATGCTAATGTCACTTCTTTTGTTTTTTCATCATAAGTGAATTTGTTTATCTCGCCGACTTCTGTGGTTACCCATAAATTCTCTTCCGCTAAGAAAACTCTCGATTGTGAGGCGGTCGTGACTTCTACAGCGATATGATCTTTTTGCTGTGTCAAATTTCCTGAAAATGCTAACCAGCCAAATTCTGGATGTTTGATGATATAGGTGCCTGAATTCACAGCATAACCATAAAAACCGCTTCCATAATCCCCCGAAATACCATCATTGGCTAATGTAGAAGGATAAGAGTGGAAAGCAGCGGGACCAAAACCATCCTCCGTCACGTTGGCTAAAGCGCCCATCATACCTGCATGTCCAACACGTAATAAGTAAAAATCACTTGGATTATTACGGTATTCATGTAGGACAGGAATAGAATTGAGTGCTGAGCCATAGTGATGCAATTGACGTTCGATACGCGATAACTTGCCACCATACACGAAATCCCAGTACCGTCTAGCACTACCATTGTATCCCCAATGAGGTACTGTAGGCATGTAAGCTAGGATCGCATTTAGTGTCACTAAAGCTTTGTCATTGAAGCCAAAATATTTAGACCACAAATACACTTCTTCTTGTCCAGTGGAGTCCCAAGGCATTTCACTACCAAATGGATAATTTAATTTGCGCCAATGCTCAGCTCTTTTGCGCATGGTGGATTCCAAATGAGTAGCTTCGGCTGTTAAGCCTTCTTTTTTCAAATCTTGGAGTATAAATAAGAAAACACTTCCTTCCATTTGCCCAAATTGTGCATAGTATGGCGCTTTTTCTACCATAGCAATAGCTGTTTGGTAAGCGCGTCTTAAGTAATTGGACCAGCCTTCTTCGGTGACAAGATTATTGTAATTTCTACTCAATTTATACAATACCCAATGCGCTGCAGCCACGTGTGGATAATTGTACGATCTTCCAATATTATCGGCTTCTTTTTTAGGCCAAGCAGACCATGTTTTGTAATTAATATCTTCACTATACGTTCCTGCTGGCATAGAATCGGGCTCGTAATAGAATAAACTTTTTACGACACCGTATTTGTTTTTTCCTTCTTTGTGCTGAATTCTTCCAAACATAGTTTCATTTACGAAGCGTTTTAACTTGTTAATTTCTTCGGGATGCGGTTGCAATAATTGCTTCATAATGGCGGCTAACCAACTTGCTGCTCCAGCTTCGTCACTTAGTCCTGCATACCAAGCGCGTTTTTCTTGTGTGATATGCGATTTAGTCTCATAATCGTATGAAATTACAGAAGGTGATCGTCCAAACAAGTCATTTGCATTTTCGTACCATTGTGTAGTAGTCAAAAAATGACCAAGATCTTTTACCACATCTTTTTCCGCTTTAATGACTTTATAATGAACAGTTTGTAAGCTACCATCTGCGTAAGTAATATCTACGCGAGCGCGACCCCATTTTTTACCTTTTACTGTATAATTAGCCCATTTATTAGCTGTGTTCTGTTCTTTGCGTATCTCTAATGCATCAGCAGGATAAGACTGTATGTTTTTAATTGCTTTGGTGGATTTAAGAAATAGTTTGGCGGTATTGTTGAGCGGAACAACATATCCTGAAGCACCAACTGCTACTGGTCTCTGTTGACGGATCAATTCATTTTCAATCTGTTTAATACTAGGTGCCAATACAAAACGAACTGCAAAAGATTTGCTTTGTCCCGGCTTTAACACGGTCGAAGTTGGTGTATTCCATTGTTCTACGCCTTTCCATTCTGTCTCCGCGTAGGCTTTGCTATGGATTACCCACTCGTGAAAACCTTCGAAGGTAATACTACGAGGTGTAGGATCAGCGTTGAGTGGATTGTACGCTTCGAATCCTGCATTTTCATAAGGCAATACCAACAAACTAGGTCCGTTACCATGTAATCTATTGACTTGCAAATAACCAGCATCTTTTCCTATGTACGGATCAAAGAATACATTGTCCATGTGTGCTGTATCCAAATTTTTCCAATCCAAATTATTGTTGAAAATCATCGGAATACCCAATGCGCCGATTTCATATTTGGTTTTTGTCGTGTTTTTAATTTCGAATTTCAACACCAAATCTCCTTGGATATTTTGCCAATAACGATTCACTTCCAGTGGAATATCACCTAATGCAACAGACATATTAGCAGCTGCAAGGGATTTTTTATCTATGATAGGTTTTACATCAATTCTTTTGGTTGAGGACGAATAATTTTTCCATTCCGAACTTCCGACAGGCTTAATGCTAATATTTAAATCACCCAAGTGAAAAAACTTATCCCTATCTCTCTTTTCCAATAACTCATCTGGAGTATAATCGAATTTGCTGTCTGTTTTCAATTTCAGACTCGCTACAGTTTGTGATGAATTAAGTATGGACAAATTGAACTGAGTAAGCTGAAAATCTTTCGATCCTTTATCAATTCCTAAAGTTGCAGGTTGCTTTTTTACTTCTTCCCAAAAAGGATTTTGTGTATATCCCTTTTGCGGAGCTAAAAAAACATATATGGAAAGAGTTAAACAAAATATGAATGTTTTTTTCATCAGTTTTCGGTTACAAATTTTCTAGCATAAGCTAGATTCTTGATGGTTGAATAGCACTGCAATATTTTCAATTTGCATGCAGTACAAATATGTTGATATATTAAATTTTTAATACCTGAATATTATCCATTTATACTTAAATTTTACCATATATGGTTTTTTAGTTGTGAATGTAAGAATAGAATGCCTATTTTTAATTCTACATCTAACCAAAATTGTGAACCATGAAAGCGCTGCATTATAATTTGAACATCCCGAATGATCGAACTATAGTTGTTCAGGATGAAATTTTGGATTCATTTTACCCACATTTTCATAGGCATCCGGAGTATCAACTGGTTTGGGTTGCAGAAGGTAGTGGAGAATTAATCGTTGATGATAATATGCACAAATTTGAGAGCGGAGAAGTTTTCCTAATTGGTGCGAATCAACCGCATGTTTTCAAAGGATCTAAATTACCATTACACGTACGTACGATATCCGTATTTTTTAATTTGAAAGGTGCACTAGAATATATTTTTAACCTTCCAGAATTAAAAACTTTACATACTTTTCTAACAAATTTTAATCAAGGATTTCGTGTTCCCAAAGAATATTTGAATGCTGTTTGTGAACGTATAGAAATTTTGAAGGATTCTGATGGTGCGGATCGAGTAATCAATTTTATTCACCTGTTGAAATTATTAAATACAATTTCGAAAAATGTTCTTCCTTTATCAGGAGCAATTATTAAAGAAATAAATGATGTCACATCGATTCGTATAGTGAGTGTTTGTAATTATATCAAGCAGAATTTCCGTCAGGATTTACACCTTAATGCTATTGCTGAAAAAGCAAATTTGACACCACAAGCTTTTTGCCGATATTTTAAAAAATGTACGGGCAAGACTTTTGTTTTCTACCTCAATGAACTACGTGTGAGCGAAGCGTGTAGATTGTTGGTCAGTGAGCGGTACGATTGTGTTTCGATGGTAGCTTATAATAGTGGGTTCAATAGCATCACCAATTTTAATCGTGTATTCAGATCCATCACAGGATTACCACCCAAAGAATACGTAGCGCGATACAATAAATCTATGAATCAATAAATGAGTGATATAAGTTAATTATTGGTTATTATATGTCAATTGGTGGTTAGTGTTTGCATAGGTTAATAAATACTTTTGAAAGTAAGTTATTAATTAAAAAATAGATATGGCAAATTTGACCTGGGAAGGTATTTATCCCGCAGTTTTAACACCTTTTGATGAAAATTATTCAATGGACTTTGACATGTTCGCGAAGAACACGGAGGCGCAGATAGCTGCTGGTGTACACGGTATTATTTTGGCGGGTTCTCTAGGTGAAGCAAGTGTCCTATCTCAAGAGGAAAAGTATTTATTGCTTGAGAAGACATTAGAAATTGTAGGGGGTAGAATTCCTGTTATTCTTAATCTTACAGAAAACACGACGAAAGATGCCGTTGAATTTGCACAGCGTGCTGAGCAGATAGGTGCGGACGGTTTAATGGTGTTACCGCCGATGCGCTACAGACCAGACGATAGAGAGGTCGTAGCATATTTCAAAGCTATTGCGCAAAGTACTTCGTTACCTATTCTGGTATATAATAATCCTGTCGATTATGCAACCTACATCACATTAGATATGATGGCAGAATTGCTTGAAGAGCCAACCATTCAAGCTGTAAAAGAATCTACGCGTGATTTGGCGAATGTGACTAGATTGAAAAATAGATTTGGGGATCGCCTGAAAGTTTTAGGAGGAGTAGATACAATTTGTTTGGAATCGTTGATGGTTGGAGCTGATGGTTTGGTGGCTGGTCTTGTGGATGCATTCCCTTACGAAACTATGGCACTTTACAATTTGGTAAAAGCAGGAGAATACAATAAAGCTGTTGAAATTTATCGTTGGTTTATGCCCTTGTTAGAATTGGATATTCATCCAAAATTAATTCAATATATCAAACTAGCAGCTACGTATGAAGGTCTCTCTACGCCATATACACGCGCACCTCGTTTACCGTTAATAGGTGAAGAAAAAGAAAGAATTGAAAAACTTATAGAAGATGCTATAGCGGTAAGACCGCAATTAACTGCGTATAATTATGCTACAATCTAACCTAACAGAACTTGATGCTTTAGTAGCTAATGCTGTAGATGGCTATAAATATCTACAGCATTTGTCTCGAAAAGATCGAGCTGAATTAATGTATTCTATAGCTGCAGCGATAGAAGCTTTGGGTGATGAACTTATTCAAACGGCGCATAAAGAAACCAATCTGCCTTTGGCAAGATTGAACGGGGAGAAAGCCCGAGCAATCCTGCAATGGCGACTTTATGCAGATGTAACTGCTTCGGGTACGTTATTGGATGTGCGTATAGACAATGGTGAAGGAAAAAATGATATTCGAAAATACAATGTGGGATTAGGACCTGTTGTTGTTTTTGGTGCGTCAAATTTTCCTTTTGCTTTTTCTACGGCTGGTGGAGACACCGCAAGTGCGATTGGTGCAGGTTGTTCTGTTATTTACAAAGAACATTCAGCGCATCCTCGTACCTCGCGCATTATGGCGAAAGCCATATATGACGGTTTAAAAGAATTTGGTGCTCCTAATACTGTGTTTGGTTATACTTCAGGTGGTTCGCATGAAGTGGGACAGGGTTTAGTCGCTCATCCCACTGTAAAAGCTGTAGCTTTCACGGGGTCTTTCCAAGGTGGTATGGCTTTATTCAAAATCGGAGCAAATAGACCAGAGCCTATTCCTGTCTTCGCAGAGATGGGAAGTTTAAATCCAGTAATAGCATTGCCACAATATCTACAATCGAACACAGCGACCTTCGCAAGAGAATACATTGCTTCCTTGACTATGGGATGTGGTCAATTTTGCACCAATCCAGGACTTCTATTCGTATTGAAGAATAAGGATTCTGAAAATTTAAAACATGCTTTAAAAGAAGAATTAGCTTCAGCGACAGTGAGTCATATGCTGCATGCGGGGATTCGTAAATCGTATGATGCCGCCATTACACTGTTGAATGCTACACATGAAGCAGATATTGTTGGGCAGTCTATTTTAGATGCTGAATTTCCGTCAGCGGTAATGTATACAGTTTCAGCAACTGATTTTGTAAAGCACAGACATTTGCAAGAAGAAGTTTTTGGTCCATGTGGCATCCTCGTGGAATGTGATTCTATCCAAGAAATGGAAGAAACTATCTCCCCATTGGGTGGTCAATTAACAATCACTTTTGCTGCAACAAAAGAAGATGTCTTGGGATATTCAACTTTAGTTGATTTGGTAAAAGATAAATGTGGCAGATTGCTGTTTAACGGAATGCCAACAGGTGTGGAAGTGGTGTACGGGATGCAGCATGGAGGGGTGTTTCCTTCTAGCACAGATAGCCGATTTACGTCCGTAGGTCCAGACGCGATGAAAAGGTTTTTGAGACCTTTAAGTTTCCAAAATTGGCCTGATGTACTGTTGCCAGCCGAGCTTCAAAATGCTAATCCAACAAACATTGAAAGAATCGTAAATAACAAACGCATTTTACCTTAATTTATGAAGAAGACTTTTTTTTGTATCGATTCACACACGTGTGGTTGTCCAGTTCGCTTAGTTGCGGGTGGTGGTCCTTTTTTAAATGGAAATAGTATGATGGAGCGTAGGCTACATTTTATGCAAGAATACGATTGGATACGACTTGGGCTGATGTTCGAACCGCGTGGGCATGATATGATGAGTGGGAGTATTTTATACCCACCTATTGATGATCAAAATGATGTTGGCGTACTGTATATCGAAACAAGTGGTTGTCTACCGATGTGTGGACATGGGACGATTGGGACGGTAACTATAGCTATTGAAGAAGGCTTAGTAAAGCCCAAAGTACCGGGCAAATTACGTTTAGAAACACCAGCTGGGCTTGTTTTAGTGGATTATAAGCAAGAAGGTGAAAAAGTGACTTCCGTAAAATTGACCAATGTGAAATCTTTCCTTTACAAAGAGGCTTTGCTTGTGAATTGCCCTGATCTGGGAGATATTTATGTGGATGTAGCCTATGGCGGAAATTTTTATGGCATCATCGATCCACAGCCAAATTTTAGAGATATTTCTGATTTTACAGCCGCTCAATTGATTCATTATGGCAAGATTATTCGTCGCTTGTTGAATGAGAAATATGAATTTATTCATCCAGAGGACCCAAATATTCACGGTTTGAGTCATATACAGTGGACAGGCAAGCCAACAAAAAGTAATTCTTCGGGTCGCAATGCCGTCCTTGTTGGCGAAAATGCATTGGATCGTTCACCTTGCGGAACAGGAACATCTGCGCGTATGGCACAGTGGTTTGCCAAAGGCAAATTGAAAGCAGGTGAAGAATTTATACATGAAAGTTACATCGGTTCACAATTTACAGGAAAAGTAGAAGCCGTGACAGAGGTGAATGGACAGTCGGCAATTATTCCTTCGGTAGAAGGATGGGCTAGAATCACAGGCTATAATACCATTTTTATTGATGATCAAGATCCTTACAAAGAAGGTTTTCAAGTTATATAACAGCAATTAGATTTTTTTAGAATGAATAAAGGTACCGTAGTCATTGTTGGAGCCGGAATTGCAGGATTGTCGACTGCATATTATTTAAGCAATGACGGATGGAATGTGCAGATTATTGAACAAAATACGCTAGATAACAATTGTTCGTATGGCAATGCGGGGATGATCGTACCAAGCCATTTTACGCCTATGGCTTCACCTGGCATGATTTCTCAGGGTATTCGTTGGATGTTTGATAAGAAAAGTCCTTTTTATGTTCGTCCTTCATTAAGTTGGAGTTTGATGGATTGGGGGCTAAAGTTCATGAAATACACTAACAAAAATCATGTGGACACCCATGCGGAGCCTTTGCGTGATTTGAATGTATATAGCAGCAAACTTTATGATAATTTAAGTCAAGATGCTGCTTTTGATTTTGAATTAAATCAAAATGGAATTATGATGCTTTACAAAACCAAAGCGGTAGAGCATGAAGAAATAGAATTGGCAAAACGTGCGCAAGATTTGGGATTGGATGTAGAAATCAAATCAGCGTCGGAAATGCAAGTTTTGGAATCGGATGTGAAATTCGATGTTTTGGGCGGGATACTCTACAAATGTGATGGAAAGCTAAATCCGATGAAACTCATGCAACAGCTTATTGCTTATTTGAAAGGCAGAGGAGCGATCTTTCACGAGCAAACAAGCGTAAGAGGCTACAATATTTCGGGCAAAAAAATAAAAGAAATCATAACAGATAAAGGGAATTTTCAAGCTGATGAATTTGTATTATCGCCGGGGGCATATTTGATGGAGTTAACCAATAAACTACAGTTAAAGCTACCGTTGATGCCGGGGAAAGGCTATTCTTTTATGTATACGCCGCCAAGTGATATGAAATTAGAACATGCAGCGCTATTATTAGAAGCACGTGTCGCGGTCACACCTATGAATGGAAAGATACGATTTGGAGGAACTATGGAATTAGGTTCTCCAAACAATAAAATATACCAAAATCGGGTAGAAGGAATTGTGAATTCTATCCCAAGATATTTAACTAATCTGGATGTAGAATATCCAAAGCAAGACATTTGGTATGGCTATCGACCTTGCACGCCTGATGGACTTCCATATTTGGGAAGATCAGCCAAATATGAAAACTTAGCAATTGCTGCTGGGGCTGGTATGATGGGATTAAGTTTGGGGCCAGCAATGGGAAAAGCCATTAGTGATATTTTTTCCAACAGAAAGTTTGAAACGAATATTACCTTATTTAGCCCAGATCGGTTTGGGTAATTCAAATAAGAGCATACGCCATTCATATGAAACCTACCAAAATAACTGCTTTAATTCTTACCCTGATTTTCACGAACAATGTTGTAATGGCACAGGACTTATATCAACATACGACACCCATTGAACCTTTAGTGGTACAGTATGGACACGATCAGCAAGCAATCAATTATTTTTATGGCCCCATGCCCAAAGTTTGGGGTAGTCAACCAGCTGTGGAAGCTCCTGAGCAAGTTGAGCGGTTAATCGCATTGGACAAGGAGTATCTTCAAAAACTAAAAGACTTTCCTTACGATAAATTAAACACTAATGGTCAAGTCGATTTTATTTTGTTGAATCGTAAGGTGAAGTTTGATATGGAAGCTTTGCAAGAGCAATTGAAAACTTATGAACGATTGAAAGATTATATTCCTTTCGATCAAATAATCTATGATTTCGAAAGGTTAAGAAGGCGCGGAACGACGGTGAATGGGGAAGAAATTGCTGAAAATTTGCAAAAAGCAATACAACAAATCAAAGAGGCTACAGAAAAGCTTAATCGTGTAAATTCTATTTCATACTTTGATGTTAATTTCTTGAAAGAGGTTATTGGATCATTGAAGTTGCGATTGACTAGTGCCTTTGATTTCTATAACGAGTACGAACCTATGTTTACTTGGTGGGTGCCTGTACCATACAAACAATTATCGGAGGAATTGACTACGTATAGTAAATTGATTGTTGAGAAAAGCGATTGGAAAGTATTTGAGGATGGTAGTAATATTGGGGGGACGCCAATTGGAAAAGCCGCTTTTAATAAGCAACTCAAGGATGAGATGATTGCTCATAGCACCGATGATTTGTTGCGATTAGCAGATCAAGAATTCACATGGTGTGAAGCAGAATTGCTGAAAGCCTCGCAAGAAATGGGTTTCGGAAAAGACTGGAAAACGGCACAAGAGAAAGTTAAAAACACCTATGTCCCAGAAGGTAGACAGCCAGAGCTTATTCTTAAATTATATAACGATGCACAGGATTTTATCCGTAAACATGATTTGATGGATATTCCACCGCTAGCGGATGAAACGTGGGGTATGATAATGATGACCGCAGAACGTCAGTTGGTCAATCCTTTCTTTACTGGCGGTCGCGAAATCAGTATTTCGTATCCCACCAATACGATGACGCAGGAACAGAAGTTGATGAGTATGCGTGGAAACAATCCTTATTTCTCACGTGGAACAGTTCAACATGAATTAAATCCAGGTCATCATTTACAATATTTCATGAATAGAAGGTATAAGCCTTATCGTGAAAAAGCATTTAATACACCTTTTTGGACAGAAGGTTGGACATTATATTGGGAATTGATGATGTACGATAAGGGTTTTGCAAAAACTCCAGAAGAACGAATTGGTATGCTATTTTGGCGCATGCATCGTTGTGCGCGTATTACCTTTAGTATCAAATTTCATTTGGGAGAATGGACGCCACAACAATGTATTGATTATTTGGTAGACCGAGTTGGTTTTGAGCGTGCGAATGCGCATGGCGAAATTAAACGTTCTTTTGAAGGTTCATATGGTCCGCTTTACCAATTAGCTTATTTAGTAGGTGGTTTGCAGATGATGGATATTAAAAAAGAAATGGTGGATTCGGGCAAAATGACGTATAAGCAATTTCATGATCGAGTGATTAAAGAAAATTATATGCCTATGGAAATGCTAAGAGCTATTTTGACAGATCAAAAATTAGATCCCAATCACGAGACATCTTGGAAATTTTACCAATTTAAAAATTAAACAGGAGGGGAAGTAGAGAGCGATCATGAGGAATAATGTAAATATGTTGAAAGTTATCTGACTATAATCAACATTCCTATTTATAACCCTATAAAATCAAAAACATGATTAGAAAAATTTTAGTTGCTGTAGTGTTGATAGCAAATACAGGTTTTCTTTTAGCACAAGGAACTGTAGAAGATTACACAAGGGCTAAGAAATTTCGTACAGCCACTGCGGATGCGGTATATCATATTCCGTCAATCATCAAATGGAATGCTAAAGGTGATGCGTTTTTCTATGAACAACGAACTTTAGCAGGTAAGGGATTTATTTGGGTGGATGCGACTGCGCGCAAAAAAGAGCAATTATTTGATGTTAAACTTCTGGCTGAGCAATTAGAAAAGTCTTCTGGACAAAAAGCTGATATCAATACACTGAGTGGATATACGATTAAATTGTTGGGGAAAGACACGGTGGAGTTTACGTTTAAAAATGCCATATGGCATTGGAATAGAAATAGCGCGAGTTTAAAAAAATTACGCAATACGGAAGAAAATACGAGAGCGGGTGGTTATTGGGGGCAACGTCGCGATGATACACAAGGTAGACCTGTTCTTTCGCCAGATAAGAAGAAAACCGCTTACATCAAAAATCATAATGTGTATTATGCATTAGTAGATGATCAGAAATCTGAAAAGCAATTAACCTTCGATGGTAGTCCAGGTGAATATTATACTTCTTATATTCAATGGTCTCCCGATAGTAAAAAAGTCGCTTCGACGCGCGCAACCAAGCAAGAGGTACGCATATTGACCTTATTGGAATCTTCGCCATTGGATCAGTTACAACCTAAATTACAAACTCGTCACTATGCTAAGCCAGGTGACGCTTTGCCCCAATATTTTCCAGTGATATGCAATATTGAGACAAATAAGTTATTTGAAGTAGATAAGCAGTTAGTCGATAATCAATTTTCGTTGGGGTATGTTTCGTGGCGTCAAGATAGCAAAAGTGTGACGTTTGAATTCAATAAGCGCGGTCATCAACAGTATGCAGTTGTAAAATTGGATGCTGAAAACGGACAGAGTAATTATATCATAAATGAAGTCAGCAAAACATTTATTGATTACAGTGGCAAAAAATACAGATATGATATCAACGATGGAAAGGAGATAATTTGGGCTTCGGAAAGAGATGGTTGGAATCATCTGTATCGCATTGATGGTGAATCGGGTCAGGTCCTGAATCAAATCACAAAAGGCGATTGGGTCGTGCGTAAAGTGGTTCATGTAGATGAAAAAAATCGTCAGATAATATTTGAAGGTAGTGGTAAGAATACGAATCAAGACCCATATTTAATTCACTATTATAAAGTGGATTTCGATGGCAAAAACTTGAAAGAATTAACCAAAGAATATGCGAATCACACTGCCTATTTCAATGCAGACCATTCCTATTTTGTAGATCAGTATTCTTTGATTAATAAAGCTCCTGTAACTGTGTTACGAGATCATTCAGGCAAAGTAGTACTGGAGTTGGAGAAAGCAAATGAATCCAAAATGTATGATTTGGGTTGGAAAGTACCTGAGATTTTCACAGCGAAGAGTAGAGACGATAAATATGATATTTGGGGAATAATGGTACGTCCAACTAATTTTGATCCGAATAAAAAATACCCCATTATCGAATATATTTATGCGGGCCCGCATAGTTCTTTCGTTCCAAAAACATTCAATACGAATCCAAGTGGCATGCAAGAGCTAGCAGAATTGGGCTTTATTGTCGTTCAAATAGATGGTATGGGTACATCCAATCGTTCTAAAGAATTTCATAATGTAGCTTGGAAGAATCTGAAAGATGCAGGTTTCCCAGATCGTATAAAATGGATAAAGGCTGCAGCGCAAAAGTATTCCTACATGGATGTGGAGCGAGTAGGTATCTATGGTACATCAGCAGGTGGTCAAAGTTCAACGGGCGCGGTCTTATTTTATCCAGAATTTTATAAAGTAGCTGTATCATCCTGTGGTTGTCATGACAATAGAATGGATAAAATATGGTGGAATGAACAATGGATGGGTTGGCCTGTGGGCCCTGAATATGCCGAATGTTCGAACGTCGAAAATGCATATCGATTACAGGGTAAATTGCTGCTGATCGTAGGTGAGGTGGATGACAATGTTGATCCGTCTTCTACGTATCAATTGACCAATGCTTTAATCAAGGCAAATAAAGATCACGAGATGATAATGGTCCCCGGAATGGGTCATTCTTCAGGAGGTGATTATGGCGAGCGTAAACGTCGAGACTTCTTTGTAAAGCATCTACACGGTATAGATCCTCCAGCTTGGAATGCGTATTAAAATTTTGATATTGAAATAGTAATAATATAAAACACAACAGTAAAAACAGATTTGTTATAATATGACAAATCTGTTTTGTAATTTGTAGACACCTATTATAAACAACTTAAACATGCCTAGAAAATTAATTTTAATTTATTTAATCCTTTTTTTTCATTCCTTCTTATTCGCTCAACCGAAAATCCAAATATCTAAAGTAGGTGAGGGATGGTCAAAGAATACAGTCAATACGGCTGTGTTTCGCAAAAACTCTCTCGTCAGCAACTCCACTTACCAATACATAGCTTATTACGATGAAAAGGGAGTCCTAATAGTTGGGCAGAGAAAATTAAATAGCACAGATTGGTTTACCAAAAGCACCGGTTTCAAGGGAAATGCAAAAGACGCACACAATGTGATTAGTATCATGTTGGATGGAGATGATTATTTGCATATTGCTTTTGACCATCACAATTCTAAATTACGGTATATAAAATCTTTGAAACCAAATGGTCTAGATTTTTCGGATGAAATCCCAATGGTAGGTCAACAAGAAAGGGTGGTATCTTATCCCGAATTTTTCAAATTGCCTAACGGTAATTTACTTTTTATGTACCGGGATGGCGGATCAGGAAATGGGAATTTGATGATAAATAAATACAGTGTTAGCGATAAAAAATGGACACGATTACAAAATAAATTAATCGATGGAGAAGGCAAACGAAATGCGTACTGGCAAGCTTATATAGATAACAAAGGAAAAATACATATTTCTTGGGTATGGCGGGAGAGTCCAGATGTCGCTAGTAACCATGACATGGCGTATGCATATTCAGATGATGAAGGCCTAACCTGGAAAAAAACTACTGGAAAAAAGTATAATCTGCCAATTACAGCAGCGACAGCGGAGTATGCAGTCAGAATACCCGAAAAAAGTGATTTAATAAACCAAACAGCGATGTCTGCTGACGCAGACGGAAATCCTTTTATTGTTTCCTACTGGAGGGATAATAACGCAGACAAGCCGCAATACAAGTTGGTTTATTTTAATCGTGGCAATTGGATTACGCAATCTTTTGATTTTAGAAAGACTTCGTTTACGTTAGGAGGATATGGAACAAAGCAAATTCCCATCTCGAGACCACAGTTATTAGTGAAAGGCAAGGGCGATAAAGTTAAGGTTTGGATGCTTTTTAGAGACGAAGAACGAAATAATGCAGTTTCTTTTCTTCATTGGTCACAAAACAAACCTAAGTTTACGCTTCAAGATTTGTATCCAGAATCTGTAGCCGCATGGGAACCTACCTACGATACCGAGTATTGGCGAAATAAAGAAAAATTAAGTCTTTTTATACAGCATACAGTACAAGTAGATGGTGAAGGACTTTCAGATAGTAAATCTACGACTGTCAAAGTTTTAGATTGGAAACCGTGACCGTACATGAACCGAATTGTGTTATCCTAATAACCAGTATTTTATAAGTTATTTCATTTTCATCTATCTGTATAAATGTTAAATATCTTGCTGTATTCAACATGACAGTCCATAACAGTTAAATTAATTTTTACAAATATCTTAGTTTTTATATAAAACCTTAATCAAATTATGAATGCAATTGCGGGGGTATTATTCCATTTTATAGGAGGCTTTGCGTCTGGAAGTTTCTATGTTCCATATAAAAAAGTACGAGACTGGTCATGGGAAGCGATGTGGATCTTGGGTGGATTATTTTCATGGATAATCGTTCCTCCATTGGCAGCTTGGCTTACGATTCCTAATTTTTTTGAAATAATAGGAGACGCGAATTCAAGTGTGTTAGGTTATACATTTCTTTTTGGTGTATTGTGGGGGATAGGTGGACTGACGTATGGTTTAGGTGTTCGATACTTAGGTGTTTCGTTGGGAAGCAGTATTATACTAGGATTGAGCATGGTGTTAGGTGCACTGATGCCTGCAATTTACTATTATTTTAATCCAGCAGATGGCAAGCATAGCATAGATTTCTTCTTTACGACCGCGTCGGGATTGTGTGTAATGGCGGGATTACTTCTTTGTATTGTGGGGATTTACCTGTGTGGAAAAGCTGGAGTTTTGAAAGAAAAAGGCTTATCAAGTGCTGGTGTCACCGATAAAACAGATTACAACTTTGGTGTTGGGATTATTGTGGCTTTAATATCAGGGGCTTTAAGTGCATGTTTCAATTTTGCTATTGAAGCAGGAAAGCCGATGGCTGATGTCGCTAATGCACTTTGGAAATCAGTTAACCCAGGACAAGGAGAATTTCTTTATCAGAATAATGTTACCTATATCGTTATACTTTGGGGAGGATTTACGACGAATTTTATTTGGTGCGCATATTTATTATTGAAAAATAAGACTCTTACAGACTACTCGAAAGCAACAGCTCCTTTAAAGAAAAATTTCTTGTTGTGCGCTTTAGCAGGCACGACATGGTATTTGCAATTTTTCTTTTACGGCATGGGTGAGAGCCGCCTTGGGAATGGTGCAAGTTCATGGATTTTACACATGGCATTTATCATATTGATTTCAAATGCATGGGGTGTGTTCCTAAAAGAATGGAAAGGTGTGAGTAAACCAACCTATACGGCCATTATATCTGGTATTGTCATTATCATCCTATCTATTTGTGTGGTAGGATTCGCGAAAACTTTAGAATAAATATTACAAAGATTTATGCAAACAAAAACATATCAACATGTGAATTACCTTTGGGATGAGGAAAAAGCTAAATCCTTACAAGGAGATGAAGTAGCGTTATTATTATACCGATCTAATATCTTGGGATCGGATCTGAGGATAACGAATTACGGAGGCGGTAATACATCATGTAAAGTAATGGATAAGGATCCATTGACAGGTGAAGAAGTGGAAGTAATGTGGATTAAAGGTTCTGGTGGTGATATCGGCACATTAAAGAAGTCAGGTTTGGCTGCATTGTATGTAGAACGACTTCGTAATCTTGAGAAAGTGTATCGCGGTATCGAGCATGAGGACGAAATGGTCGAGCTTTTCAACCATTGTATATTCGATTTATCATCGAAGGCGCCTTCTATTGATACGCCGTTGCATGGTTTTCTTCCATTCAAACATATTGATCATTTGCACCCAGATGCTGCGATTGCTATTGCGGCAGCAAAAGATGGAAAACAAATCACAACAGATTTGTTCAAAGGAACAATTGGCTGGGTAGAATGGCAAAAGCCTGGTTTTGATTTAGGTTTGCAATTGCGCGAATGCTTAGCCGAAAATCCAGGTATCCGTGGAATTATGTTGGGTTCGCATGGACTTTTTACATGGGGAGATACGGCGTATGAATGTTATTTGAATTCATTGGATGTCATCGAGACTTGTGCATCTTATTTGGAAGAGAATTACGGTAAGTCAAGACCTGTATTTGGTGGTCAAAAAGTAGATAGTCTAGTACAAGAAGATAGATTGGCACAGGCTGCTGCTATTGCGCCGATATTAAGAGGGTTTTGTTCAAGTGAGCGTCCTATGGTTGGTCATTTCTCTGACGATGCTAGGGTATTGGAATTTATCAATTCCAATGATTTGGAAAAATTAGCTCCTTTGGGAACAAGCTGTCCAGATCACTTCTTACGCACTAAGATTCAACCTTTGATTCTGAATTTGGATAAAAACGAAGACTTATCGGATATAGAAGCGATAAAATCAAAATTGCTTCCATTATTTGAAGCGTACAGAGCAATGTACACGGATTATTATGAAACTTGTAAACACCCGAATAGCCCTGCTATTCGCGACAGAAATCCAGTAATCATAATCTATCCAGGAGTCGGAATGTTTGCTTTTGCAAAAGATAAGCAAACAGCACGTGTGGCTTCGGAATTTTATACTAATGCTATCAATGTAATGAAAGGAGCGGAAGCGGTGAGTGAATATACTTCACTACCGAGACAAGAAGCTTTCAATATTGAATATTGGTTATTGGAAGAGGCGAAGCTACAACGTATGCCTAAGCCAAAAGCATTGTCGGGTAAAATCGCTTTGGTAACTGGAAGTGCAGGTGGTATAGGTAAAGCTATTGCAAAGCGTTTTGCACAAGAGGGAGCAGTAGTCGTTTTAAACGATTTGAATCAAGAGAGATTAGCAGATGCAAAAGCAGAATTTGTTGGCTTGTTTGGCGCGGATAATGTTACGACTGCTGTCCTAGATGTAACGAATCAAGAGCAAATAGAAGAAGCACTTAAGGTGGCTGCATTAGCATTTGGCGGTGTGGACATTGTGGTGAATAATGCCGGACTATCCATTTCAAAATCTATTGAAGATCATACGCAAAAGGATTGGGATTTATTATATGATGTATTGGTAAAAGGTCAGTTTATCGTTACACAGGCTACTTCTAAAGTAATGAAAGCACAAAATATCGGTGGTGACATCGTCAATATTGTAAGTAAAAATGCCTTGGTTAGTGGTCCGAATAACGCGGGCTATGGTTCTGCTAAAGCAGCGCAATTGCACCTTAGCAGATTGAATGCAGCAGAACTTGGCGCTTCCAAAATTAGAGTAAATGTGGTTAACCCTGATGCGGTTATCTCAGATAGTAATATTTGGGCTGGAGGCTGGGCTGAAGGTCGAGCTAAAGCTTACGGGGTTACGGTAGAAGAATTACCTGCTTACTATGCAAAACGAACATTGTTAAACGAAATAATCTTGCCAGATGATATAGCCAATGCTTGTTTTGCATTTGTAGGCGGTGAGCTAAGCAAATCTACAGGAAATGTATTGAATGTAGATGGCGGAGTAGCCATGGCATTTGTCCGATAACAATTATTAAATCAAGTACGATAGTTAGAAAAATAATTTCTATTTTTCTAACTATCTAAACCTATATACTTATGAAAATCGAGCAATCTATCATAGATCAACATAACCAAGAATTATTAGCTAAACATACTAAACAAGTCGATTTCTTAAAGGATAGTATTTCGAACTTTGAGGAAATCGTAACGAAAGTACAAAAATTTAATATTGCTATTCCGAGCTGGGCATTAGGGACAGGCGGTACGCGTTTTGGTCGCTTTAGTGGCAAAGGTGAACCAGGAAATTTGGAGCAAAAAATTGAGGATGTAGGCTTATTACATGCATTGAACAAGTCGAGTGGAGCGATTTCACTTCATATTCCTTGGGATATTCCCCAAGATGCGGAGAAGATTAAAGCTTTAGCATCATCCTTTGGATTGGCATTTGATGCGGTGAATTCAAATACTTTTCAGGATCAACCGAATCAAGCATATAGTTACAAATTTGGATCATTGCAGCATGTAGATCCAAATGTACGTAAGCAAGCAGTAGCACATAATATTGAAGTAATTAAACATGGTATTGCTTTAGGTTCTAAAGCGTTGACAGTTTGGCTGGCAGATGGTTCTTCGTTTCCAGGTCAATTGAATTTCCGTGAAGCATTCCAAAATACATTAGAAAGTTTAAGAGAAATATACAAGCATCTTCCTTCGGATTGGAAAATGTTTATTGAATACAAAGCTTTTGAGCCTAACTTTTATTCGACGACTATTGCAGATTGGGGACAATCTTTATTATTAGCGAATAAATTGGGAGATCAAGCGTACACATTAGTGGATTTAGGTCACCATTTGCCAAATGCAAATATCGAACAAATCGTGTCTTTGTTATTAATGGAAAACAAATTAGCAGGCTTCCATTTCAATGATAGTAAATATGCGGATGATGATTTGACTGCTGGAGCAATCAAGCCTTATCAATTATTTTTGATTTTCAATGAATTGGTAGAAGGTATGGATGCGCGAGGAATAGATCACGCAACAGGTTTGGGTTGGATGATTGATGCTTCGCATAATTTGAAAGATCCATTAGCCGATTTATTACAATCTGTAGAAGCAATTAAAATCGCCTATGCACAAGCATTGTTTGTGGATCGTCAAGCGCTAAAAAAAGCACAGCAAGACAATAATGTAGTAGCCGCACAAGAAATATTACAAGATGCTTTTCGTACTGACTTGCGTGCGCTTGTGGCAGAGGCAAGATTGCGTGAAGGTGCTGCATTAAATCCAATTAAATTGTTCAACGACATTAATGTGAGACAACAATTAATAGATGAACGTGGCGAATCCACTGTAGCGACAGGATTGTAATACTTAGATAAGGAAGGATGGGAAAGGAGCGTATACCTGTTATTGCAATATTTGACGTTGGTAAAACCAACAAAAAGTTATTTTTATTTGACGAACATTATCAAATCGTTTTTGAACGTTCGGCAAGATTCATGGAAACCGTCGATGAGGATGGCTTCCCCTGCGAAAATTTAGAAAGTTTACGATTATCTGTATTTGATTCATTACACGAAGTTTTTCGTAGAGCTGAATTTGATATTAAGGCGATTAATTTTACATCCTATGGAGCGAGTTTTGTCTATTTGGATCAAAATGGTAGACCGCTGACACCACTGTATAATTACTTGAAAGAATATCCAGTTAATTTACAGGACGACTTGCATCAAACCTATGGAGGCGAAAATAAATTTGTATTGGATACCGCTTCTCCATCATTGGGAAGTCTTAATTCGGGCAAGCAAATCTATCGCTTAATGAAAGAACAACCTGAGGTTTTCAATACGATGAAGTATGCATTGCATTTGCCTCAGTATCTAAGTTTTTTGGTGTCGGGACAATTGTATTCGGATATGACAAGTATTGGATGTCACACTGCATTGTGGGATTTCAATACAAAGAATTACCATCAATGGGTTAAAGATACTGGTATAGATCAGAAGCTTGCGCCAATTGTAAACGGCAAGGAAGTGTTTTCAAGTACATTTCCTGGAAGTACGTACAAGGTTGGAACAGGCTTGCACGATAGCTCTTCTGCTTTAATTCCTTATTTGGTCAATTTTCATGAACCATTTGTGCTTATTTCAACGGGTACTTGGTGTATATCGATGAATCCATTCAACGATGAACCTTTGACTAAGACAGAATTGGATCAAGATTGCCTATTCTATCTGACGTACAACGGAACACCCGTAAAGGCTTCAAGATTGTTTGCGGGATATGAACACGAGACGCAGTCAAAACGAATAGCTGATCACTTTAATGTGACTACAGCACGATTCAAACATTTTGAGATTAACTGGCGTATTATCGAAGGACTGGATCTGGGACAAAGTATAGCTGTTTTTACACTAAATACATTTGCTGAATTAGATTTAGATAGGTTCAAAACCTACGAAGAAGCTTATCATGCGCTGATTTTTTGTCTTGTCAATGCTCAAGTAGAGTCAACAAAATTGGTTTTAGCTGGTCAAAATATTAAAAGAATATTTGTGGATGGTGGCTTTAGTAAAAATCATATTTATATGAATTTATTAGCTAGAAGGTTTCCTACAATTGAAATTTATGCTGCTTCTATGGCACAAGCTACGGCTATTGGTGCGGCATTATTGATACATGAACACTGGAACACACTACCATTTCCTAATAATATCATCGAATTGAGATATTATAGAGCTTAATATTATGTAATAATTTTTTGTGATAAATCTGCGCTCTAAATCTTCTTGAAGTTTAGAGCGTTTTTTTATGATATACTATTTATAAAAACTTAAATTATGTTTTCAAAAGGATTAATAATACTAATTACAATATTGCAATTTTCGATGGTTTCTGCTCAACACAGACAAATATTCGATTTTACAGGGCAGAAGTCTAAGGAAAAGGAAGTTTTCATACTGAATAATCTAATAAAGTATGGCAATAAAGGCTATGGATTTGATTTAGGAACGGAGAATTCTGTTGAATTCGTTAAAAGTAAAAAGAAGCAATCCTTGTATAGTAACAAGCCATTTTATTTTTCTGCTGACGTGCCTGAGGGAAACTATCATGTCACGATTATCTACAGAGGTCTGAAGAGCCATACAATTCATTCTACGGTGCGTTCAGAATCTCGACGTTGGTCTTTAGATCAAGTTGAAATTCCCAAAAATAAGAAAGTAACTAAACAGTTCAATGTTCACATCAAAAACCCAAAAATACGAGAGGATAAGTCTGTACGTTTGAAAGCTCCACGTGAAATCGAAAAATTAGATTGGGACAATAAATTGACTTTAGAATTTCAGGGTGAAAATAATATAGAACGTATCATTATTGAACCAATTAAAGTTGCCACAACGTTGTTTTTAGCGGGTAATTCAACCGTGGTAAATCAAGAACATGAGCCTTGGGCTTCGTGGGGGCAGATGATACCTCGTTATTTTGATGCGAAAATCGTGGTAGCCAATCACGCCGAATCCGGATTAGCTTTAAGTTCTTTTCTATCATCCAATAGATTAGAAAAAATACTTTCTGTTGCCAAGCCTGGCGATTATTTGTTTATAGAATTTGGTCATAATGATCAAAAGGAAACTGGAGAAAAGGCAGGTGCATATAACGGCTATACGGAGAGATTAAAATATTTTGTAACACAATTTAGAGCTATTGGCGGCATTCCAATAATTGTTACTTCAACAGCACGACGCTCATTTGATGCGAGTGGAAATCTAAATTATACATTAGGGGATTATCCAGAGGCTGCACGAAAAGTTGCACAAGAACTAAATGTCCCTTTAATCGATTTAAATAAATTGACACGTGAATTTTATACCGCATTAGGTGTAGAAGATTCTAAAAGAGCTTTTGTTCATTATCCAGCCTATACATTTCCAGACCAACCCCAACCATTACAAGACAACACACACTTTAATACATACGGTGCAGGACAAATTGCGAAGATGATGTTGTCGGAAATTCAGCGATTGAAGCTACCCATAGCAAAAAATATCATCGATTTTAGCAACTATTCGACTAAGAATCCAGATAATTTTAAAAATTGGAATTGGCCGTTAAGTGTACTAAGTAGCGAATTAAAGCCGGACGGCAATTAGTAAATGATTGCATTACAATATGTTACGAATGGAGTTTTCATGTTCGTACTTACTTTTAGCTAATTCAAAGACATATTGTGATAACACATATTACAGGATAGTGCAGGTTGCTGTATTTTATGCGATGTAATATATTTGATATATAACATTAGAAAAGCATATAACCAATTAATCACTATCCAACATCAAAGGATGTGGTTTTACCAATTATAGAAGGAAAACAAAATTTTTATTAGCAAGAGGAATGGAGTAGGCATTAATCAGAACATATCCTGTTAGTCCCTGTTTCAAAAACTGTTATCGTGAATTTTCAATCTTGAGATATACACTGATAATAGACCTATGATTTACCAATATAAACCTACAAGACTATTGTATGAGTATTAAGAGAACTGTTTTATTTACGTGTTTATGTTTCGCGACTATCATTGTGGGATGTAGAAAAGAAGCATTTGACGCCTATTATGGTAGACCGAAAGGTTTAGCAAGTCCCATTTATCAACAATTGGATTCTATGGGTGACTTTACGTATTTCTTATCCTGTATCGAAAAAGCGGGCTATAGAAATACATTAGGATCTGCATCCTCGTGGACTGTGTTTGCTCCAACGGATCGTGCTTTTCAGCAATTTATGAGTGAAAACAATATCAGCGATAGTAGTAATATTGATAAGAAGCTGGCAGAAAAAATTGTCCGTACTGCGATGGTGTATGATGGTGAACGATTAGAAAAATTGAACGATTATTTTTCAGCTAGAGGTTGGGTCGCAGGTCAAGCATTCAGAAGACGCACAGTATATTATGATTTTGTAGAAGATGAAATCCTTTCAAATGGAAATACTCGGAAAATAGTGTCAACAAATAGGATGGCGAACATTCCGTACGTAGAATCAGATAATAACAACAAACATCTAAGTTACTTTTTCAACAGTTATATGTCGGCTCGAAGTCTTACTGCTGGAGATTACAATGCATTCTTTCCTAATTCCACCTATACAGGTCTAAATGTGATGGGCGCTACTATAGATGTTAATCGTAGTAATATACTTGCGGAAAATGGATATATACATGTCGTTGATAAGGTTCTGTTACCAGAGAAAAGTATCGATCAATATTTGCGAGGAAATGACAAATACAGTGAATTCAAAGGTATGCTAGACTTATTTGCGACGTATACGTATAATCCTACACTTACGCGTAGAAATGAAGTACTCACCGGAAAAAGAGATTCTGTATTCGTAAAAGGCTATGATAATTCTGTAATGTTAGCCTTGAATAATGAAAATTATGTGAAGGAAGATGTGAATGATGCACAATATAATAATCTTTCAATCACAGTTCCTACAAATCAGGCCGTACAAGATTTTGCTAAACGTGTGTTATTGAAATATTATGCTTCAGGTACTACTATAAAA
The DNA here is from genome assembly GCF_009829085.1 of Sphingobacterium bovisgrunnientis. Lineage (GTDB taxonomy): Bacteria > Bacteroidota > Bacteroidia > Sphingobacteriales > Sphingobacteriaceae > Sphingobacterium > Sphingobacterium bovisgrunnientis. Next base: position 70,029 of record NZ_WUQY01000001.1, read on the forward strand.
GATTTGTTTTACAGCAATCCTTTAGTATTATCTGAGTATATAAAATCTCATTTTTATCTTACCCAATTATGGCCATCGCAATTTAGTAGTGCGCCAAATGTACTGGGTGAGACGACTAAGTTGGCTACCCAAAATATAAACGAAACCAAATTATTAAGTAATGGTGCTTTCTATGGTATCAACTCTTCTCAACGTGCAAATGTATTCCAATCTGTTTATGGAAATGTGCTATTAGATCCAAAATATAGTTTCATGAGACTTGCATTGGAGCGCATGGGATTACACTTGACCCTCCGTATCCCTACGATTCGATATATGTTAGTTTTGGTGTCTGATGAAGATTTATATCAAATGGGTTTTGATTATGACGCCTATAATACTTCCGATCCAATCCGTTACAAAGGTGGAAATGGGACACCAGAAATGCGTGAGATATTATCATCACACATTATACCATTAGAAACTGATCCTATACCCACATTAAGTGGTAAGGGAATATTAGAAACTTTTTCTGGAGAATATATAAAATTCGATAACATGAAAATCATGTCAAGTGGAACGCAAGACAGTATTTCGAATAGACAATACTTGGCAATAGATTCCATAAGTATTGGGAATAGTGAATCAGGTCCCCTAAATGGTGCAGCAGTCTATCTTGCTGGTGCATTAACCTCATCTAATACGAATATCGCTAGTCTATTAATTAAGATGGGAGCGGAAAATGCTACCTCACCATACAATATGTTTTTCAGGTATTTGAAGTCGAGTGAATTATTTTCAGCGTCAGATGGTATCATTAGAGGAGTTGATATAGGTGCTAATTATACCTTATTAATACCCAATAATGCAGCTATAAATGCAGCCATTGCAAATGGTGATTTACCACCTGCAGAAAACACTACAGATGTTGTGCTTCGTAACAAAATTAAACTCTTTTTACAATACCATATAACGCGTAATACGTTTGCTATTGATGGGAAGAAAGTTGGAACTTTTGAAACACTTTGTAAAAACGTAGAGGGTGAGACTTTAGCACTAGATGTAATAATAAACCAAAATAATAGGTTGCAAATTAGAGACAATCAATCTAATCTAGTTGAGGCAGATGTTGCCAATAGTAATCAATTGGGGCAACGTGTATTGATCCATTCACTTTCAGGTTATCTAAAAAACGGAATATAATTAGTATCTCACTATGACAAGACATTTTAATTTATTAATCGTTACCATCGGACTTATATTCTGTTTAGTACACACAACCGCTGTAGCTCAGAATGCAGAGACAGTGATTGTTGGTAAAATTACAGATAAAGAAACTAAAGAACCTGTTCCAGGCGCAACAGTTGTGTTGAAGGATAGAGAAAATAGGACTATTGTAGGTACAACCTCCGATGTGGAAGGGAACTATAGTTTGCGAACAAAGTTGAGTGGATTACGCTTGTATGTCACTAGTACAGGATATAGAGCCTCAGCAAATATTGTAGTTGGAGACAGAACAACTATAAATGTTCAGATAGAATCTGTATCTAATCAAGTGGAAGAAGTTGTGATTAGTGCTTCTAAGCCAGTGGACGATGGTACAGGTATGGGGATTTCTAAAGCAAGGTCTACCGCTTCTATTGCAACCATTAATATGGAAGAGCTTCAAGAAATGCAGTCTGCTTCAATAGATCAAGCATTACAAGGTCGTCTTCCTGGGGTAGATATTGCTACAGTATCGGGTGATCCAGGAGCAGGTATGCAAATCAAAATTAGAGGAACATCTTCTTTAAATGGCGCTGTAGATCCATTGGTAGTTGTAGATGGTATGCCATATGATATTACAATTCCAGATGATTTTGATTTTGCAACATCAGACGACAATGCCTATGGTCAATTATTAAATATTGCTCCTACAGATATTCAAGATATATCTGTATTAAAGGATGCCGCGGCGACTGCCATTTGGGGATCAAGAGGAGCTAATGGTGTATTAATCATTAATACCAAACGCGGTACAGTAAGCAAGCCCACTTTAGGCTATGCTTTCAAAGGATCTATATCCAAACAGCCAAGTCCTATACCACTATTAAATGGAGACCAGTACACTACGTTGTTATTGGAGGAATATTATAATGCAGGTAGAGTATTTTCTGTTTCAGAAAGTGCACAACAATTCCAGTATGATCCATATAATACGTCTACTTATTACAATTTTAGTAACAATAGCGATTGGGTGGATGCTATTACACAATTGGGGTATTTCCAAGATCATAACGTACAAATACGTGGTGGTGGTGAGAAAGCACGATATATGGGATCCATTGGTTATTTCAATAATGCGGGTACTACGAAAGGGACATCATCGGATCGTTTGTCGGCACGTATTAACTTGGATTATATTGTGTCCGAGCGTATCACATTCCAATCGGATTTGTCCTATTCGCATGTAAATACTAATCAAAATTATTTTAAGACTATTAGAGATATTGCGTATAGAAAGATGCCAAATCAAGCTATTTGGGAATATGATGAGTATGGTAATTTAACGGGCAATTTATTTACACCGGTAAGTACAGCGCAAGGGACTTATGCAGGTACATACAATCCATTATCAATGGCTAATAATGGGTTAAGTAATCAATTGGGTGATGTTTTGAACTCTAGATTTGCGGTTAACTACAAGATCATTCCAAATATTTTGACCTTGACAAGTAACCTTTCATTGAATATAAATAATAATAAAACGAAAACCTTTTTGCCTCAGGTAGCAACTGGTCGACCATTTATCGAAAACTCTGTCAATGCGGCTAGTGACTCAGATTATGACAAGTTTAACATGAGCACAAAGACTAGCTTATTATTGACTCCGGATTTTGGTCTTGATCATTTGCTGACAGGTAATTTTACTTTGTTCACGAATGAAGACAGGTATACTATTCAAGGTTTGTCATCAACTAACACCGGTTCTTCATATTTACAGGATCCATCTATTCCCTCACGGACGCTGACTGGTAATGCACAATCATTTGTTACAGAAACACGTTCTGTAGGTTTATTGGGGCAAGTCAACTATGCATTCAAGAATAGATATATATTCGCAGCAAGTGTTCGTATGGATGGTAACTCTAGATTCGGTGCTGCTAATAGGTTTGGATACTTTCCGTCTCTATCTGCTGCTTACCGCATGGGACAAGAGAAATTTATTCAAGACTTAGGATTTGTAAACGATATTAAATTTAGAGCGAGTTGGGGTAAAAGTGGTAATGCGCCAAGAAATGATTATTCCTATATCAATATTTACAACACATATGATTATTCCTATTTGGGCGAAAATGGAGTCTACTCATCGAATATAGAATTATCAGATTTACGTTGGGAGACTGTTACACAGAATAACTTAGGTATTGATATTGAGTTGTTTAACAACAGATTAATATTGGGTGCGGATGTTTACAAGCGCAGAACATCTGACTTGATGATGAATGATATCCAGATTGCTAATTACAATGGATTTAATTCATTAAGTATGAATGTAGGTGTTATGGATAATGACGGATGGGAGGCAAGTGTGTATTATGCAGCCGTTAAAAATAAAAAATGGTCAGTAAACTTAAATTTTAATATCGCTAATAACAGAAACGTTATTCGTGAAATCTCTCCACTTTATCCACGTGAGAATGCGCGAGCATCGTTAAGAAATAAATCATTCTTTACGTATTTACAAGAGGACAATCCATTTGGATCATTCTATGGGTTTCGTTACCAAGGTGTATACAAAAACACCGATGAGACTATAGCTCTTGATCGCGAAGGCAATCAAATAATTAGTCCAGATGGCGAAACTATTTATATGCGTTTTAATTATCCCACGGTTGATTATGTGTTCCAACCAGGCGATGCTAAGTACGAAGATATTAATTTCGATGGAGTCATAGATCATAAAGATATTGTTTATCTAGGCAATAGTAATCCAAAATTAACCGGAGGATTTGGAGTAAATATCGTTTACGATAAAAAGTGGTCTTTGCTTACATTCTTTAATTATAGACATGGATCAGATATTATTAACGGCACTAAAATGAATACTACTGATATGTTAGGTTATAATAATCAAAGCACCGCTGTATTGCGTCGTTGGAGACAAGAAGGGGACGTGACAGATGTACCAAGAGCTTTGTTTGGTTCAGGATACAATTCACTTGGGTCTAGTAGATATGTGGAAGATGCAAGTTTCCTACGCCTAAGATCAGTCACACTTAAATACGATTTCAACAAAAGTATTTTAGAACGTATAAAGATGGGTCAGTTGAGCACATACTTGACAGTAGAGAATTTATTCACATTCACACGATACACAGGACAAGATCCAGACGTAGCTGTGAGATACAAAGATGCATTCTCTGTGTTGATGGATAATTCGATGACTCCACCGCTGAAAACTTTAACATTTGGTATTACTGCAAGATTTTAATTAAGAGACAATGAGAAAAATATATATTGTTAGCCTGCTAACCCTTTTTGGAATTGTAGTGTCATCTTGCAATAAATGGTTAGACTTACAGCCACAAGATGGTATTACAAAAGCAGAATTTTGGAAAACCAAAGAAGATGTGCGTGCAGCTTTGATGGGAATCTATTCAGCGTTGAATGCTGGTCCTGTCGAGACCAAAATATTTATTTGGGGTGAGTTACGAGCCGATATGGTAGATGTATCTAGTTATGCATTGGACGATTATCGATTAGTTAAGAATTATAATATTCTAAGTACAAATGATATCTCTAATTGGGCTGCTATGTACAGTGTGATAAACAGTTGTAATTTGTTAATAGATTTTGCACCAGACGCCAAAACTAGTGATCCCACTTTCACAGATAGTGAATATAATAGTTATGTGGGTGAAGCATTGACCATTCGAAGTTTATTGTATTTCTATTTGATTCGTACATTTCAGGAAATCCCTCTCAAATTAAATGGTTCATACAGAGATACAGATGTACAGAATATAGGTCAAGTAAATTCTGATCGTGTTTTGCAGCAATTGGAAGAAGATCTTAAAAAAGCTCAAGGGTTAGTACCAGATTATCATATTTCCCCAGCCAATAATTTTTCTGTTAATCCTTCCAATACAGGCAGAGTTACAAAACCTGCTGTACACATGATGTTGGCGGAATTGTATATGTGGAAAGAGCAGTATGCTGCTGCTGAAGCTGAATTAGACAAAGTGTTGAGCACTAATCGATATCAGTTAATGGGACGTATTACAGCTAACTCTTTTGATAATCCGACTTCAGAGACAATCTTCGAAATCAGCCATACAGATTCACGTCCTAATCCGCTTACACCTCTTGTATATGTAGGTAGAATTCCTTACATCGCTTTGGCTGAAGTCATTGATGTTGATTTCTTTCCACCTAATACAGAAGTTGATACCGATCAGTCAGATAGTCGTGGTGAAGGTGTGTTATACAGAAGTAATGGGATGATTAGTAAGTATGGCACTGAGAATCCGAGCTATTTTAATTTCCCAATATTTAGAATATCTGATGCAATACTACTCAAAGCTGAGGCTGCCGCTGAGCAGGGAAGAGGAACAGAATCGATACAGCTGCTGAATCAACTGAGAGAAAGTAGAGGAGCATTAGCAGCGAGTAATAGAGAGGTCAACGAAAACGACTTGGATGATATTGTACTTTTTATTTTCGAAGAGCGAGCACGTGAGTTTTGCTTTGAAGGAAAGCGATGGTTTGATGTTTTGAGATTAGCCAAAAAGGAGAATTACGGTAATATAGGTGTACTGATCGATGTAATAACTAAAGTTGTAGATTCTTCTGTACAACAATCTGCATTAAACAAAGTGAGAGATACAGACAGTCACTATTTGCCAATTCTAGAAGATGAATTGTTCAAAGATAGTAAGATGGTTCAGAATCCATTTTATCTAAAATAAATTGATATGAAAAGAGTTTTAAATCAATATTGGATGTACGGTGTATTGACAATATTAGCAGTATTTTTTCTTCAGGCTTGTATGAAAGAGGAATACAAACAGAGTACTTCCGAAGAGGTAAATATCACGGGCTATTTGGAGAATAATAAGGAAAACTTTTCTTTATTAATTGACATTCTCTATAAATCAAAGACTGCTGGATTTTTAGGTGCGTATGGTACATACACCATGTTTGCTCCTACAAATGATGGGGTGACCGAATGGATGAAAAGCAAAGGAAAATCTAATGTTTCGGATTTTACGGAAGCAGAATTGGTTGATTTTGTCAAATACCATGTTGTACGAGATACAGTAGGTACCACTAGATTTACCGATGGTAAAATAAAATCACCTACATTATTTGGCGAATATTTATTTACAGATGTAGCGAATCAAACGTTCCGTATCAATAAACATGCTTTTGTTACAAAAAGTAATATTCAGACAGGTAATGGACTTGTGCATATTATTGATAAAGTATTGACACCGCCGGATCTAAGTTTAGCGGAGATGATTGAGAATGATACGCGTTATTCCATCTTCACCCAAGCATTGAAAGAGACAGGATTTTATGATACATTGTATTTTAAAAGAGGAAATACTGTACCTGTTGAGAAACGTTTTCAAACGATCATCGTAGAATCTGATTCTTTATTAAAAACGCAAGGAATCAATGATTACGCCGCATTCAAATCTCGCTATTCGCATTTAAATAATCCAAAAAATCCACAAGACAGTCTTTGGCTGTATATGGCATACCACATCATGAATGATGGTAAATTTTTGGAGGACATCATTCAGTCTATGTCTTTGTACACGTTAGCACCAAAAGAAATTATAAGTACCAAATTCGAAAATTCAAAAATATTATTGAACGAAGATATATTCAATGGAGTATTAGAGCCAGGTGCTGAATTAAATCGTAGCAGATCTGACGTCCAAGCATCTAATGGTGTCTTACATGAGACGAAGGATGCCTTTAGAATCAAGGTGAGACAACAAGTTCCTGTTTATTTTGATGTAGCGTCTTCTCCAGAACTGGTATCGGCATTAGGTGGTGCTTACCGCAATAGACGTGTATCACTGATTGCAAATGATAAGCCTATAGCTAATTCATTTACATTCTTGCCACTAAATGTAAGCACATTGGCTACTAATAGTTATGGAATTTCAGCTATCAATGATAAGAGACCATATGTAAACGGTGACTTTTTAGACTTGACATTAAGCTGGACTAGTACTGCACGTGCACAAAGTTTTGAAATTAAGACACCATTCTTGGTTAAAGGAAGATATAAAGTATGGGTTTGTTATGTGCAAAATGGTAATGCTGCAACTTTGCAAGCGACATTCAATCCTGGCAAAGCGGATGAACAAGTGCTGCCAAATCTTGTCATGCTGAATCAATCCTTGAATGGGGGATCAGGAGTCAGCACTACAGTATTACGTGATGATCCAAATGCAGACAATTTATTACTTGCACAAGGTTATAAACGCTATTATGCGACTGTAGGCGATTACAATCCTAATGGTATTACGCAAAATTTAAGACCTAAAGATGGCGACGGTACGTTGAATATTGGTCGTTTAGTCGGCACTATCAATGTCGAAACGACAGATAGACATACATTGAGATTCACTGCTGTAGCTGAACCTAGATGGCAAAGTAATGCAGTATGGTTGGATATGATTCATTTTATACCAGCTGATGATCCAGAACAGATTTATCCAAGATTCCACCACTATCCAGGAGAATTATTCTATAGACCACAATAATAGATTTACCTAAGCATGAAGAAAATTTTAAAATATTTAATGCCGATACTTTGTGTTTGTCTAGCCAGTTGCAGTGACAAATGGGAAGAACATTTTGGTAGTGACGGAAATAATTCGCAGTTGAATTTATTTGAAATAATTTCGACCACTTCAGACTACAGTTCTTTTGCAGATCTATTGCAAAAATCTGGCTATGCTGATCACTTGAAAGCATCTAAGAATTATACGGTACTTATACCGACAAATGATGCGATTAATGCAGTAAAGAATGAATATAATTTTAATGATACAGCTGTAGTACGCAGTTTTGTAGGCTATCATATTATTAATTCCATTTACGGAGTTAATGATAATACGGATACTATTAAAGCGCAAAATTTCAGAAATAAATTTGTTGAGTTTACACGTGGATCTTTCGATGGTGTAGTACCATCATCTAAAAATTTATCAGCTAGTAACGGATTGTATCATGTTATTAGTCAACCTCTGAAACCATTAAGCAGTATATATAATTTAGTATTGCAAGAATTTGGCAATACTAAACAAGTAGAGGCTATATTATCATTTGATACAGCTTATGTAGAGAATGGGGAGACTTTGTATAAAACAAGTCCAGCTTGGGTGTCTGAGGTACGTCGAAATATGACAACGGAAAATAGGAAGTATACATACTTTGTAGTAGATGATGCCGTATTTGAATCGGAGTATACGAAGTTGTATCCCTATTTTAAAACCAATTACGAAGAAGGTAATACCCATCGACCAGATAGTACGACCACTTATTTTGCTAAAAAATTCTTATTAAGAGATTTTATCGTCGAAGGCGATTTATTAGAGAATGAATTAACCCAGGAATTAACAACAATCAGTGGAACAAAATTTACGATTCCATCAGGTAGTTTTATTTCGAGACACAAAACAAGTAATGGTGTAGTGTACAGAATTAAGGATATCAGTTTTGATATATCCAATCAGATTAAAGAAAAAGTAGTATTGGGTGTCAATCCAATTGGCTATAAACAATCCGACAAACGTGGCAATACTTATTTCAGAGACAAAAGAGATACGCTAGGGAATTTATACAATGATATTGAAGTTCATGGACATGGCGTGACAGCATTTTATGTTAAATACCGGGCTACAGCTATGAATGTGGTGAAATATAAGGTGTATGGAAGAGCGATTATGGGATTATTTGGAGACCCGCAAACTGCAGCTTTTTCACAGTATGTACACTTCTTAAATCCTGCGCTTACCTCTGCAAATGAGGTGGATTTATACAAAAAATCAGTAATCAATCACCTAGGAAATAGCGACACTCGTTTCACATTTGATGTACAACCGCTAAATCATAATGAAGTGTATTTGGGTGAAGTAACACAAGACAATTTTGGAAACTTACCCCTTATTGTAATGTCTAACGGCACCGGACCTATTATTTTGGAATATTTACGATTTGTTCCTGTTATTCAATAATCTATACGCATGATAAAGTTTAATAATATTTTTAATTTAAAGATTACGACGTTTTGCCTACTAGCGAGTGTGCATGCTGTATCTGCGTACAGTCAAAATAAACAAGCTACAAATGTATCCGTGCAACAAACGAAATCGGTGAAAGGTGTAGTGATAGATAGCCGAACTAATAAACCTGTGGTGGGAGCACGTATTACCTATGGTAAAGCTGTGGCTAAATTGACCGACGCCAACGGAGTTTTTGAATTGAATGTGAATAATAGTTGGGCTGTTATTCAAGTATCAATGGATGGCTATGTGGAGAAGTCTGTTCCTGTATTATTTGATCAGGCTATGCAGATTAAAATCTATCCTGTTGGTTACAATTCAAATTTTGAGTCTACCGAAACAGTTTTTGGAGATAATAGTGTCCTATTTGCGGCAGGTTCCATTCAAAAAGCTACGATCAACGCATGGGAACAAAATTCAGAGACTATTACAAGTTATTTACAAGGTAAATTATCAGGTGTAAATGTTGTTCGTAAATCAGGAACTCCAAGTATGGGGGCTAATCTATTTATTCGTAACATCGGTTCGCTATATGCGCAAAATCAACCTTTATATATCGTAGATGGTGTCGTATATAATGCTGAGATGTTGACTCCGTCAATTACGTCAGGACATGAGAATAATCCACTTCAACATATCGATATTCGAGATATTCAGGATGTCACTGTATTGAAAGATGCTGTTTCAACGGCTATATATGGTGCTAGGGCAGCCAACGGTATAGTGGTGATTAATACGACACATGCCAAGGAACTTGCAACAAAGATCGATCTACAAGTTAGCACAGGTTATAATTTCAGACCCAAAGCTATTCCGATGATGAAATCTTACAATTACAGAAGTTACTTGAATGATGTATTAGCTACTTCGCCATTTACAGGAGAAGAAATCGGAGCGATGCCATTCAACAATGATAATCCTAATTTCTTACAATATCCAGTTTATCACAACGAGACAAATTGGCAAAACGAGGTTTTAAAAAATTCTTTAGATCAAAATTATTTTCTGCGTGTAACCGGTGGTGATAACATCGCAAACTATGCTTTGTCTGTAGGTTACAATAACGAAAAAGGTATTATCGATAATACGAACCAAAATAGGTATTCAGCTCGATTTAACGGTGATATGCGTTTAGCACAGAAATTGTCCGCAAGGACTAATATTTCCGTGGGCTACGGACAACAAGGGCTAAAAGATCAGGGCTTATCTCCTAAAACAAATCCTATCTTTTTGTCGATGATGAAAGCACCATTTTTGAATACACATGATTTGGCTGCAGATGGAACGGTTTCACCGAATTACGCAGAAGCAGATTATTTCGGGTATTCAAATCCTATGCAATTGGTATTTAATGGTATTAATAATAAGAAAGCTTATCGTTTTCACGGATCCATCAACTTTGATTATAATTTCAATAATGAATTGACATTGAGTAATCTTACTGCCGTGACTTATGATAAATCGCAAGAGGATTTCTTTATTCCTAAAAAGGGCGTAGCTAAGGATACGGTTAATAATATGGAAGTATTCAGTAGATTGGGAACGCAAGTGGGGAGATATTATAGCATTTCCAATGACATACGTCTTGAATTTAAAAAGGAATACGAGAATGAATTCAAGATTCAAGCAATAGGCGGATTCAGGTATCAGCAACACGATGCAGAACAGGATTATGCTTTAGGTTTTAATTCGGCTACGGATCATTTGGTAAGTATTGGTAATTCTACAGCTTCTTCGCGTAGCTATGGCGGATATATTGGCAAATGGGCAAACCAAACGGGATATGCCTTGTCGAATTTCACTTTTAGAAATCGTTACATCTTTAATGCTTCCCTTTCCTTGGATGGTTCCTCACGCTTTGGAAATAAAGTGACTCAGGGTGTTCAGTTAAATGGTCATAAATATGCTGTGTTTCCTGCAATAGGTGCAGCTTGGATTGTCTCAAATGAGAATTTCCTGAAAAATAGCCAGGCTTTGGATCTTGCTAAATTAAGAGTAAGCTACGGAATAGTGGGTAATGATGATATTGGCAACTTTAATGCTAGAGATAGTTATGTATCCCAAAACTTCTTAGGTGTACAAGGTCTAGTACGCAATGGTGTTTCGAATCCTTATTTGCAATGGGAGAATGTAGAGAAAATTAATGCTGGTTTGGATTTATCTTTTGCACAAGAGCGTTTTAATGTTTCTGTAGATGTGTATAGAAATCGCACAAAAGATATGTTAGCCTATAACCGCGGAAATGTAGTTTCTGGAGTAAATTATTATTTGTTTAATAATGGAAATCTGGATGTGAAAGGTGTAGATGCTTCGGTATTTGGAAGAATTGTAGACTCCAAAGTGAAATGGGATGCAGCACTAACCATTAGCCATACGAAAGCTTCTATCTACGATATTCCAGAGACAATGTACACGGAATACGCAGGCGGAACGATGATTACCAAAATAGGAGAATCGCCAAATGCTTTCTACGGCTACACGTTCGAAGGGGTGTACAGTACAGCTGCAGAAGCGGCAGCCGCTGGATTAGGTGTACTTAATACTGCGGGTGAAAAAATTTCTTTCGGAGCTGGTGATGCTAAATTCACAGATCGTAATGGAGATAAGATAATTGACGATAACGATAAAACTATTATTGGTAATCCATCACTAAATTTATACGGAGGTTTGAATAATACCATCACGTATAAAAACTGGAAATTTGGAGCTTTAATTACGTATTCGTTAGGAAACGATATCTATAACTATACGAGATCACAGCTAGAATCAGGTAGTAATTTTTACAACCAAACAGAATTATTAAATAACAGATGGAAGGCTGAAGGACAGGTGACAAATGTACCTAAAGCATCGTACAATGATCCAATGGGTAATGCACGATTTTCAGATCGTTGGATTGAAGATGGATCGTATTTAAGATTGAGACAGGTGTCGGCGGAATATTTATTCCCTGTTGACAAAGCAATAATCAAATATGTAAGGATTTATGGTACAGCGAATAATCTATTCACATTTTCGAAGTATTTAGGTTATGATCCTGAGTTTGCTCAATCCGCAAATATTTTCCATCAAGGTATTGATGTTACGCTAGAGCCTCAATTTAGATCATTCCAATTCGGAGTACGTTTAGGGTTATAATATTATGAATATGATAAGATTTTCGAAAAGTTTTTTAATAGGTACAGTTTGTATCAGTATACTTGCCATTTCGTGTAGTAAAACCTTGGATCTGCAACCCGAGGACAAATTGGATCAATCGTTAATGTACAATACATTAGCAGATGCAGATGCAGCTGTATTGGGGATATATGGTCAGTTTGCGTCCTTGGGAGACAAATACATTCTATGGAATGAGCTTCGCGCAGATTTGGTAGATGTGACACGTAACGCTAATCCTTATTTACAGCAGTTATCCAATCACGAAGTTGCTGCAGATAACCCTTATGCGGACCCATCCTTATTTTATAAAGTCATATTTAGTTGTAATGACGCGTTGCATAATTTTAAAATTATGCAGCAGCAAGGCAAATTATCAAATATAGAGTTTGAGCAGCGTTATTCAGATATTATGGTTCTAAGAACCTGGTTGTATCTACAATTAGGGATACATTTTGGCGAAATACCTTATATCAACACCAATATTGAAGACGTCACGCAGATCAAAGATTTAAACACTATTCAAAAAACTAAATTTTCTGATCTTATAGATCAGTTGATAAATGACGTAAAGGATCTTCCTTATACAGAGTATTTCGCATATCCTGCTGGAGCGTCTCTGTTATTCACTACAGACGGGTTCATTACAAATAAAGTATTTGCAAACAAACCGCATATCATAGGTGAATTGTACCTGTGGAAAGGAAATTATTTGGAAGCTGCTCGTTGGTACAAAAAATTGTTAGGTGCAGAAGATAATAATTCAAATATAGGTCAACAATTCAACCATAACCGCGTGGGCTGGTATGATAGCGCAGATGCAAATATACAAGTTTCCTTTGCTCGGGCTCAAGAGGGTTCCTCATTGGTAAATTCACTTACCGAGGGCTGGCGCAGTTTATTTGCACTTCCAAATACCAATAGGCATTGGAATACAGAATGGAATTGGGCTATACCTTACCATAATTCTTTTGCTCCGGGCAATCCGTTTATTGAATTAGCTTCCAAAGAAGGAAAATATCAAATAAGACCAGCACAACATATCATGGATGTGTGGGATAGCAAGACGAATATCAACGGAATTCCTTGGGACGCACGTGGTAAAATGTCTTATTCAATAGATAATTCGGGTGATCCTGTCATCACGAAGTATACGGATAATTCGAGTGCTACATTGACACTTCTTAATAAAGGTGGTCAATGGAATATTGCGAGAGCTGCTGGTGCACATTTACGCTTTGCTGAGGCAGCTAACCGTGATGGTGAAGGTCGTATTGCGTATGCATTATTAAACAACGGTATTAAATCGGCGTTTTATTATGGTGCATTTAATTCTAATGGAACATTAGCTCCAGCAAGCTTTTTTGAATTAGAATCTCAAATTTCACATAAAGGCTTCGGTGCGAATCGTGTTATGTATTCAGAATCATCGCCTTATCATTTTGATGCGCGTGATAATCAATATATTGTTAGAGGAGTGTGGTACCGAAATGTGGGGGTGAGAGGAAGAGCTATGCTTCCAGCTATTGATTTTCCAGGAGTTAAATTCGGGCCTGGTACAGCAAATAATTATGGTTCGATGATGGTGGAATACAATGTTCCAATTGAAGATTTGGAAGATAAGATCATAGAAGAAGCTGCATTAGAATTGGCCTTTGAAGGCGGAAGATGGTCTGATTTGGTACGTATCGCGCGTCGAAGAAACGATGCTTCTTTCTTAGCAAATAAAGTATACGAAAAGCTTAACAAAGCGAATAACCCAAAAGCAGCCCAAGTAAGAGCAAAGCTTATGGATATGAATAATTGGTATTTGCCTTTCAAGATTCAATAATTCTTTTTATAAATTCTACTAAAAATCTGAGCCTTAAATGGGTTCAGATTTTTTGTCGTTTAGATTTTACCTCATTATATATACTATGCCGATGAAAAATATAGGGTATCAACTCATTGCAATTTCTTTGATTTTATTTACTGTTTCTCAATCACACGGAGAAGTCCTTTTTAAGCAAGGAAAGGAACTAAAGATTGCTTTAGATATGTCAACTTCGGATCAAGTTGTACGTACAGCCTTAGATATTTTTAAAAATGATTATCAAGCTGTTTTTGATGCAAATATTCTTGAAGGTAGACAGGGAACAATTCTCATAGGAACACTTGGAATTTCACCATCTATTCAGCAACATTTGAGTGGTGCAGACATAAGAACTTTAGAACAACAACCAGAAGGATTTTTAATTCAAGTAATCAAAAATCAGTTAATTGTTTTCGGTAGTGATAAACGCGGTACAGCGTATGGCATATTGGAATTATCCCGAATGATTGGTGTCTCACCTTGGGAATGGTGGGCTGATTCTACACCATTGAAGCGCAAGAAATATAAATTTGATTCTGACTTTAAACATATTGATTATCCATCAGTAGCACATCGTGGAATCTTTCTAAATGATGAAGATTTTGCACTGCTGCCGTGGAGTTCATTTACGCACGAGCCAGAAAGTAAAACTGGAGAAATTGGTCCGCGTACACATGAACGAATTTTCGAATTATTATTACGATTACGGGCAAATACTTTTTGGCCAGCAATGCACGAATGTACAGTTGCTTTTTATTTGACACCAAAAAATAAAGAAATAGCCGATAAATATGGAATTTACATCGGTACTTCGCATTGTGAACCTATGATGCGTAATACCAATGCCGAATGGAAAATTGCTGGTAATGGTACATACGACTATGTGAATAATCGGGATCATGTCGTTAAATTTTGGGAAGAAAGAGTTAGACAATTAGCCGGTTCGGATAATATTTACACGTTAGGGATACGGGGAGTGCACGATAGTAAAATGTTGGGTGCAAACACACTTGAAGAACAACGTGTAGCACTCACTAATATAATCAAAGACCAGCGTAAATTAATTGCCGATTTCGTTAATCCAAATGTAGAGCAAGTATCTCAAGTTTTCATCCCATACAAAGAAGTATTGGGTGTGTACAAACTCGGTCTAGAAGTTCCTGATGATGTGACATTGGTGTGGTGCGATGACAATTACGGATATATTCGCCATTTTCCGACAGCAGAAGAACAGAAAAGATCAGGAGGAAGTGGAATGTATTACCACGCATCGTATTGGGGAAGGCCACATGATTATTTGTGGTTGTCCACCAATCATCCCGCTCTCGTCTATTCACAGATGAAAACTGCATATGATAAAGGCGTTAAAAATATTTGGATTCTGAATGTTGGAGATATCAAGCCTGCAGAATTTACAATAGAAATGTTCTTGGACATGGCATGGAATATTGATAAAATTCAGGATAGTAAGGAAGGCCTTGATCAATATATGAATGACTGGTATAGTAGAGAATTTGGCAAAAAATTAGGAAGCGAATTGACTGAAATAGCTAATGAATATTATCGTTTGGCATATATTCGCAAACCCGAATTTATGGGCAATACACGCACGGAAGAGAAGGATCTATATACAAAGAAAGTGAAGGATTTACCTTGGTCTGAGAATGAAATTCGTGATAGGATTGAAGACTATGATCACTTGGATAGAAGAGTTGCCAAATTATCGGACAAGATCCCACTACAGAAACAAAGTAGTTGGTTTCAACTTGTGGAATATCCGGTGCGTGCTTCAGCAGCCATGAATCACAAGCATTTATACGCGCAATTAGCAAGACACGATAAAGGGTCATGGGAAGACAGTGATTTAGCATTTGATAAAGTAGAATCTTTGACACATATGTATGATACAATAGCAAATGGGAAATGGAAGAGAATGATGAATTACAAACCGCGCAACTTAGAGGTTTTTCATCGTGTTCCCCGTGAAAATGCACAAACAGAAATGAAATCTGCAACGGTTTATATCGCCATAATAGATGGGACGGATTACGATTATTATACAGGAGAAATTCCTAAATCATATGGATTAGGATACAATAGTAAAGCAATACATTTGAACGACTCTACAGCTGTCAATTATACAGTAAGCACTGGTAAGAAAGAATTTTTAAATATTGATTTTGCTTTGGCTCCAAATCATCCTGTGAACGGAGAGAAACTTCGTTTTGCAGTATCAATAAATGATAGTGAAGAACAGATATACGAGATTCAAACAGTGGGAAGGTCGGAAGAATGGAAAGAAAATGTGTTGACCAATCGAACTATTAGAGGTATTAAATATTTTAATTCGGGATCAGATAAACTCCAGATTAATATCCGTGCTCTTGATGAAGGAATTGTATTGGATCAGATACTTATTTACTAACCTTAATCGGGTAACACCAGTCTTCACTTTCTGTGAAGACTGGTGGTGTTAAGTCAGTTGTAACTAAAATTTTTTACAAATTTGTTTTGTATTCTCTCCTGCGTATTGTTTTCCAATTTCACATTTTTTAGCATCACATTTTTTGCTGGCGATTCTGGATTGCCATTAATCTTACTTATAAATTTTCCTTTTTTAGCTTGGATGTTTTCGAGATTAATATTCTCAATGGGCGTAGTTTTTTTGATGCGTGTAGAGACTAAAGTTCGCCATTGATAAAGTACATCTGTATCTATACCCAATATGCCATCCTGTATATCTTGAGCTTTTATATTTTTGAAGTAAATATTCTTTACATAACCGCCCATGCGTTCATTCGTTTTGATAAAGAGCAAATGCATAAGCTTTGCGCCAGGTCCTGCCTCACAATTTTCAACCAAAATATTTTCGATTCCACCTGACAACTCACTTCCGATTGCCAACAATTGATGTCCATCTTTCATCGTACAATTACGTATGACAATATTTTTTGACGGTGTCTGTAATCTCCATCCTTCTGGATTTCGACCTGATTTGATTGCTATAGCATCGTCCCCTTGATCAAAAACGCAATTTTCAATCAAAATATTTTGACTCATTTCTGGATCTATTCCATCATTATTGTGTCCATGTGCATAAATATCAATATTACGAACTACAATATTTTTGGATAAATACAGGTGCACAGTCCAAAACGGGCTATTCCTTATTTTAATATCTTCAATTAGTACGTTTTCGCAGCGATTGAATTGAATAAATTGTGGTCGCAAGTTAGACGTATCATTTACCATGTTTCTTTTTTCTACCGGGAGTTCATCTTGTGCCCAATTGTACAGATTTTTAATGCTTTCCATATGTGGCTTGGGTCTTGGAAACCATTTTCTCCATACATCCAACTGCGCTTTAATTGTTCCTGTGCCCGATAACGCAACATTTTTTAATCCAAATGCATAGATCAATGGCGAATAATTGTAACATTCTAATCCTTCCCAACTACTATAAACAGCAGGCAAATAATCTTTCGGTTCCGCTGAAAAAAGTAAAGTCGCACCCTCAGCAATATGGAGGTTCACATTACTTTTTAAATGAATTTTCTTCGTATGCCATTTACCTGGAGGAATTACAACGCTGCCTCCTCTCACCGCAGCTTTAGCAATTGCTTGTTCGATTGCGAGTGCATTTTTTTCTTTATCGTTCGCCTCTGCACCAAAGTCCGTAATAATATATTTTGGAAGCTCCTTAAAATTCGGTATTAAAATATCGGGCATCTCAAAGGGAGCCTCAACACTTATTTTATTCATTTTGATAAGAGAAGACTGCGTATATCCCGTTAAGCTTAAAAAAAGTAAAATTGTTAAAAACCAGGTAGTTTTCATAATATAGATTGTTTGTGTATGAATGTTTATAATAAGTTGAATGCTACGAAAGTATTTAAAAATATTTTCTAGTTCTATATAATATCACAGAACCTATCCTAGGATAGTGCAGGATAGTGAGGTGGTTTATATTTTCTATTTTAGATAATTAATCAGTTATAAATTTCTCGTTTACCTATGCCACGATATTTCAAGTTTTATCTTCTTACATTATTAATTGTTTTCAATACAGTACTATCCAATGCGCAGTCGACAAAGGAAAAACAGTTTTTGTCGGGTAAAGACAATGTAAATACCGTGGAATGGGATTTTTGGGTTTCGGGTGGACGCAAGGCAGGTAAATGGTCAAAAATTGCTGTTCCTAGTCATTGGGAACAACAAGGTTTTGGAAGTTATAACTATGGACGTGATTACGTAACCTATGGTAAGAATTTTCAATTCAATGAAGAATATGGCGTTTACAGACATACTTTTACTGTACCATCCAATTGGAAAGGTAAAAAAGTAAGTATTGTTTTCGAGGGATCAATGACCGATACAGAGGTGAAAATAAATGGTCAATTAGCTGGAGATGTGCACCAGGGATCATTCTATCGCTTCGAATACGACATTACGGATAAGCTAAAAGTTGGCGGGAAAAATAATTTGGAAGTTGTTGTTCGGAAGATGTCAAAAGAAAGAACCGTAAACAATGCAGAACGATTGGCAGATTATTGGATTTTCGGTGGTATCTATCGCCCAGTCTATTTACAGGCTGTTCCACAGCAAAATATTACATGGATAGCTATTGATGCAAAGGCTGATGGTACATTCAAAAGCAATGTCTACTTAGATGGCGTCCAAACAAAATCTAAAGTCAAAATAGATATTAAAGATAAAGCAGGGAAAATTGTAGCTACGAAAACGACGGATGTAAACCCGAAAGATTCTGTTATTTCAACTGAATTTAAAGTTTCTAATCCAAAATTATGGACCGCCGAGACACCAAATCTTTATGTGGCTACATATACTTTAATTCAAAATAATAAGACAGTCTATACGCAAAATGAAAAATTCGGTTTCCGAACATTAGAAGTGCGTCAAGGTGATGGGATATACGTGAATGGCACAAAAATAAAGCTAAAGGGCGTAAATCGCCATGTGTGGTGGCCAGAGACAGGACGCTCAGTCAATCGGAACATAGATTTGATGGATGTCAAATTGATCAAAGAAATGAACATGAATGCGGTACGTTGTGCGCATTACCCTCCCGATAAATCATTCTTAGAGATTTGTGATTCCTTAGGCTTGTATGTGCTGGATGAATTAGCAGGATGGCAAAAAGCTTACGGTACCGAAGTGGGTCGTAAGTTAGTAAAGGAGCTGGTGATACGCGATGTAAATCATCCGAGCATTATTTTTTGGGCGAATGGAAATGAAGGAGGGCATAACAAAGAATTAGTGGATGAATATAAAAAATATGATCTTTCCAATAGAACGGTAATTCATGCTCATCACCGTCCAGGAAACGAGATTAACGGTATTGATTGTAATCATTACGAGGATTTTTATTCTACGAAAAAGATATTGGAAGGTCCAAATATTTATATGCCTACGGAATTTTTGCATGCGCAAGATGATGGTGGCGCGGCTGCAGGTTTAGCTGATATTTGGGAATTACATTGGAAATCTAAATTAGGCGCCGGTGGTTTTATTTGGAATTTGGCAGACGAAGGGCTCGTGCGCACAGATTTCAACAACCAGTTGGATGTGAATGGTGTCAATGCGCCAGATGGAATTTTGGGACCACATCGTCAAAAAGAGGGAAGTTTTTATGCCATTCGCGAGATTTATTCCCCAGTTCACATCAAAATGAAAAAGCTTCCTGCAAATTTTGATGGAAATATCAAGGTTGAAAATAGATTTCATTTCACCAATTTGAACGCGTGTAAATTTGAGTATCGTCTGGTAAATTACCGCAAACCTTATGACAATGAATCTGGAATTGCGGAAGAAGTTCTTCAGACAATTACGAGTCCTACTATTAATCCTACAGATAGTGGTTATGTAAAAATGAATTTGGCTGCTAATTGGAAAAAATACGATGCATTATTATTGACTGCGGTTGGTCCTGATGGCAATGAAATTTACACTTGGTCTTGGCAGGTGAAGGATAGTAAGGCTTTGACAGCTACGATTCTTCTAATTGACACCAAAACAGCAGTTGAACTAGTAGAAGATTCTGTGAATTTCAGCCTAAAAGCAAACGGTATCACAGCTTTTATTTCTAAGAAGACAGGATTGCTCGTTGATTTGGCGAATGATTACAGCATGAAAATGGCTTTCCGAAATGGACCAGTTTTAGTAAATGGAAAATCAAATTTTGTTAGTGTACGTACAGGTGAAGAAGGCGAAAATAAAATAGTAGAAGCAACATACAGCGGAGATTTGAAATATATACGTTGGACAATGCGTCCAGACGGTTGGTTAAAATTGGATTATGCCTATCACATAAATGCTGATGTTCCGTTTGCTGGTGTAAGTTTTGATTTTCCTGAAAGTTATATGTTATCTGCAAAATGGTTAGGCGACGGTCCTTACCGTGTGTGGAAAAACAGAATGCACGGCGTGACACGCAATACCTGGGAAAAAATGTACAATGATTCACGTCCAGGAATCGGTCCATGGAATTTTCCGGAGTTCAAAGGTTATTTTTCAAATATCAATTGGATACAGTTTAATAGTGTACAAGGTAAATTTTTGGTGGCTACAGATCAAGACGACTTATTCGTTAGGTTGTTTGATTTTTATGGGATGTCTGGTCCACAAGGCTATCCGCAATTACCTACAGGAAATGTGAGCTTCCTCGATGCAATTCCGGCAATAGGGTCAAAATTAGCGTTGGGAATTAATAATAATGCAGGCGTAAATGGACCGGCAGGAGAATTAAACAAAATGCGTGATCAAGTCAATAGGACATTGTATTTCTATTTTGGGACGCCAAAAGGTTCGAAGGATAATACACAATTCGAGATGCCGAAAGTGAACGTCCTTACAGATTAGCAGGTTTATAGTTTATTAAATAATTGTATGGTGAAGAGCAAACCCTTAGTGGTTTGCTTTTTTTGTAACTAATTAGATATAATGACCCTAAAACAGGACGCTACAGGTTGGATAATCGACATATTGTTGATAGTTTTAGTAATCTATCAAAGGCCATTTTATACGCCTTATTATAAACTTTAGATACTATAATCAATGAAAAACAGTATAGTTTACATTCTTGTTGCTTTCCTATGTGTTGGTGCTTTTTCAGCTCATGCGCAACAAAAGTTTCCCAATGGAGAAGCTATTAGCGCGTGGTTTTCGGACGCTACTTTAGTTGACCTAAATAAGTTAGGTAAAAAATATAAAATTACAGACTTCGGAGTACTACAGGATAGTACAATTCTTCAGACCAAAAAGATTCAAGAGGTCATTGATAAAGCGCACCAAGCAGGTGGCGGCGTTATTGTTGTTCCCAAAGGTATTTATTTGAGCGGTTCATTGTTTTTCAAACCCAATACACACCTGCATTTGGAAGAAGGTGGTGTTTTGAAAGGAAGTGATGATATATCTCATTTTGAATTAGTGACTACACGTATGGAAGGACAGACCTTGAAGTATTTTTCAGCTCTCGTCAATGCGGATGCGGTCAATGGTTTTACGGTGACGGGAAAAGGCATGTTGGATGGTAACGGTTTGCGTTATTGGAAAGCATTTTGGTTGCGTAGAGCGTTCAATCCGAATTGTACCAATATGGATGAAATGCGACCACGTTTGTTGTATGTATCTAACAGTAAAGATGTGCAAATTTCGGGTATCAAATTGCGTAACTCACCATTCTGGACAACACATTTTTACAAAGTCGAAAATCTAAAACTTTTGAATCTTCATATCACTGCCCCGAAAGAGCCCGTCAAAGCACCGAGCTCGGATGCGGTAGATTTGGATGTGTGTAAAAATGTACTGATAAAGAACTGCTATATGTCAGTTAATGATGACGCTATTGCTTTAAAGGGTGGTAAAGGACCAAAAGCAGACATTGACCCGAATAATGGTCCAAATTCTAACATAATTATTGAAGACTGTTCTTTTGGATTTTGTCACAGTGCATTGACTTGTGGCAGCGAATCGATCTTAAGCTACAACGTTATTTTTAGAAATAATACGGTTGATCAAGCACAAAAAGTGTTGCAATTGAAGATGCGTCCAGATACCCCTCAAGAATACAAATTCATTACTCTTGAAAACATAAAAGGCAATGCGAAAAGTGTACTTTTCATTAAGCCATGGACACAATTCTTTGATTTGAAAGGGGAGAAAGATATTAAGATGTCATATGCTAAAAATATTGTGTTCAAAAATATTGATTTGGACTGTGATATTTTATTTGATGTCATCAATTCGCCGCAATATGAAATTTCTGATTTCTCATTTATCAATATGAATGTGCGTGCTTCACGTTCAGGCGATATTAAACAAAGTTATATCAAGAATTTTACGCTGGAGAATGTTGTGGTTGACGGCAAAAAGGTGGTGAAAGAATAATAAAAGATGTTGTCTCATAGATTATTGAAAAGGGGATTTATGCGCAGCATGACCATCTTATTCGTGTTATTATTAACAGTAGGACAGAATTTCGCACAGCGAAAGATGGAATATTTGGATAGAGGTTTGGTAGGCATTAAAACAAGTCCGACTTCTGTTTTTTTGAGCTGGCGTTTGCTCGGTACCGATGAATACGCTACAGCTTTTAATCTTTATCGACAATATGGTAAAGAAAAGAAAACTAAGCTAAATTCAGCGCCACTTATAGCGGGAACGAATTATGAAGATAAAGATTTGCAGTCCGATAGAGAAGTGACTTATGCGTTGACACTGATTGATGGTAAGAAGGAGTCTGAGGTTGCAAAGTTTACATTTTCGAAGAATCATTCAAATGAGCCTTTTCTGAACATCCCACTTAGAACACCTAAGGGGTATACGCCAGGCGATGTTTCTGTGGGCGATTTGGATGGAGATGGTGTATACGAATTGGTTGTACATCAAGTCGGAATTGCTCGAGATAACGCGCATAATGGTATTACATCCGAACCTATTTTTCAGGCTTACAAACTCGATGGTACCTTCTTGTGGGAAATAAATTTAGGTAAAAATATTAGAGAAGGAGCGCATTACACGCAGTTTATGCTGTACGATCTGGACAGCGATGGACGCGCAGAATTGGTCTGCAAAACTGCCGATGGAACAAAAGATGGCTTAGGAAAATACATTGGCAATGCGCAAGCGGATTGGCGTGATACAGTACGAACATCTCGTTTTTACGGAAGAATATTAGAAGGCCCCGAATATCTTACTGTTTTTGATGGATTAACAGGTGCAGCGGTGCATACTGTAGATTATTTACCCGAAAGAGGAGATTTAATTTCTTGGGGTGACCGTAATGCCAATCGTGCTGATCGGTATTTGGCCTGCGTTGCTTATTTAGATGGCCAAAATCCATCTGTTATTATGAGCAGAGGTTATTACGAACGTACAGCCTTGGTGGCATGGGATTATAAAGATAAAAAATTGGTTAAAAGGTGGGTTTTTGATACAGAAGGTCGGAATAATCCTTATTCAGGTCAAGGGTATCATAGTCTCTCTGTAGCTGATGTGGATCAAGATGGCAAGGATGAAATAATTTTTGGTTCTATGGTCATAGATGATAACGGCACAGGATTATATAGTACGCGTTTAGGACATGGTGATGCGTTGCATGTCTCGGATTTGGATCCTGATCGTGCTGGTTTAGAGATTTTTGGTGTGCACGAGTTAAAAGGCGGACGCAAAGGAGTTGGGGTTTCACTTTTGGATGCAAAGACTGGTGAAATCTTATACAAAGGAGCTATAGATCAGGATGTAGGACGTGGAGTAGCTGCCAATGTTGATCCAAATTATAAAGGAGCTTACATGTGGTGGTCAGGATCTTACAATGCGTATACCATGAAAGGAGAATCTGTTGGTCGCGCGCCTAGGTCAATTAATTTTCTGATTTGGTGGGATGATGACTTGAGCAGAGAATTATTAAACGGAAATTATATCGAAAAATACAATATTGGAAGAATATTCACTGCAGAAGGTGCAATATCCATTAACGGAAGTAAGAGCACCCCAAATTTGTCAGCAGATATAATTGGTGATTGGCGTGAAGAACTTATTTTGCGTTCAGCCGACAATCAATCATTACGCATCTACACGACTACGATTCCCACATCGCACAGAGTATACACCTTAATGCATGATCCGCAATATAGATTAAGCATTGCTTGGCAGAATGTAGGATACAATCAGCCGCCACATACAGGTTATTATTTGGGTACAGGAATGGATAAGCCAACCAAACCCCAAATTGTAGTAAGAAAATATAATAAAAAGTAATCTTCAAGGAAGAATGAAAATTAGTAAGACAATAGCATTGTTGATTTTTGGGGTTGTCCTTATGTCCTTTATGTGGCATTCTTCAAAACCCACAATTTATATTATTGGAGACTCTACAGTGCGAAATAGCAATAAAGAATTTTGGGGCTGGGGCACGTTGCTGGGAGATTTTTTGGATACCACAAAAATTCAAGTTGCAAACCATGCTATGGCGGGAAGAAGTACACGAACTTTTGTGAAGGAGGGGCGTTGGGCGAAAGTTGATTCTTTGATGAAAAAAGGAGATTATTTATTAATCCAATTTGGACATAATGAAGGCAGCAAACCTGATACTTCGCGCCAAGGCTATAGAGGTGTGCTTCGTGGAATAGGACAAGATTCTGTTGTGCTGGACTGGGGAAACAACCAATTTGAAGTAGTACGTACGTATGGTGAGAATTTGCGCCGCTTTGTGAAACAAGCAAAGAAAAAAGGTGTAAAACCTATTTTGCTATCAATGATTCCACGTAATCAATGGGATTCGGAAGGGAGAGTAAAGCGAGCAAATCAAGATTTTGGTCTATGGGCCAAACAGATTGCTTCGGAGGAGAAAATACCTTTCATTGACCTCAATGAGATTACAGCCCAAAAATACGACAAGCTAGGAGCTGAATTGGTGAAATCCAAATATTTCCCAGGTGATCATACGCACACTAATTATGATGGTGCAATTGAGAATGCCGCATCTGTTGTGGAAGGTCTTACGACATTGAAACATCAAATTTCAAAGTTTTTAAAATAACAAACTATGCAAAGAAATATACTATTAATCTGTTTAAGTGTCGTATCACTGTTAATCCTAAACTCATTTTTACAAAAGGATAATACTAATCCCCGACTGTTCGTAATAGGTGATAGTACCGTCAAAAATGGAAGAGGCGATGGATCCAACGGGCAATGGGGCTGGGGAAGCTTTATTGCAAATTATTTTGATGAAAATAAGATTGAAATCAGAAATAAAGCTTTAGGAGGAACGAGTACGCGTACCTATTACAATAATCCAAAATTGTGGCAAGAGGTACTAGATAATATTAGACCAGGGGATTATGTCATCATGCAATTCGGTCATAACGATTCAAGCCCTGTGGTAGATACACTGCGTGCACGAGGTACGTTGAAAGGTAATTCCGATGATTACGAGGAAGTGATTAACCCGCTCTTGAAACAAACTGAAATGGTGTATAGTTATGGTTTTTATCTTCGTCGATTTGTGAAAAACGTTCAGGACAAAGGTGCGACCGCAATTATTTGTTCGCCAATACCAAGAAATTCATGGGATAATAATAAGGTGCGCAAATCCAATTATGCAGATTGGGCAAAAGAAGCTGCTTTGCAAAGTGGATCTCATTTTATCCCCCTTCAAGATTTAATAATAGATGTGTACGAGAAGGAAGGACAAGATGTTGTCAAGTCCACCTATTTTGGAGAAAAAGATGCTACACATACCATAAAAGCAGGCGCAGAATTGAATGCAAAACTTGTGGCTAATTACTTAAAAGCAAATGCTAATATCGGCTTAAAAAAGATGTTGAAATAGCTTAAAACATAGAAAAAAGACTTTTCGCAGGACACTACAGGTTGCTGTAAAAGCTAATTTACCTTATACTCGTAATTACAATAACCAATACACTTGTAAACAAAAACCGTTTGCAAGGAGATTTTTTGACGTTTACTACCGCTCATTTAATATGAAAAGAAATAAAATAGCCGTTTATGCCTTGTTGTTGTGCAGCTTGATTTATATATCAGCATGCGCATCTAAAAGTAAGATCACTACCGTCATTCAACCAGCAATTGATAAAGCTGAAGTATTAGCTGTATTGCAATCAACCAATAATTATTTTATGAATAAATGGCCCGATACGGGCAAGCCGCTTTACACGACGCGTTGGCGTCCGAGTAATATCTGGACCAGAGGCGTGTATTACGAAGGGTTGATGGCTTTGTACACGATTGATAAAGACAAACGCTATTATGATTATGCGGTAGATTGGGGCGAAAATCACAAATGGGGATTGCGTAATGGTACCAAAACTAGAAATGCCGATGATCAAACTTGTGGTCAAACCTATTTGGATTTGTATGAAATCGATCCACAGCCCGAGCGTATCAGAGATATTAAAACAAATATTGATTATGTAATCGCATCGGGTAAGTACGACGATTGGACTTGGATTGATGCCATTCAAATGGCAATGCCTGTGTTTGCGAAGTTGGGCGTCATGTATAAGGATGACAAGTACTTTGATTATATGTACAAAATGTATGCATATTCTAAGAATGAAGAAGGTGGAGGATTGTACAATAAAGCAGACAAATTGTGGTGGAGAGATAAAGATTTTGTGCCGCCTTATAAAGAGCCAAATGGTGAAGATTGCTACTGGTCTAGAGGAAATGGTTGGGTCGTAGCAGCATTGGTGCGTGTATTGGATTTGATTCCAGAGAACGAAAAGCACCGCGCTGAATATTTACAAGATTACAAAGAATTGATGGAAGGTTTGTTGGCTTGTCAGCGTGAGGATGGTTTCTGGAATGTGAGCCTGCACGATCCTACAAATTATGGAGGAAGAGAGACTTCAGGTACAGCGTTATTTGTTTATGGTATGGCATGGGGAATTAAGAATGGATTATTAGACGAGAAAATATATAGACCTAAGATGGAGTTGGCGTGGAATGCAATGGTAAAAGAAGCAATTCATCCTTCAGGATTTTTGGGTTATCTGCAAGGCACTGGCAAAGAGCCTAAAGATGGGCAGCCCGTTAGTTTTTCTTCTGTTCCAGATTTCGAAGACTATGGATTAGGGTGTTTCTTATTAGCAGGTGTAGAAGTATACAAATTATTAGATAAGAAATAGTTTAATGATGAATAAATCAGTCACTATACTATTGTTATTAATAATTGGCTTCCAAAGTCATATCGTTAAGGCTCAGATTTCGCAAGTTCTTAGCCTTAATGCAGAATGGCGTGTATATATCGGTGATACTAAAGACGCGCACAAAGAAAATTTTAATGATTCCACGTGGAAGCAAGTCACATTACCACATGCGTGGAACGAAGATGAAGCTTTTGCAAAAGCAATACACGAACATTCCACAAATATAGTTTGGTATAGAAAAAATCTTTATTTACCAGCTGATGTGCCTTTGGACAAAGTTTTTTTGGAATTTGAAGGAGCGCGTCATGGTGCTGAGATATTTGTAAATGGGGAATTTGTCGGAATTCACGAAAACGGAGTAATGGCATTTGGATTGGATATTTCCAAAGTGCTAAAGCGTAATGCAAAAAATATTATTGCAGTTCGTACGGATAATAGTTGGTCTTACCGTGAAAAAGCGACCAACAGTACTTACCAATGGAACGACAAAAATTTCAATGCCAATTATGGCGGACTTCCTAAAAATGTTTGGATACATTTCAAACCTAGCGTCTATCAAACTTTGCCATTGTACTCGAACCTGGGAACTACCGGCGTATATACCTATGCAAAGAATATAGATATCAAAAAACGTACGTTAGATCTTTTTGTGGAATCTGAAATAAAGAATGAAAGTTCTCAAACTGAATCAGGTAATTTCATTGTAGAAGTTCGTGATGCAACAGGTAAGGTGGTGAAACAATTTTCACAACCCTACAAAATCAATGTAGGAGAAACAAAAAACCTACTTGCAAAATCAGCATTACAAAACGTAAACTTCTGGAATTGGGGATACGGTTACTTGTATACAATTACCACAAAACTTACAAACTCTACTAAAGCAATTGATCTTGTAGAAACAAAAACTGGTTTTCGGAAAACCGAATTTCGTAATGGCATGGTCTTTTTGAATGATCAAGTATTGATGATGAAAGGTTATGCGCAGCGTACAAGTAATGAGTGGCCTGCTGTGGGCTTATCGGTTGCACCTTGGTTGAGCGACTTTAGTAATAAACTAATGGTGGAAAGCAACGCTAATCTAGTTCGTTGGATGCACGTTACTGCATGGAAACAAGATGTGGAGTCTTGCGATCGTGTTGGATTAATGCAAATGTTACCAGCTGGTGATGCAGAAAGAGATGTAACTGGACGTCGTTGGGAGCATCGGACAGAACTCATGCGTGACGCTATAATTTATTACCGTAATAGTCCCAGTGTGCTGATGTATGAATGTGGAAATGAATCTATCTCGGAAGATCATATGGCTGAGATGAAACAAATCCGCGATAAATACGATCCACATGGAGGAAAAGCTATTGGCTCTCGTGAAATGTTAGACAGCAAGATTGCGGAGTATGGAGGCGAAATGCTTTACATCAATAAAAGTGCACGTCATCCCATGATTGCAACAGAATATATGCGCGACGAGGCTTTGCGCAAATATTGGGATGAATACACCTATCCATACCACAAGAATGGTGAAGGTCCACTTTACAAAGGGAATGATGCAAGTGATTACAACAGGAATCAAGATTCTTTTGCCGCTGAGGCTGTTAATCGATGGTACGAATATTATAAAGTAAGACCTGGAACAGGAAATCGTGTTAGTTCGGGTGGCTTGAATATTATATTCAGTGACTCAAATACCCACTTTAGAGGTAAAGAAAATTACCGTCGAAGTGGCGAAGTAGATGCGATGCGCATTCCTAAAGATGCTTTCTACGCACATCAAGTGATGTGGAATGGTTGGGTAGAACCAGATCCAAAGGGATTACATATTGTTGGACATTGGAACTATGCCGAGGGCACGACCAAAGATGTTTTTGTAGTATCAGCTGCAGAAAAAGTAGATTTATTTATTAACGATAAAAAGGTTGAAGAAGGGCATCGATCTCAAGAGTTTTTGTTTACTTTTTCGAATGTGAAATATCAGAAGGGTGTCCTTAAAGCTATCTCTTACGATGCGAATGGAAATAAATTAAATGAAAAAACAATCCGTACCGCTGGAGAACCTTATCGCCTGAAGTTGAATTATTCGCATGGTAAAAATGGTCTTTTTGCCGATGGCAACGATATGGTCTTAGTAGAAGTCGAAGTTGTCGATAAGGATGGAAATCGTTGCCCAACAGCGACGAATATGATTGACTTTAAATTTGATGGACCTATGGAATGGCGTGGCGGAATTGCTCAGGGATCAAATAACTTTATACTAGCTGAATCATTGCCTGTCGAGGCTGGTGTGAATAGAGTATTGTTGCGAACACTGTATAACCAAACTGGCGAAGTGAAATTGTCGGCACATTCAAATGGTTTGCTTTCGGATAATATTTCATGGGGAGTACTGCCGATCCCTGTAAAGGATGGTTTATTTGAGAAATTATCTTCCAAAAATCTCCCTTCTAATTTAGACAGAGGAGAGGGATTGTCGGAGCCAGCTTTGAAAATTAAGCGAATTACCTTGCCAATAAAATCTGCCAAAGCAGCTACCAACCAAGATAAAGTTAATTCTTCATTTGATGATAATGAATTATCGGATTGGGTAAACGATGGCAAAATGCAAACAGCATGGGTGGAGTACACATTAGCCAAATCCGATTTTATCGATGAGATAGATGTGAAGTTGAATAATTTTAGATCTAGAGCATACCCACTTGAAATTTATGTGGATGATAAATTGATTGCTGATATCGTTACCAAACCAACATTGGGTTATTATACCATCCAACTACCAAGAACAAAAGGCAAGAAGGTAACAGTAAAGTTGAAGGGGGCTTCGTACACCGCACAGGAAAATAAACACGCCGAAATTGGAGGGAAAAAATTGGATGATGGGGTCGCGCGCAATGATGCGAATGCTAAAGGTACATTATCTATTATAGAGATTGATATTCACAAAAAAATATAATCGCGATGAAAGTAGCTTTTAAGATGAAATTGAAGCCTGGAATGCAGGATATATATAAAAAACGTCACGCTGAAATATGGCCGGAATTGGTCACATTGCTTAAAGAAAACGGTATTTCGGATTACACAATATTTTTGGATGAAGAAACGAACATATTATTTGCAGTACAACAGCTTTCGGGAAATTCTTCCCAAGAATTAGGGAACCATTTAATAGTACAAAAATGGTGGAAACATATGTCGGATATCATGGAAACCAATGAAGACCTGTCGCCTGTATCAATTCCATTGAAAACTGTATTTCATTTAGACTAAATTATGTTGAAGAAAAAAATATTAACACTATTATTAGCAGGTAGTTTGACTTCTTTTCAAGCTATTGCACAGGATTTGTGGCCACAAGTAACCAAAGAAATGAAACCTTGGACTAGATGGTGGTGGATGGGATCGGCTGTAGATAAACCCAATCTAGAGCGTGAATTAAAGTTGATAAATCAAGCTGGATTTGGAGGCGTAGAGATTACACCTATATATGGTGCCAAAGGATTTGAAAAACGTTATATCAACTTTTTATCTGATAGATGGATGGAGATGTTGAAAGTCACCACAGATCAATCCTCCAAATTAGGTATGGGGGTAGACATGAATCTAGGTACTGGCTGGCCTTTTGGAGGGCCATTTGTGACCCAAGAACAAGCTGCTACCAAATTCTTTTTGGATGAGGTTGATTTGAAGAAAGGTGAGAAATTGAAATTTCCTCTTCAGGTTAGCGATAAGAAACAAACATTTTCTAAACTACAAGCGCTACGCGCATTCAAAACAAATGGTGAGGAAGTTAATCTAGATAATTATTTAGGTACGAAGGAAGGCGAATGGACAGCACCAGAAGATATTAAGGTAATTGCATTATTCACAGGGCGAACACGCCAATTAGTCAAAAGAGCTGCCCCAGGTGGTGAAGGATACACCGTGGATCATTTGGGCAAAGAATCTGCTCAATCATACCTTAATCATTTTGCAAATTCATTCAAAGGAAAGGACCTGAACGTTCGTTCATTCTTCAATGACAGTTATGAGGTTTACGGAGCGAACTGGACAGATTCATTCTTAGCAGAATTTGAACGTATTAAAGGTTATAAATTACAAAATCACCTGCTGGATTTTTTGGGTAAAGGGGAAAATAAAGACAAAGAAGCACGTATAAAATCTGATTATAGAGAGATGATTAGTCTGTGTTTGAAAAACAACTTTCTAGTTCCTTTTACAAAATTTGCCAACACGCACGGAGCATTATCACGTAATCAAGCACACGGATCTCCAGGGAATTTAATTGATTTGTACGCTAGTACAGATATTGCAGAATGCGAAACGTTCGGTTCGAGTTTCTTTGATATCCCAGGACTTCGCCGAGACAAAGAAGATATTCGAAATGTGGATCCAGATCCGATGATGTTTAAGTTTGCATCTTCTGGTACTCATCTTTCTGGTAAGAAATTTACTACTTCAGAAACGTTCACTTGGCTAACAGAACATTTTAAAACGGCATTATCACAGGCTAAACCCGAAGTGGAGCAACTGTTTTTATCTGGGGTAAATCATGTGGTTTATCACGGCACGACATTTACACCACAGGATGTAGCTTTTCCAGGATGGCTGTTCTATGCATCTACAAATTTTGTAACCAATAATTCTTTTTGGGATCATTTGCCTGGCTTGAATTCTTACGTGACACGCGTACAATCCGTATTACAAACTGGTAAAGCGGATAATGAATTGCTTATTTATTGGCCTGTCTATGACGTGTGGCATGATACAAAAGGGGCATTTAAAACTTTATCTGTTCATCATGTTGACGAATGGCTACATCCAACATCTTTTTACAAACAATCGGTACGTTTACAAAGACAGGGATATAGTTTTGATTTTATTTCTGATGCGTTTATTTCACAGAGTAAAGTGTTAGACAATAAAGTTGTCACAGCAGAAAATGCGAATCCTTACAAGGCGATTTATGTGCCCGAGACTAAGTATTTTTCTGTCAATACTTTTAAGAATTTATTGCGTTTAGCTGAGGCCGGAGCGACGATTATTTTTGAATCATTACCGTCGGATATCGAGGGATATCATAATTACGATTCGCGCAAAAATGAATTGGCTGAACAAATAGCTTTATTGAAATTCAAAGAAGGCGTTCAAAATCAATATACCAAATACGGAAAAGGGAAAATTTATTTGACAAAAGATGTGACTTCTGCGCTCGAGACCGAAGAATTATTTGGTGAGCGATTGACACGTACTGGTCTGAAATTTACAAGAAGAATAATTGGTAACGACAACTATTACTACATCGTAAATCATAGTAAAAAAGATATTGATCAGGTTGTTGCATTAAATAATCTTAAAAAGCATTACACGCTACTAGATCCACAAACAGGTAAAGTGTTTAATTTACCGCATAATGACGATTTTATTCGCATGCAAATCCCTTCGGGATATGCTTGGATTGTCATTGCATCTAATGAAATTAAAGCTGAAAAATCATACCCATATATTGAAAAGCTTCAGGAAGAAAGTTCCTTTGCATCTCCTTGGAAATTATCATTTATCAAGGGAGGTCCACAATTGCCACAAGCAGAAACATTAGCCAAGCTAAGCTATTGGACAGCACTGAATAAGTCTTCGTTGAATAAATTTTCAGGGATAGGGGCGTACGAGACGATAATTGATATCACAAAAAAGGAAGGTAAATCCTATTTGTTGCAATTGGGAAGTGTAGGTGAGAGTGCTCGTGTGATTATTAACGGCAAAGAAGCAGGAATTTTGTGGGCGCATCCTTATCAAATCGAAGTTGGCGAGTTATTGCAAAATGGCAAAAATACCGTTCGTATTGAGGTCGCGAATTTAATGGCAAATCGTATGCGCGATCTGGATGAGAAAAAAGTGAAATGGAAAAATTACCACGAAATAAACTTTGTAAATATAAATTATAAGGAATTTGACGCAAGTCAATGGAAAGTTTTGGAGAGTGGTTTGCAAGGTCCAGTAAAATTATTTAGTTATTAATTGGTTATAAGTTGTATAGCATATAAAGACAAATAAAAAAGTATTCGGTAGTTGTTAGTATAAAAAAAATGTATTTTCTTTATGCTAACACTACCAACTATAAACAATGAACAGTTCCTCTTTCAATAAAAATATTCAAATCAGTGATTTTTCGTCTACACCGAAATATATTCAATTGGTAGATGCAGTAATCGATGGAGTTAGAAATAATTACCTCAAACAAGGAGACATTTTGCCTTCAATCAATGAATTGAGTATATACTTGGATATCTCGCGCGATACAGTCGAAAAAGGATACAAACAACTTAAGAAGTCAGGAATAATTTCTTCGACACCAGGCAAAGGGTATTTTGTAGCAAGAACCGATGTTGCTAAAAAATTAAAAATTGCACTGTTTCTTAATAAATTGAGTGCGCACAAAAAGATTGTGTATGATTCTTTTGTGAAGGAATTAGGAGATGAAGCTTCCATAGATTTATTCGTGTACAATAGTGATATTTCTCACCTGCGCAGATTATTGCTGAATCTCAATAAACAATACGACCGTTATGTAGTTTTTCCGCATTTCAAAGAGGGCCGTGATCAAGCTCCTGAGGTGCTTTCACTGCTACCAGAAGACAAATTGATGCTTTTGGGTAAACATATTGAAGGGATCAGTGATAATGTAGATTGTGTTTATGAAAATTACGAGAAAGATATTTATGAAGCACTTGAAAAGTTTTTAGAGCCACTCTCTCGTTATCAAATGATCAAACTTGTTTTTCCCGATAACAGCGATTACCCCAAAGCTATAATAAAAGGTTTCTATAAATTTTGTAATCAATACGCATTCGATCACATTCTGGTGGGTAATCTTGCCAAAGAACCGATCAAAAAGGGAGAATGTTATATCAACCTTGCTGAAGATGATTTAGAGCTTATTCTGGAGAAGAGTATAAAGAAGGGATTAAAAATAGGTAAGGATATAGGCATCATCTCTTACAACGAAACAGCCTTGAAAAAATTTATTTTGAGTGGTATTGCAACGATTTCTACTGACTTCGAATTAATGGGGAAGTACGCAGCACAAATCATTAAGGATAATGAAAAAAAGCAAGTTGAAGTCCCGTTCTATGCCAACTATCGACCTTCCATTTGATACAGGACAATACAGGATGCAAAACTAAAGACGCGTACCTATCTTTAGTTATTATGAACAAGGAGTATTCTACCTGAAAAAATTTTAAACCTACTTTATTTTCTACCACCCAATAGAAAATTAGAACTTAATTAAAACAAGTAATGTGAATAGCGAGACACTTTTCATACAAGACTTGTATGCAGTTATGTAAACGTTAGGTTGCTACTTTTTTCAATTTTGGAATCAAAATAAACTACTAGATGATAAACAATGAAAAGGAAAAAACAAACTAACCTATTTTTCCAAAAGTATTTAAGTATGAGGGCTACACTGCTTTTCAGCTTAATGTGCATGTGTATTTCACTGTCTTTTGGTCAAACCCCAGTCACCGGTAAAGTCACCGATATATCTGGTAATCCGATTGAAGGAATTACAGTTTCTTTAAAAGGTTCTTCAAAAATCGTCTCAACGAGTTCTTCAGGACAATATAACATTGATGCACCTAGCAATGGCGTATTGAGTTTTCGTGGAATTGGTTATGCGACGCTGGAAGAATCTATTGCGGGAAGAACTACGATTAATGTTCAATTAACTGCTGAGAATCTCGAAGTAGATGAGGTGGTAGTCGTTGGTTACAACGTCGTAAGGAAATCTGATGTAACAGGCGCTGTGGCAAGTATCGGAGAAAAAGAACTTAAAGCTATGCCCGTAAAGGATGCTTTACAAGCTATGCAGGGTAAGGCAGCTGGTGTAGACATTACATCAAATCAACGTCCAGGTACTACAGGTAGCATTGTGATTCGTGGTCTACGCTCGCTTTCTGCTACCAATAGTCCGTTATATGTAGTTGACGGTATGCCTTTGCAAGGCAGTGGAATCGATAATATCAATCCATCAGATATTGAGACTATTGATATTTTGAAAGATGCCTCTGCTACAGCCGTGTATGGATCGCGTGGAGCAAATGGTGTTGTATTGGTAACAACCAAAAAAGGTAAGAAGGGTAGAACATCCTTGAATTATGCTGGTACAGCTACATCAGAGAAAATGATCGATGTGACTGAATACATGAGTGCCGCTGAATGGATTGATTACGCAAGATTGGCTAAGACAAAATCTACTACACCTAGTTATAGCGAAGATTTATCGCGTTGGGGATCAGTAGCAGCATCTTGGGCAAATATTGCAAAAGGATGGACACAAAATAATACAGTTTGGGATCCTTCATTAGTCGGTGAATTTGATTGGGCATCAATCGGTAGAAAGAATGCACTATCGACGGAGCATACATTGAGTGTATCTGGAGGTACTGATATTACGCAGGGATATGGTTCATTTGGTTATTTGAAACAAGATGCAACCCAACCAGGCCAATTGTATGAAAGATTTACCTCGAAAATTAGTTATGAAGCTTCACCTACCAAATGGTTTACCATGGGGCTGAATATGAATTTGACGTATGGCGACCAAGATTACGGATACAGTTTTACAAAATCTACTACAGGAGCTGGTGATTATTACAATGCTTTGCGTGGTATGCTACCGTGGACAGTTCCTTTTGATGCTGATGGAAATTACCTGCGCAATCCAGCTGCTGGTGATATCAATATAATAAACCCCATCAATGAATTGGAACACAATACCAATCAGCGTCAAAGTTTAGTGGCTACGGGTAGCTTTTTCGGACAAATAGATTTTGGAAATATCTTTTCTCCTTTGAAAGGATTACGCTATAAAATGCAGTTTGGTCCAGAATATAGACATTACAGATTAGGTATTGCGAACGCTGCAGAAGGTATTAACGGTGATGGCAATAATGCAGTGACATACAGTCCGGATAGAACTATGGCGTGGACATTGGACAATTTGGTGTTTTACGATAGAGATTTTGGTACGGATCATAAGTTAGGTTTAACTTTCTTACAGTCAGCGTCAGCTTATAATTTCGAAAGTGCGACTATGCGCGCTACGGATGTATACAGTGCACGTGAACTGTGGTACAACATTTCTTCTGGAGGATTTACAGGATCATATGGTACGGGATTGCGTGAATATCAATTAGAGTCCTATCTTGCACGTTTGAACTACATCTACAAAGACAAATATATATTAACAGCATTCACACGTTGGGATGGCTCTTCGGTTCTTGCGCCTGGTTACCAATGGGATTCATTCCCATCCGTTTCTTTGGCTTGGCGTATTGACAAAGAGAATTTCATGCAAAATGCATCTTTTGTAAATGCATTAAAATTAAGAGCAGGTATGGGTGTAGTAGGTAACCAAGGTATCGGTCCTTACGCCTCAAAAGGAGGTCTTACACAAATATTTTATAATTGGAGTGGTACCTCATCAGTCCCAGGATATGTGGCTTCAGATCCATCGGCAGCAAATCCACAAAAAATGGCTAATCCTCAATTAGGATGGGAACGTACAACACAATTTAATGTGGGCTTGGATTATGGATTTTTCAATAATAGAATCAATGGTGCGGTAGACGTTTATAGCACTAAGACTGATGATTTATTAATGTCAATGCTTATCCCATCTATCTTGGGCTATACATCGACAAATGCTAATGTTGGAAAAACAAAAGGTTGGGGTATCGATCTTCAATTAAATACCGTGAATATCCAGAAACAAGATTTTCAATGGAGTACATCTTTGACATGGTCAAAAGATAAAGGTGAAATCGTGGAATTAGCGAATGGAAATTTGCAAGATGTAGGTAATAGATGGTTTGTAGGAAGTGAATTGGCTGTAGCTTACGATTTGGTATACGATGGTATTTGGAAAACTTCGGAGGAAGCTGAAGCTGCTACATTTGGAAGAAAGCCAGGGCAAATCCGCGTAAAAGATTTAAGTGGTCCTGATGGAGTTCCTGACGGAAAAATTGATCTAAATACTGATAGACAAATTATAGGGTCTTATCGTCCTAAGTGGTCTGGTGGTATCTCCAATACACTTAATTATAAGAATTTTGAGCTTTCATTTTTCATCTATTCGCGTTGGGGATTCTTAGTGAATGCTGGAGCAGCGACGTTGGATGGCCGTTATATGCAGCGTAAGTTGGATTATTTTATCCCGGGTGTAAATGAAGACGCAGAATATTATATGCCTGGTTCTAATGGTGAAGCGGCAGACACGTACAGCTCTTCTATGAATTATAGAGACGGATCTTTTATAAAATTGAGAAATGTAAGTTTTGGATATAATGTGCCAATGAATAAACTTCAAAGAATAGGTGCTAGTAACATTAAAATTTATGGTCAGCTAATGAACCCTGCGATGTTATATTCAAAAATCGACTTTTTAGATACAGACCTTTCGAATTACAACAACAACTCCAATCAAATTGGTTCTTCAGTTACCACCAGAGGTTTTGTTTTGGGTTTAAGTGTAGGTTTTTAATAGTAACGCTGATTAATATTTAAAAAGAAAAAGATGAAAAAAATTAATTTTAAAATAATAGCAGCGTCTGTCTTAGGTGTTGCTTGTATATCAATCTTTGAGTCTTGTAGTAAAGACTTTTTAAAAGAGGAACAACTTAGCCCACCTAGTACGCACATTTTTACGACTGTACAAGGTCTAGACGATTTGTCAACAGGTGTGTATTCCAAATTGAAATTCAAATTCAACTACACTTGGGGCATGGCGCTTTTCAATCTCGGGGTAGATGAATTTACAGATGCAAATAATGCATCTCCAAGTTTTAATAGTTATGGTACGGATTTAAATCCAACAGAATCGACTTATGGCGGGCAAAATATCGCACCACTATGGGATAATATGTATTCAGGAATTGAGTCGGCTAACACCTTGATTCAAAACGTTCCCTTATACTATGATAAATCTAATAGCAACTATGATGTACGTCTGGGTGAAGGTTATTTCATGCGCGGTTATTTCTATTTGCAACTGGTTACTCAATTTGGGGGTGTACCGCTTAAATTGACTCCCTCTGATGGTGTATCCACCTATTTCAAACGCAATACTGAAGAAGAGTGCTTTGCACAAATCATTTCAGATTTGGAAGAAGCTTATAAGTTATTGAAACCTACGGGAACGGAATTTGGTCGTGTCACGAAATGGGCGGCAGCTCACTATTTGGCTAAATCACATCTTACTAGAGCAAGTGAATTATATAGCGGTTGGAATACAAATTTTGTGAGTTCTGATTTAGATGCGGTGATTAAATATGGGACAGAAGTTGTAAATGCGCATCCATTGGTAAATGATTTTACGGAATTATGGGATTACCAAAGAGCAAATAGCGCAAATGAGCGTGTATCTGAAGTTGTATTGTCGGCTCAATTTTCAGACGATCAAGCGACTTGGGGACGTTATGGTAATCAAATCCATTTGTATTATCCAGCAGTTTATCAAGATTTGGCAGGTACTTCAAGAGATATTTCTGGTGGTCGTGAATTTTCATATGCTAGATCAACAAATTACACTTTAGATGTTTTTGATCGTGTGAATGATTCTCGCTTTTGGAAATCTTTTATCACTACGTATGGTAGCAACAATACAAATACTGCTCCTTCTTGGACGGCAGAACAAGCTGCAATAGGTCCTTCAGGAACTGTAGCTGGCACAAAACGTTTTAGAGGTGGAGATTTAGCTATTAAATATATTGTTAATAACGCGGGAGATAATAGATTTACTAAAGTTGGTACAGATCTTACATCGGTAGCAAAGGCTGGTGTAATGCAAAATACACATACGTTTGTAAGATATTTTGAAGGACAACCTCAAGCCTGGGTAGGTGCACATGGCAATTATGGCTATTTCTTGGCACAAGGAGCGAGTACGCATTCACGCTATGTCGCATTGTCCAAATTCCGTGATGGTTATCGTATTAATATTGCATCTCAATTTGGTACTCGTGACGCTATCATGGCGCGTTCAGCTGAAGATGTATTGATGGTAGCAGAGGCTTATGTGCGTAAGGGCGAAGGACAGTATGCAAATGCTATTGCATGGATAAATCGACTACGAAATCGCGCAGGATTTAAAGAAGGGGAAGATAGAACCAAGCATATTGATGGTGGACAATCGTATTTAAACAATCAATATGCTGCAGGCAAAGGTGGTGGATTCTCCGCAGAAGGTGCAATTTATTGGAATAAGAACACATACTACGAGTCAAACAACGACATGCCTGTATCGACATCTTCTACTACTTCGTCACTTGTGATCAACTCTGTGAACGATATTTACAATTCGCCTGTTGATCTCCCAATTTACAACAAACTGGGTGCTACAAGTAACGCGCAAAAGATGTTGCAATTTATATTGAATGAGCGTACAAGAGAATTGTGTGGAGAATTGTATCGCTGGGAGGATTTAGCGCGTACGAAAACGTTGGAAGCAAGATGGAAAGCATTCAACGATGGATTTGTAAGAGGAAATTCAGTGTTCAATCCGAATACGCACTACTACAGACCACTGCCGCAATCATTCTTGGATGCTATTACAAATGAAAATGGAATAGCACTGTCTCCAGCAGAAAAACAAGCAATGCAGAATCCGGGTTATTAGTACTAGCATGCTGTAAAACTAGAAGAGCCAACTTACAAATTAGTTGGCTCTTCTAGTATACTTATAACTTGGTTCATATTATGAATCCCGTTTCATCTGCTCATCAAGCAATTGACGTTTTAGTTTTTGTTCTGTTTCTAAGGCTTTCTTTTTGTGAGCTTGATATTCATTTTGAACTTCCTCTGCAGTTTTTTGATGTTCTACAGCATCTACTTTAGCTTTTCTAAAAGAAATCAATATAATAAATAGCGCAACTGCAAGAACGCCAATGATCGTCCATACTAACGTGTGATAAGAAGACTTTCCAAAATCAATACCTAAAAAAGAAATACTATCAGTTTTGTCTTGCTCAATTTTTAAACTTTGAGATAGCGTTTGTACCGAATCTTTCAAAGATTGTACTTGTTGTACCGAAGAAGATGAATTGCTTTTCAGAGAGGCTATTTCCTTTGTATATTTTGCTATAGAATCAGCGATATTTCGTTGTACGATTTCAATATTAGATTTACGTATTACTTTGAAATGTACATCCTGGCTTCTTGACTGATTTAATAAGACCTGAAATTGATTTTGTAAGGAAAGATTAGACTGCAACTTTTGTTGTAATGTGGGTTGTGGCTGAGCAAAACTTACAATTGATACGAAAATTAATATAGTTGAAAAGATTGATTTATACATAGTGATAATGATGCGCTTTTGACTTTTACGTAAAGTTGTTAAAATATTTGCTCATTAGCAAGCGTATTGCTTTTTAATATCCATTCAGGAGAGCAAAGCGATAATGATGGGCTGCCTAATATAGAATCTAATCATTGGATAATTTATTGTTCTTTTTTAGGTAGAAGACGTTTAAGATTTTATGCTGTAACATTGTGGAGACAAATAGGCATTGTAGAGATTTATAGCTCTTTTTCAGGACACTGCAGGATACTCAAAGCGTTTGGGATGGGTATTTTAGATATTGATAACCATTATAAATCAATGACCTTACTTGAGAATTCAACACAACGAACAATAACCCGAAGGGAGTTCTTTGCCAATATAGATAGTTTTTGCCAATTGCCTACGAGTGGATTTGAATTTTCAGCATCCACTTCCTTTAAATTGAAATCAATTGGAAGTACACTTCCATATGCAGAGATTAAGAATTATGTAAGGGAGCGTAATCCAAGTCTAATACAAAAATTCGCTCGGAGCCACCAAATATTCAGCTAATCAACTATTAAACCCTTCGTATTTCAAATCATATAATCCAATTTAAATTTATGCTTATAATGAAAAAACTTACCTTATGTATTTTTATGTGTTTCATGGCTTTAGTTACACTTAGCCAAGAAACAATTTGGACCTCATCTAAACAGCCTTTAGAAGAAGTAAAGAAACTAAAGAAATTAATAAAAGCCCCAACATTTAGAAACAAGGACTATAACATCAAAAATTTTGGTGCAGTGGGAGATGGAAAGTATAAAAATACAGATGCAATTCGTGAAGCTATAGAAAAGTGTAATAATGAGGGTGGTGGTAGAGTAGTTGTTCCAAAGGGTGTTTTCTTAACGGGAGCTATTTACTTAAAAAGTAATGTGAATCTACATATTAGCGAAGGTGCTACACTTCTATTTAGTCGTGATAGCTCCGATTATCCAATTGTATTCACCCGTTGGGAAGGAATGGAATGTATGAATTATTCGTCATTCATTTATGCATTTGAAGAGGAGAATATCGCCATTACTGGAAAAGGATTATTAGATGGAAATGCTGACATGGATAATTGGTGGTATTGGTGTGGCGCGCGTCATTATGGATGGAATGAGAGCCGTCCTGGGGAGCAAAAACCAGCCAGAGCTAAATTACATCAACAAATGGCTGATGAGGTAAATCCTCGCGATCGTGTTTATGGTGATGGTCATTTTTTAAGACCAAATTTTATACAACCGTATCTGTGTAAAAATGTATGGATTGCTGATGTGAAATTGATAAATGCACCTATGTGGAATATTCATCCGGTATTATGTGAAAATGTATTAGTAGAAAGAGTAAAAGTCGTAACACTTGGTCCCAATAACGATGGATTAAATCCAGAGGCTTGTAAAAATGTATGGATAAGAGACTGCTATTTTGATACTGGAGACGATTGCATAGCCATAAAATCTGGACGTGATCAAGATGGAAGAAATATTGGACACCCTGCGGAGAATCACATTATTGAAAATTGTATGTTCAAAGAAGGACATGGTGGTGTAGTAATAGGAAGTGAAATTGGTGGTGGTGCACGAAATATATATGCGCTAAATAATACGATGGACAGCAAAGAATTAGACAGAGCCTTACGTATCAAGACTAGTTCTAGCCGTGGTGGGGTAATCGAAAATGTTTTTTTCTACAACACACAAGTAGGGCAATACAAAGAGGCTGCAGTTCGATTTAATATGTTCTATGAAAAGCCAGGAAACCATATCCCAACTATTAGAAATATCTGGGTAGAAAAATTAAATGTTAGTCAAGGTGGAAAATACGCTGTTCTTTCAGCAGCCTATGAATCATCTCCTGTAACAAATTTTACGATGATAGATTGTACCATTAATGGTGTTAAAGAGCCTTATAAAGTTGATCAACTAAAAAATGTTAATTTGAAAAATGTGAAAATTAACGGTAAAGCCTATACTTCATTTGACTAGAAAAGATATGCTACGAAATATTTTGTTGGGTTTTATTCTTTCTCTATGCATAAGCAATATTCATGGGCAATCTAAACACTGGCAGAAAAATCAGCGAAGTCTTCACTATACAGAGGACAACGGGGATTTTCTGCTAGTCAATGGAAAATATAGATTTAATAAGGCTCTTTATGGAAATAATTTAGCTTCGCGTGTCGAAGCTGGTGATTTACCAGAATTTGCATTATATATGCCCGGAATGGGCGGAAATTTACAATTTGTTATACAAGCAAAAGGGAAAAATAAAAGGTTAATTGATGCAGATTACATAGAAACAAGATTGCAGTCTGGTCGTATGAATTATCGGATCAAGGACATATCACTTGGCGATGGGCAAATAACAATATCCGTATTATCACACTATCAAAAAGAAGGAATGATTGTGAAGATAGAATCACAAAACATTTCAAGTGAGGTAAGCCTTTTTGCAATCTATGGGGGAGCAAGTGGTTCTACTTTTAGTCGTGCTGGTGATATTGGCGCCGATCCGGAGTCTAGTTTT
Source organism: Sphingobacterium bovisgrunnientis (assembly GCF_009829085.1). Classification (GTDB taxonomy): domain Bacteria; phylum Bacteroidota; class Bacteroidia; order Sphingobacteriales; family Sphingobacteriaceae; genus Sphingobacterium; species Sphingobacterium bovisgrunnientis. The sequence continues at coordinate 113,382 of NZ_WUQY01000001.1, forward strand.
TATCTCCTGCCAGAATATTGTATAAATAATACTTATACCATTAAAAAAAATACATTTGAACTGCATTACCTCAATAGAAGGAAAAACGACGAATATTTGTATGGAACATTCTCTAATACGCACAGAGTACAGCAAGGAGATGCAAATTCACTAATTAATGATATAAAATTAATTGAAGCCAAAAACTCAAAAAATCCTATTGTTTATGTTCCATATAAACTTGAAGCAAAGCCAATCTATATAAGTATCTCTCGTGAGAAAACGAATGGTAATGTGGATGAAAAACAATTAGCCAATGAGTGGAAAAATGCAGACGAAGCTCGACTTATGATTGCTAATCGTATTCAATTAAAAACTCCAGATCGCTTTATCAATACTTTTGGTTCTACGTTGGCCTTGGCTGCTGACGCTATCTGGGAGAGTCCTACTTTTTTACATGGTGCAGTTGCTTGGCGGATGCGATTGAATGCATGGCGTGGAGCCTATGCAGCTGATGCATTGGGTTGGCATGATAGGGCTAAAGAGCATTTCAGTAGTTATTCTAACTCCCAGGTATTAGAACCTTCTTCCGCAAAAGTTGTCATGGATACAGCTCTCAATCTAGCAAGACATATTGAAGAACTGGGGACTTCTATGTTTTCGAGTGGTTATATATCTCGAAATCCCAATAATAATAAAGTGGCACATCATTATGATATGAATTTGGTGTTTTTCGATCAGATATTTTCACATTTTGATTATACCGGAGACACGAAGTATTTGGTGGATTTATGGCCGGCTATAGAACGCCATTTGGATTGGGAAAGGCGAAATTTCAAACGTGACGGTTTATATGATGCCTATTGTGCAATATGGGCAAGTGACGGTTTGCAGTATTCTGGTGGGGGAGTAGCTCATACTACTGCGTATAATTACCGTGCGAACGTCGCTGCGGCGAAGTTGGCTAAAATCATTAACAAAGATCCTACAATTTATGAAAAAGAGGCAAAAGAAATTTTGCAGGCAATGAAATCTAAATTGTGGTTGAAAGATCGGGGGTATTTTGCTGAATTTCAAGATATGCTCGGTCAACAACTTGTCCATGATAAGCCAGGTTTGTGGACTATTTATCATGTCGCAGATGCACACATGTTAGATGGTTTTGAAAATTATCAAAATACGCAGTATATAAATAATTATTTGCCAAAAATTCCTATTCAAGTTGATGGGCAGCAACATGATAATTTGTATACACTAGCTACATCGACTTGGCAACCGTATACATGGTCTGTTAACAACGTTGCTTTGGCCGAAAATCTGCAAGCATCATTGGCATATTGGCAATCAGGACGAAGTGATGAAGCTTTTCACTTGTGGAAAAGTAATGTAATAGAAAGTATGTACCACGGAATAAGTCCAGGTAATTTTCAACAATTATCACATTATGACGCTTACAGAAGTGAATTATACCGTGATTTTGCAGATCCGATAGGTGTAGCTTCTCGTACACTTACTGAAGGATTATTTGGTTATTTACCAAAATTATTAGATGGCTTTGTATCTATTAAACCTGGATTTCCAGCGGATTGGGATTTTGCTGAGCTAGTAACTCCGCATTGGAGTTACAACTTTAAAAAGGAGAATAATACCAATAAGTATACTATTAAAACTAAGTATGCTTCTCCAATTGCACTACACTTAGAAATTCCAGTTTACACAACTATTGTAAAACGTGTCCTTATTAATGGTAAGGAAGTATCCTGGACGTTAAAAGAAGAGTCAATAGGAAATCCAATTATACTTTTTAAGACAGAAAAATCTCAAGATTTTCATATTGAAGTTGAATATGCAGGATCTGATATTATTTTTGATACATCAGTTATTCAGCATGCATTCTCAGATGAATTTAAAATAAATTTACCTGCCGGATTTAGTGTAATTGAAGTATTCGATCCTCAAAAAATAGTAAAAAACCATACAGGGACAATATTCAATTTCTCAGCTAAAGAACATAAAGGAACTTTTTTTGTAAAAGGGAAAAAAGATAATATAGCATGCTGGTTTCCGATCAATGTAGATTTAATACAGCCAATAGCTCATTCTTATCACGTCAATGATAATAGCGTGGAGCTGACGTTGCATAATGTTTCTGCTTCTTCAAAATCAATATACCTGAGTAAAGGAACATTTAAGTTGGATAAAATCTTACAAGCAGGCGCGAAGGAAAAAATAGATCTTCCTTTCTCAATTTTTACGAAAGGAACAAACATTTTCAATTTAAAATCAAACAATAGTGTTTCAAAAATTTCAATAACCAATTGGGATATACCTAATGAAGGGAAGTATACTTCTATCGATTTGTCTTCGAAGTATAACGATCGTGTTTCAAATATTTTCCAACAAAAATATCTGTCACCTCGTCCTGAAGTTCCAACACTACAATTACCCACACAAGGTATTGGCAATTGGTGTTATCCTTTGGTAACAGCAAATATCGATGATACAGGTTTCTTGGCGAGTCGTAAAAATGATTTAGTTAATTATTTAGGGATTCCATTTTTAATTAAAGGAAATGATAAAAACATCATTTTTACAAGTCGATGGGACAATTATCCTACTGAGGTAGATATTGTATTGAGTGGTAATGCTTCTAAAGCTTACTTCATAGTTGCAGGATCAACAAATCCGATGCAGTCTCAAATGGTGAATGCCAAAATCATAGTGAAGTATCATGATGGATCTTCTGATACTTTAAATATGAAAAATCCAACCAATTGGTGGCCAATAGAACAAGATTTTCTTGATGATAATTATGCTTTTGAAATAGCTGATGATTTAATTCCTTATCGTATAAAATTAAATTCAGGTGAATTGTATAAAGGTGGTTCACTCAAGAAGTACGATGAGATTAAAGGTTTCACGTCAAGAGCAATCAATGGAGGAGCAGCTACTCTATTGGACTTACCATTGGATAAAACTAGATCACTAAAATCATTGAAATTATTAACAGAAACCAATGAAGTTGTTGTTGGACTGATGGGGTTGACCCTGCTTAAATAATACTAATTAGATGCCATGAAAATATACCAATTAATTAAACTAGCAATAGCTTTGCTGTTATTGCAATCTTTTCAAGTCTCCAAAATTGACCGTAAAAAAGTTGTCCAACGTCATAATGTTTTTAATACTAAAGTAGATATTTTGAACTCATTGACAGTCGGAAATGGAACATTTGCCTATACTGTGGATGTGACTGGAATGCAATCTTTTCCAGAGCATTATAGACCAGGGGTTTCGTTGGGCACGCAATCAGAATGGGCATGGGACAGTTTTAAAAACCCTAATAATTATAAGTTTGAGGAAACATTAAAATCATATGATTTTAATAATGAAGGTAGAAATGCGTTATACAGTATTCAGCATAAAGAAGAAGGCCGTCAAAAAGAAGCTACGGATTATTTTAGGGCAAATCCACATCGCTTACAGATGGGGAATGTAGGTCTTGAATTGTATTTAAAGGATGGTAGACGTGCAGAAGTAAATGATATAGCTAACATAGCACAAAGGTTAGATCTTTGGTCTGGTATTATTACTAGCTCATTTGAGATTGAAGGTGTACCAGTTAAAGTACAGACAGCTTCTTATCAAAAACTCGATAAAATAGGGGTTAAGATAGAATCAAAATTGTTGGCACAGAACCGTATAAAATTATTCATACGTTATCCGTATCCTACAGGAGTGTTTTTGGATGAAGGAGCAAATTATACAAATGATGATTTACATACCTCAACTGTAGTAACACAAAGTAAATCCAATGCCGTGTTAAAGCATACTTTGCAAGGTTCTGAATATTTCACGTCTTTGAAATTTTCAAAAGCTAATATCACGGAAGCAAAGTCTCATTATTTTGTCGTAGAACCATCTTCATCAAATTCAACTTTCGATTTTTCATTTGAATTTAGTGATGAGAATAAATTTGATAATAATGGGTTGTATAATGAAGCTGCAAAAGAAAGTACTGTTGCGTGGAATAAGTATTGGCAATCTGGGGCTGCTGTTGATTTTGAAGGAAGTACAGATCCTAGAGCGCATGAGCTAGAACGAAGAGTTGTCTTATCGCAATACTTAACACGAGTTCAGTGTTTGGGGGATAACCCACCACAGGAGACAGGGTTAACATTTAATAGTTGGTTCGGTAAACCTCATACTGAGATGCATTGGTGGCATGGGGTTCACTTCGCACTGTGGGGTAGACCCGAGTTGATGGAAGGGACATTGGATTATTATTTCAGAACATTTGAAAAAGCTAAGAAATTAGCTGAACGTCAAGGGTATAAAGGAGTGCGCTGGATTAAGATGACAAGTAATGACGGGGATGAAAGTCCTTCTTCAGTTGCGGCATTTTTAATTTGGCAGCAACCTCATTTGATCTATATGGCGGAGCTCCTATACCGACATAATCCAAATACTGAAGTCTTAAATAAATACAAATCCTTAATTCATGAGACAGCAGAATTTATGGTAGACTTTACGTACTATAATAAAGAAAAAAATCAATATGATTTAGGATATGGACTGATTCCTTCACAAGAGGTCTTCAGAGCGGCAGAGACCAAAAATCCTCCTTATGAAGTTGCATATTGGGATTGGGCCTTACGTGTGGCGCAACAATGGAAGGAGCGCCTTGGAGAACCAAGAGATAAAAAGTGGGATGATGTTATAACAAAGTTAGCACCCCTACCTATACAAGATAACGTATATCTTTCTACCGAGACAGCCAAGGACTCTTACACATTTGAAAAATGGATGACAGATCATCCTTCAGTTCTTGGTGCCTTGGGAATGGTGCCTGAGTCTCCAAAGTTAGATAAGAGTATAATGAAAAACACCTTGGATACAGTGTGGGATAGGTGGTTATGGAATGAAACATGGGGATGGGATTTTCCAATGACAGCGATGAATGCCGCAAGATTAGGTCTTCCAAATAAAGCGTTGGATGCTCTTTTTATGGATATTAAAACCAATACATATCTTAAAAATGGACATAATTATCAAGACGATAGATTGAGAATATACCTACCCGGAAATGGTGGTGTATTGACAACAGTGGCTATGATGCTTGAAGGTTGGGATAGTTCTGATTCTAATGCTCCTGGATTTCCAAAGGATGATACTTGGAAGATTAAAAAAGAAGGATTTAAAAAGATGCCATAATGAATATGAAAAACATATTATTATTCATAAGTCTAGGCTGTAGTGCATTGACATTGTCTGCTCAGAATTTTACGACTCAGCAAGCTGTGATTAAAGATTTGCGCACAGCAAATGATTATTTTATGGCAAAATGGCCTGATCCGGTTAAGACTATTGTGACGAATAAAGAAAGGCCTGCTAATATATGGACGAGAGGGGTTTATTATGAAGGTTTGATGGCCTTCTACAAAATTGATAAACAAAAGCGTTACTATGATTATGCTGTGGAATGGGGTGAAAAGCATAATTGGAAACCTGTGCGAGGAGAGGTATATACTCGTCATGCAGATAATCAGAACTGTGGTATGACCTACATTGATTTATACCGTATTGATCCAAAGCCTGAACGAATTGATGCTATTAAAAAGAATATTGATTCTGTTATCAATAGTGGTCGTTTTAACGATTGGACATGGATTGATGCTATACAAATGGCAATGCCAATTTTTGTAAAATTAGGTGTGACTTTCAATGATACAAAATATTTCGACTACATGTACAAAATGTATCATCATTGTAAGTATGTAGAAGGAGGTGGATTGTGGAATCCAAAAGATCAATTGTGGTGGAGAGATAAGGATTTTGTTCCACCTTATCAAGAACCTAATGGTGAAGATTGTTATTGGTCTCGAGGTAACGGGTGGGTGATAGCTGCTTTAGCATTGGTATTACAAGAATTGCCAAAAACGGATCCACATTATGGAGAATATTTAGATGATTTTATAAAAATGTCAGAGGCACTCATTCCATTACAACGTTCTGATGGATTTTGGAATGTAAGTTTACATGATCCAGATCACTATGGAGGTAAGGAAGCTTCTGGAACCGCATTATTTGTATATGGTATGGCATGGGGCGTCAACAACGGCTATTTAGATGCTAAAATTTATAGGCCTGCGATAGAAAAGGGTTGGAAGGCGATTGTAAATGAGTCGCTTCAACCCAATGGGTTTTTAGGATATGTGCAATCCACCGGAAAAGAACCTAAGGATGGACAACCTGTAACTATTGAAAAACAACCTGATTTTGAAGATTACGGATTAGGATGTGTCCTATTAGCCGGAACAGAAATCTTCAAATTAATCAAATAAATTATTGTGCTAAAATAAAATTCTATTCATAGGATTCTATTTTAGTACAATAAAAGAATTGCCTTCATAACAGGATAGAGCAGGGCAGTTATATTCCTAATAATTCTGATATTTAAATAACCAGATAGAAGTATTTCGTATACTTCTAATATAAGCCAAAATTATGAGCAATTTAATTTATCAAGTACGTAAAAGTTCTTGGGCTGTTATTGTATTGTTAATTTTTATTACCAATGCATACGCTCAAGAGAATATTCTCGCTTTTCCTCAAGCTGAAGGTTTTGGCAGATTTGCTAAAGGTGCTCGAGGGCATTCTAATCCATCGATTTATTTTGTAACAAATTTGAATGATTCAGGCGAAGGTTCTTTTAGAGATGCGGTAAGTAAACCTGGCCGCTTTGTGCTTTTTAAAGTTTCGGGAATCATTTATTTGAAAACCAAATTAACAGTAGCATCTAATTTGACAATAGCCGGGCATACCGCTCCTGGAGATGGCGTTGTTTTATATGGTAGAACAGTATCTTTTAGCGGTGCAAATCATACTATAGCACGATATTTAAGAATAAGATTAGGGAAAAATGGTGATGCAAGTAAGAATGAAGATGCTTCAGGAATTTCTAATGGTCACGATATTATGCTTGATCACCTATCATTTAGTTGGGGCTTAGATGAAGTTTTTTCTGTGAATTGGGATAAAAAAGGTCCAGAAATTGATCGAATAACACTTCAGAATTGTATCATAGGACAAGGTTTACATTTTTATAATCATTCTGCGGGAAGTTTAATTCAGTCTTCTGGTAAAGTCTCTATTCTTAAAAGTTTATATATAAGTAACAAAACACGTAATCCAAAAGTAAAAGGTTACACTGAGTTTGTGAATAATGTGGTGTATAATTTTGGTAATGCTAATCGTACTAATTTGAATCATCAAATTTCTGCGAATGGATATATCTTGGCAGATTCTCAGTCAGAATCTAAAGCAGTTATTTTAAATAATTATTTTATAGCTGGACCATCAACTCCTAAGTCAATAACCACGCCTTTCTCAAGAGGTAATTCGTACTTTGATCTATTCGAAGGCGGAAATTATTTTGATAATAATTATGATGGTAAGTTGAATGGGAAATTGATAAAGAGTACTGCAGCATTTTATCCTGGATTAGAACCTAAAAATTTTAAACTTAAAAATGAGTTCAATGAATACCCCAGTATTAATCATGCTTTATCCGCAGCAGAGGCTTATTCATATGTTGTGAATAATGTTGGAGCAACTTTACCTAATCGAGATGAGGTAGATCAATTAATGATTAATGAGCTTATATCGTTGGGTAAAGAAGGGCAATTATTGCATGAAGAAAGTGAATTGAAATTGTCAAATGGGGGATTAGGAAACTATAGACCTGCTGATTCATTGAAAGATACAGATAACGATGGTATCCCAGATGATTGGGAAAAAATATTAAAACTCAATCCAAATGATTCTACTGACGCTTTGTTATTGAGTACGAATAATAAAAACAAAGGATATTTAAATATAGAAGTCTACTTAAACACACTTGGGAATAATATTAATTCGAATTAACTAACTAAAACTATAAAATATGATCGTGATAACACAAACCGACACTGCCTAGTCTATTATTGAATTTTCTAATTATGACATTTATTAAAACAAAAAGAAATTAAAATGAAAAATAGATTAGTTTTTATATTATATCTTTCTTTATTAGTAGTGATTAGTTCCTGTGCTAAGAAGGAGATAATAAGTCATTATGAGCGTCCAGATTGGCTAAGAGGAAATGCTTTTGAGATACTTCGAGAAAAGGGAAATTATAGCATTTTTTTAGAGGGAATAGAAAAGACAGGATTTAAAGATGTTCTTGACGGTAAAACGATTACAACAGTTTTTGCGCCCAATGATGAGGCTTTTATAGCTTATTTCAAAGAGAAAAACATAACATCGATTTCTCAAATTCACCAAAATGAATTGAAGAAATTGATAGGTTATCATCTAATTTATTATGCATATGGTAAGACGAGATTACAAAATTATCAACCTGAGGGTAGTGAAGGTTATGAACCTCTTTTAGCGGGGCTTTATTATAAGCATCGATCACGAAGTAGTGATTCTATTAGCTTAGAAACCGATTTTACCGATGGAAGATTGAAAAAAGTATTTCACAAAGACAGATTCCTGCCTGTTTTTTCACAGCAGCATTTTACAACTAAAGGTATTGAAGCCGTATCTAATTACGAATATTTCTATGGCACTGGGTCGTGGAAAGGTGGTCAAGGATTTAATGTGAGTAATGCGGGGGTAAGTGAGTATGCCATTCCAGCAGATAATGGGTATGTATATCTAGTGGATCAAGTTATTCAACCATTGAATACCGTGTATAAAGAGATAGCTAAAAATGATAAGTATAGTGATTTCATAAGAATATATGATATGTTTAAAACATTTTGGTATGATGAACAGACAACATTAAATTATGCAGCAGCTGGAGACTCATTATTCATTGTGAATCATGGAGTTTTGCCCCCTATAGCATCTGAGTGGTCATATAATGGTGAGTCTGGGATGCCGGATTATGCTAATTTAGGTCAACTCACCTATCGTGCATATAATGTATTTGCACCTAATAACGCAGCACTACAGAGTTTGTATCAGACATATTTTTCGCCTTATTACAACTCACTTTTGGAAGTTGATTTATTACCACTTTCATTGATTATGTATAATCACGTGTATCAAGGTAATATCGTGTTTCCTTCTGAAATAGGTAAGAATGAAAATATCAAATCTTCATATGGCACGCCTATAGTATTTAATCCTAATTTGGATGTGCAAGATAAAGCTATTGGATCCAATGGAGTTTATTATGGTCTCAATAAAGTACTTGTTCCAGACATGTTCAATAGTGTAACAGGTCCTGTTTTTGTGAATCCTAAATATAGAATGTTTATGCATATGCTTGTGAATACTGATTTATACCAGGTTTTATCAAGCAAAAACATTGAGTTTACGCTCTTAATACCTTCTGATGAAACACTTAAAAATACAATTGTAGGTGAGAGCTATCTTTTTTGGTCTGAAGGAAATCCTTTAGTGTATGGTGACGAAAACATAATGGTAGAAAATGAAAATGGTATATTGGTTCCTCTTTCTACTCGTCAACAAGAGATTTTAGTATCGGAACATATTATATATGGTAAGGTTGATAACTTAAATACTACAAAGGTTTTTCGTACACGTAACCCATTTTCTTATGTCTATACATTCGGAGGGAATTTGTATTCATCGACCAACTATAATACTGAAAATTCAGAACATGGTGTTATACGTTTGAACGGAAATTGGTATAATGGAAATGCCTATGAGCCTTCGTTAGCGTTTCAATCTGACGCTCGAACTATTAAAAGTACTATCCCTGGAGCTGAAACAATTAACAATCCTTTGAGGCAATTTTCCGAGTTTGCAAAATTGTTGGCTCGTGTAGGACACTTAGAGGTAGGTCGTACTTTACCTTTCATGTTTGGAAATAGGTTCATTTTGTTTGCTCCCGACAATCAAACGGTATTAACAGGAATTAGTTCAGGTGCTATTCCATCTTCTAATACTGAACTCGCTGAATACCTAAAATCATATTTTGTGTCAGTCCCAGATAACTCATTATCGGATTATCCATTTGCAGGCTTTGGGGTTCAAGGTAAATGGAATACAGCCAAACTAATAGGATATAATTCATATAGAAAATTAGAATTAAAAGACAAATCTACACACTTAGAATTAGTAGATACTGATGGAACGATAATTCGAGTTTCAGATGAACTGCCTAAGTTATTTAGTGATGGTGCTGTATACAAAATCTCTGGATTACTTAAAAAATAAGGCATCAGATTATTAACCATTATAACAAAAATTAAATGAAGCTACATATAATTATATTACTATCATTTTTATGTATATCCAGTGCTGCATTTGCTCAAAAATCAAAAGTGTTATCAGGTATTGTAAGAGGTGAAAAAAATGCGCCATTGGTAGGTGCATCTGTTTTCGTCGAAAATAAAGATAATAGAAATTTGAAAGGTGCATCTACAGATAACCAAGGCCAATATAACATTGAGTTACCTGTTGAGGATAAATTGACAATCGTAATAGCTTGTATTGGCTATAAATCAATACGTATACCTTACAGTGGGCAGCAAACAATATCAATTACACTCCAAGAAGATCATCAAAGTATTGAAGAAGTATCCATAGTCTCCGAGGCAGCTAAGACTCGTAATGATATGGGAATTAGTTATAAAAATCAGGTCACTGCAACAGAACGATTTGAAATGAAACAGTTAGAGAGCATGACTGTCACTTCAATAGAGAGTGGATTGCAAGGACGATTAGCAAATGTGGATATCATAACTAGTGCTGATCCAGGGGCTAGGAGTTCTATTCGTATTCGAGGTACGACTTCATTGAATGCTAACTCTGAACCATTAATTGTGGTAGATGGTGTTCCATATCCAACGACTATAGCTGATGATTTTAACTTCTCGACAGCTAATGATGAGGATTTTGGTGCATTGATAAATATTTCACCGAACGATATAGAATCTATAGAAGTTTTAAAGGATGCGGCTGCAACAGCAATTTGGGGTTCTAGAGGAGCTAACGGTGTTTTATTATTTACGACAAAGAAGGGACGCCGTGGAAAAACACAATTCTCTTTTTCTTCAAAATTGAACCTGCGCAAAGAAGCGGAAACTATTCCTATGCTCGATGGAGGGCAATATGTATCAATGGTACAAGATGCGCTATGGAACACAGTTAATGATTTAGGATTTAAAAATGCAACATCCTATCTCAATATGCTGTATAATACAAATGAAATAAAATATGATCCAGACTGGAACTACTTTAATGAATACAATCAAAACACAAATTGGTTAGATAAAGTGACGCAATTGGGGCATGTTGAGGACAATTCACTAGCGATTAGTGGGGGGGGTGATAAAGCAATATATCGTGTGTCATTAGGATATTTAAACGATGTTGGGACGACGAAAGGAATGAAGAGTCAGCGCTATAGTGCATTGATTAGTGTTAACTATAAGTTCTCAAACAAATTTAATATCAATGCGGATATGAATTATTCTAGAGCATCTAGAAATAGCAATTGGACAGGTTCGGGCGTAGCAGCTCCACGTGGAATGGCTATGCGTAAGATGCCAAATATGAGTCCGTTTGTGATTGATGAGGATGGAAATTATACAGATCAATATTTTACTCCAAGGATAAACTTCCAAGGATCATTCGCGGATAATAAAATGTATAACCCCGTGGCAATGGTCAACGAATCTGTTAATGAAACCTCAGAAGAGCAAGGCAGAGTTAATTTCAGGGGAACTTACGAGATTCAACCTTGGTTACGTTATATCGGAACTGTAGGCTTTTTAACCAAATTAAATAAGAATAATAAATTTCTACCACAATCTGTGACTGGGGTAATCTGGACAGATCCATTTTTTAACAGAGGTTCTGATTTAATTTCTGATGGACTTACATTGAATACAGAAAATAAATTCATCTTCAACAAAACATACAATCAAATTCATAATATCATAGGGACTCAAATTTTCCAAACCAATGAGTCTAGATCTTTTAGTTATAGTTCAGAGACTTCAGGTAATGCTTCAGAATCATTAAGTGATCCGACAGTAGGCTCGGCAGTAGTTGCTATGGGGTCTGGCAATTCATTGAGCCGTAGTGCTGGTACGATTACGAGTTTGTATTATGGTTTAAAGGATAAATATATTTTAAATGCTATCTACCGATGGGAAGCGAATACTAATATTTCAAAGCAACATAGATGGAAAGGATTTCCTGCTTTTGGTGTGGCTTGGCAGTTAGGGGAAGAAGATTTTATGAAGCAATTCTCTTTCTTAGACATGGCTAAATTAAGATTCAGTTGGGGACAAAGTGGCAATTCGCCGTCGGGTTCTTTTGCTTACTTAGGAGTTTTTCAGCCTATTGTACCTGGATACATGGATATGACAGCTATCCGACCTACACGTATCCAATTGGATAATTTGAAATGGGAAACTGTGACACAAACGGATATTGGTGTTGAATTATCATTCTTTAAAGATCGTTTGCATGTGATGGGGGAAATATACAATCGCTTAACATCGGATTTATTACAGAATGATATAACCTTACCTTCTTCTACTGGATTCGGATCAATGAGATTTTTCAATTCAGGAAAAATGGTTAACAAAGGTTGGGAACTGATATTTAGAGGAGATTTAATTCGTGCCAAGGATTTCAAATTGAGTGCAAATCTAAACTTCTCACGTAATCAAAATGAAATTCTTGAATTACCAGAAAACTTACAGTTCGAAAACTACAATTTCGGTAATGGAAACTACGCTTCAAAAGTTGTTGAAGGAAATCCTTTAGGCTCATTTTATGGTTATAAATATTTAGGTGTATACCAAAATGAGCAAGAAACCTTTGCACGCGATATGGAAAATAATATTATCCATGACTTAGATGGACAGCCTGTCCATGTGCAAAACGGTAATCGTAAAGTATATGCGGGAGATGCAAAATATCAAGATATGGATGGTAATGGTATCATCAATCAGTATGATATTGTTTACCTAGGAAATGCGATGCCATTATTTACAACAGGTGGTGGAATTGATATTCGGTATAAAGCATTTACACTGAATACCTTCTTGCATGGTAGATTCGGTCAAAAGGTTGTTAATCAAACACGCATTGAGACAGAAAATATGTATGGAAATTCCAACCAGAGTACAGCCGTTCTGCGTAGATGGAGACATGAGGGCGACCAAACTGATATTCCAAGAGCCCTGTATGGCCAAGGCTATAATTATTTAGGTTCCGACAGATTTGTTGAGGATGCTTCGTTTGTCAGATTGAAACAAGTTTCATTGCGTTATTCTTTACCTCAATCATTCATCCAACGTATAGGAGTTACAAAATTTGATGTATTTGGTACAATACAAGATTTATATACATGGACGAACTATTCAGGTCAAGATCCAGAGGTCTCATTGTCAAGTAATATCTATATGCTAAGTAGAGATAATGCGAATACACCTAGACCTAGAACATTCGCATTTGGAATTTTAGCAAATTTTTAAAGTTTAAGATATGAAAAAACTACTCTATATGTGCGTGTCAATGTTGGTATTAATCACTACATCGTGCAATAAATGGTTAGATGTATTACCGCCAAATGAACAGATTACAGATAAATACTGGACCACCAAGGAGGAGGTGGAAGCAGTATTGGGCTCAGCATACGTTAGTTTACAAAAGTCTGTAAATACTATGTTGGTTTGGGGAGAAGCACGTGGAAATATGTTGTCCCTTGGTGGATTTTTTAACAATGATTTAGTCATGTTTAAGAATTTGACACTGTTACCTTCAAATACATTAGTTAAGTGGGATTCTTTTTATGAGATCATTAATTATTCTAATATGGTCATTAAATATGCTCCAGATGTTGTAGACCGTGATCCTTCATTTAATGTTGCGGTAATGCAATCCTTTCAATCAGAAGCTTATTATTTAAGAGCATTAAGCTATTTCTACTTAGTAAGAAATTTTGGAGAAGTACCACTAATTACTGAGCCCTATATGAATGATTCGCAGAGGTACGAGAAAGCTAAATCATCCCAAGAAGAAATATATGCACAAATCATAGCTGATTTATCTATAGCTGCACAAAATAGTAAAGATACGTGGCCAACAGTATGGGAAACTAAAGGAAGATCTACTTCTAATTCCATACAAGCATTATTAGCAGATGTCTATTTGTGGATGGAAGAATATGATAAGGCAATTATTGCTTGTAACAATGTGTTAGAATCGGGCAGAGTTGGTCTGATTCAGGGAGTAGTGAATGGAAAAAATAATTGGTTCACGATGTTTAATCCAGGGAATTCAAATGAAAGCATTTTCGAAGTACAATTTGATTTTACAAAAAATCAAACGAACAATTTCTTGTCAATATTTGGTAGTTCCAATAATTGGATAATTTCTCAATATGGCGTCCGTTTATTTCAAGAAAATCTTGAAGATGTCCGCGGTGCAGGAGCTTCTTATTCGAACTCAGATTACAAATTGTGGAAATATATTGGTGCAGAAGGAGGCACTACAATAGCTAGGCCTCAGAGTGATCAAAATTGGATCATTTATCGTATGGCAGATATTTATTTAATGAAAGCAGAGGCGTTGATTATGAAGGGGCAAAGCTCCTATCCAGCAGCGATGGAATTGATAAATGATATTCGTACGCGAGCGCAGATATCTAGGCCATTAGCTATTAGCGAATCTCAAATCGATATGTTGGATATGGTGCTTCAAGAGCGAGCAAAAGAATTCGTTGGAGAAGGTAAGAGATGGTATGATTTATTAAGAATTGCTAAGAGAAATTCATACGAGTATAAAGAATACCTAATAACAGAGGTTTTGCAAGGAATATCTGGAGGATCAGCTCCTGTAATTCGATCAATATTGTTGAATGAAAACGCTCATTATCTCCCAATTCATCAGGATGAAATTCGATACAACACATTGTTAGAACAGAATCCATACTATGCACCACTTAATTAACGATAATTATGGAAAGAATAAGAAATAACATCCGATCATTTCACTTTGTTTTATTGTTACTAAATATAATTTTCTTTTTCTCATGTAAAGATGCGTATGAGGATAAGACTTACATGGCATTTGAAGAAAAACCTATCGCATTATTGCTTCAGGAAGATCCTGACAATAAATATTCCATGTGGATAGATGTACTTCGTAAAGCTGAACTTTTTAGCACTTTAAATTTAAACACTACCTATACATTTTTTGCCCCGATAAATTCAGGTGTCGAGAAATACTTAGCTAAATTGAATATTACTTCTGTGGATCAATTATCAAAAGAAGACGCTAATTACTTAGTTAAGTATCACCTTATTCCTAATGTAAAAGTTGATCTAGCACAATTTCAGAGTGGAGCTATAGATAATTTAACGAGTACAAATGATAATTTATTTATTGACTTTAGAGAGGGTGGACTCGAATCAATATATCTCAATGGTGTGTCAAGATTTAATAGGTTTGATATTCAGGCGACTAACGGTATTATACATAGTATTGATGAAGTGTTAGAACCACTCACTGCCTCAATATTTAAAAAACTTAGCGATTCAAGATACAGCATTTTCGAACAAGCTGTAAAAGCGACTGGCTTAGATCAAGTATTGGACCAAATATACGTAGAGGCTGTAGATGAGTTTGGTAAACCTTACCAGCAGCGATTTAGGTATACGACTTTCGTTGTGCCAAATGAAGTTTATTTACAACAAGGTATAAGATCATTTGAGGATTTGGTTCAAAAAGTTGGAAGTACTGTAGGTGCTGACTATAAAGAACAAAACAATCCTGTTTATAAATACACCGCTTATCATATTTTGCCTATGATGAAATCCTATTCTGATTTGGGAAAATTTCCTACTGGTACAACCACGATGAATATGGAAACATTAGCGACAAATGAGTTGATGCAAATATCTGAAGGTAATGCTTCATTAATTATTAATCCGGATGCTACTACCTCACAACATATTAATATTATTAAGACGAATATTATTGCAAAGAATGGTGTTTTGCACGAAGTAGATAATTGGATGCCAGTTTTTGTACCAGAGAGAGTAATGGTAATTTGGGAATTTACGAACAATCCGGAAGTTGCAGCAAATGTTACATCCTTTCAAAACGGATCGTTAGGTTCGCAGTATAACAAGACATTTTCTGCAAATGAATTATCTAGCATTGTGTGGCAATCTGTACCCGAAACTAAATCAGATGTATTGATTTACCGTAATGCAAGATCTGCAGATGGTATATATTACTCGGGTGTAAGGAATTACGATCACTTTAGAGTCACCTTAGGTGAATCGGGATGGATTCAAATGCAAACACCAACCATTATAAAAGGTAAATACAGGTTGACTTATGTATGGCCAAGTCCTAGAGCAACATCCAATACTGGAATATGTTCGTTCATAATAGATAACCAAGAAATACATCCACGACTGGTAATTTCAAATACCTCGGCGGATGCTAAACGTACACAGGTGATTGGAACAGTAGATTTCCCTGAAACTACATCGCACACATTTAGAGTATTGTCTTTAGATGGTAAATTAATCACAATGGACTATCTACAATTTGATCCTATTGATTAAAAAATTAAAACTATGAAAAATATTGTTTTACTATGGACTGCCTTATTCATGTTGTTATTCATGGGGTGTCAAAAGAAATGGTCAGATCATTACAGTTTATCCGATTCAGGGAGTGTATCATCACCGCTTAGCTTATTGGAGTATCTCAAATCTAAACCAGAATATTCAAAATTCGTAGCAAAATTGGCGGAGCATGGTTTAGATAAGGAATTGGAAAGAGATCAATCCTTAACAGTTTGGGTCGTAAATAATGAAAGTATGAACCAACTCTCGTCATTAGGCTATGATGAAGATTATATACTAAAATTTCATTTAAATAACTTGGTTTTTGATAAGAACAAACTTAAAACAGGTCTCAGATTAATGACATTAAATGGGAAATATCTCACTGTTAATATTGATGAAGAACAAATAAGAATTAGTGATGGTACAATAGTGAAGGGAAACCAACTGTGCAAAAATGGAGTAGTTCATGAAATCAATAAGTTATTGAAGCCCGACGTAAGTATTTACGATTATCTTGAAGGATTAGATAATAGTTATTCTATCATTCGTGATACGATCTTGGCAATGAATGATACAATTTTCGACATAGAAAATAGCGTACCTATAGGTGTGGATAGAACTGGTAATACCTTGTACGATTCTGTGTTCGTTGTTACTAATCCAATTTTTCAACGCGCGAATATAATGTCGGAATTTGATAATGTGACCATGTTTTTGCCAAATAATGAAGTGATGGAAGATTGTTTTAATAATCTTGGGCAGTTATATAGTCAATTTGGAAAGGCTTTTCTCAAAGCGGATTCTCAAATAGCATACAATTGGATTAAAGAAGCGATTTTCTACAACCGAATAATAGAAGATTATGGGGCAGGTGATATTACATCAGCATATGGCAGATTATGGAAACCAACAGTACAACAAGTAGATCCAAATTATTTACGGATGAGTAATGGACGAATCTATAATATTAATAAGCTTAAAATTCCAAACAATGTACATATACGAATGATTAAGCAACTTTTTCATTACTATGAATATGTGCCAGAAGACGAAAAGCCAAATCTTTTTAAAATGTATAATGTTACTTCCATTGGCCCTGTAGATAGAGATAAAGTAACCTTTGCAAGCTTAGGTATAAGTCTTACGTATAGAGTTTTACAGTTTCAGGGTAATAGAGACGATGGATTACCAGCAGCATTAGATTTTACAGCGCTTATGTTAGAAACGACACCTTCAGGAGAAACTAAGCATAAGGTAGTGGAAGTTCCTCCAGGAGAATACAATTTATACATGGGATTTAGAGCCTCTTCTCACCCTTATGTCAACATATATTTCAACGATCAATTGGTGCGAGGTGGATTAAATGTAAGCCAGTCAAATCCATGGAATTATGATAGAAATACAAATACAAGTCCATCCAATTATAATGGTTGGGGAGGGTTGGTTGGTGTGGTAAATATTGCTGGCGATCAAATGTCATCATTTAGAATTAAAATTGAGTATTCATCTGGTACCACCGAGACGCTACAACCTTACCATTGGACACTAGTTCCGACTGTAAATAATTATTAATGCAAAAAGATAGATCACATGATAAATAATGCGAAATGCGTATATAAAATAATTTTAACCGCTGTTTTCATATTTGGGGTATTTACACTTTATGGGCAATCCTCTATAAAAGGGAAAATATTAAATGCCCATGATAAAAAACCGATTCAGTTTGCAGTAGTTTCAATTATAAATTCAAACCTTACAATTCAAACCGATGCAGAGGGGAAGTTTGAATTTAAGGATCTTAAAGAGAAACCATCGTCTATAAGGGTATGGAGTCCTGGATTTTATGAGTCAGTCATAGATGTATTGAATAGATCAACCTTTGAAATTTTGCTTATTTCTGAAGGCAAATCAAAATTTGATAATATCATAGATGGAACATTTTCTAAAAAAAATTCGTCATACTTAAGAGATTATGATTTTAGATCAGGAGCTATTTCATTAGATAATATATTAAATGGCGAATTCACAGGATTGCGTGTTACTAATAAAAGTGGAATGGTGTCTGAGGGTGCAAGCATAAATTATAGAGGTGTACGTTCGTTTGAAGCAGATAATTCACCATTAATCGTTGTGGATGGTATGCCTTATTTACCTGATAATACAAATTCTCCAATAATAGGTGCCTATTCAAAAAGTGCTTTAAATTTTCTGAATGTAAATGATATAAAATCAGTTCGTCTTTTAAATGGAGCAGAGGCGGCTAAATATGGTTCTCTAAGTTCTAATGGAGTCTTATACGTTGAAACATCTTCGGCAAGTGATATGGAGACTGTGATAGAATTCAAGGGTAGCTATGGAATAGCGCATAACTATAAATCAATACCTGTTTTAGGGATCAGTGATTATAAAAATTATTTAGGTAATGTGGGGATGACTGTTTATGATGATATGTCCCAATTACTAAATAGATTCCCATTTTTGCGAGATGATCCTAACTATTATTATAACTATTTGTACAATAATAATTCGAATTGGCAAGATTTAATATATAGAAATGCATTCGTAACAGATAATCATTTGAGAGTAAAAGGAGGTGATGCTGTAGCAAAATATGACTTGTCCATTGGTGTTTTAAATCAAAATGGCACACTTGATAAAACTTCTAACACACGATATAGTACACGTCTCAACTCACAGATTGCATTTGGTAGTAAGTTTGATTTACATACTTCTGTTGGTCTAAGCTACACAAATGCTCGTGTACAAGAGCAAGGACTTTTAGAAGCTACCAATCCCTTATTGTCTGCCATGAAACGTGCCCCTGTTTTGGCGGCTTATAAGAAAGATAGTGAGAATAATCTTTTACCTGAATTTGATGAAATTCATTCTTTTGGAGTCACTAATCCTGTAGCTTTACTTCATACTGGAGATGTTACCTCGGATATGGTTGATGTATTTCTTAATTCAAAACTTACCTACAAAATATCGCCTGATTTACATTTGAATGGAACATTTGGCTTAATTTCCAATTATGCAAGGCAAACAGTTTTTATCCCAGGATTATCAAATAGGACTATTGCTCCATTAGAAAATGGTATAGCATTAAATACTGCCCGAGCTGGAGCTGGTCGTAATAGTAATATTTATTTAGGAAGTAATCTGATACATAGTAAATTTTTGAATGTAGATGGCTTCAAATTCGGTGTAGGCGCTAATGCCATTATATCAAGAGGAGAATACGATGCTGGACAAGGAAGAAATACAAGTTCTGACTTTTACCGTACGTTAGCCTATGTTAATGCGGCAGGACGTAAATTTTGGGGATATAACGAATCTTGGAATTGGTTAAATATGTATGCAATATCATCTTACAATATTAATAATCATGTCGAGATTGATGGTACATTGAATGTGGATGGAAGTTCTATTTCAGGTAGCACCACTAATCGTTTTGGGATTTTTCCTGCCGTGGATGTTTCCTTTATGCTACACAATTATGGAGCATTGAAAAACAGTTCTTCTGTGGACAATTTAATATTTAAGATTGGATATTCTCAATTGGGTAATAGCAGATTCTCTTCTAAAATAGGCCAATCTTATTATTCGAGTCAATTATATAGACAGTTGGGTGGAATTGTTGTAGGAAATATTCCTAATTCAGATATAAAATGGGAGAAGAATCAAAATCTGCAAGCAAATATAATTTTTTCAGGCTTAAATCGTCGGCTTAATTTGAATGTTGGCTACTATTATAGTATTTCATCAGATTTATTAAATACAATTCCAGTATCACCTATTGCTGGTATTGACAAGGTCTATGTAAATGGAGGTCAAATTAATAATCATGGAATAGAAACGGAACTTTCACTAGCAGTATTAAGGACTAATAATTGGGGTATTGATATTTCGGGTAATATTTCCCAGATAAATAGTACTATTGAGAAAATTGTAGGTAATGAAGCATTAATATACCCACAGGATGGTGGGGTTTCAAGAATCAATAAAGTAGGAGAAGCTCCATTTGCATTTTATGGTCATGAATATTTGGGAGTTATTAGTACTCAATCTGCGGCAACAAATTATAATTTGAAAGATTTTCGAAATCAGTCATTCACGGCAGGTGATGCACTATTTAATGATGTTAATAACGACGATGTGATTGATAATGCTGACCGAGTAGCTTTAGGCAGTAGTCTTCCCGAATTTTTTGGAGGAGCTTCTCTGAATATACGATATAAGAAGTTCGGAATCTGTAGCTATTTTAGTTTTACTAAAGGCAATATGATGTATAATGGATTAAGAAGAAATTCAGAATCCCAAAACAGTTATGCAAATCAAACTTTAGCCACATTAAATCGTTGGCAAGCAGATGGACAAATTACAAATATTCCAAAAGCACAATATGGAGATCCAATGGAAAATGGTCGATTTTCGAGTAGATGGATAGAAGATGCTTCTTTTTTAAGGTTTGACAATTTCACATTTAATTATAAAGTTGGAAAGGCTAAGTACAAATTTTTGTCAGATTCTGAATGGTATTTGGCAGGGGAGAATATTTTTACTTGGACAAACTATTTAGGATTAGATCCTGTCACGGCATATAGTGCTAATATTCAAGATTCAGGATTAGATTATGGAAAAATACCAATGCCAAGAACTTTTAGATTAGGGGTCAATATTAAATTATAAGCAGAAAATTTTATGAAACGATATATTATACATTTTTTATTGTTAGGAAGTATTGGTTTAGGATCTTGTTCCAAATACTTTGAGGTCGATACGCGTGACATGTTGCTGGATGAAGACTATGTTAGTGAAACAAATGAGTTATATTCGGGATATATAGGTGTAGCATCAAAAATGCAGGCTATAGCAGATCAAACTATATTTCTTAGCGATTTAAGATCTGATTTATTAGAACCTACACAGAATGCACCACAAGACCTTTGGGACATTTACAATTATAAAGAAGGTAAGGGAAATGAATTTGCAAATCCAAGTGGATATTATGACCTTATAATAAATGCAAACAATTATTTAAGCAAAGTTATAGCATATAAAAAATCCAATCCAAAAGCTATTGAAGATGCGGATTATAATGCTCTAGTTTCAGGAGCTATTCGATTTAAAGTGTGGACATATCTCACATTAGGAAAATTATATGGCAAGGTAGCTTATTTTGATAATCCCAATTTGACACTTTCGGACATTAGTACACTTCCTGTCATTACATTAGATGAGTTAATTCCTAGGTTATTAAATTTAATGGAGATTGGAGTTGAGGGAATAAATGGCTTGTATGAGACCAATTGGGCAAACATTTTATTTCCAGGTATTCCTACCAATCAGCAGGATCTAGTGTGGAATATGATATGTCCTTCTCCATTACCCTTATTGATGGAATTGCAGCTTTGGGCAAAACAATATGATAAAGTTGTAATGAATGGTATGAACTTTATTTATGATAATGGAAGTTCAAGATATAAAATAAGTAGTGACGATTACAATGGGGAATGGATACAAGTATTTACAAGAGATCCGATCACAAAAACCAGGGTGCTTATTAACATCGTGCCCTATGATTACGAGAGAAATCAAACAAATCGATTAATCAAGTACTTTTCAAATACTGCTCCATCAGTATATTATTTGAGACCTACAGAAGTAGCAATGGATCGGTATAGAAAACAAGTGCGTGCAGATGGACTTACCTTAGGTGATTTGTATCGTGGTGAAAATTATACTTATGCATTGCAAAACGGCGATTGGGTACTTCGTAAATATTCAAGAGACAGAGAGTCTGAGTCCGAAATATATAAAAATAATGTGCATGTTACTATCTATCGAGATGCTGATATTCATTTCTTCGTAATAGAAGCGCTCAACAATCTGGGAAAGTTTAAGGAAGCAGAGGCTTTATTAAATGATGGCATAAGTACATATCAAGATCTAAATGCTAACAATTTACAATACCCGTTTAACAATGAGGTTCAAACTACGCCTTTAAGGAGAAATTGGGGAATTCGTCGTCGCGTAGCTATGGGGAATGTTTTTCCAAAAGAATTGTCTAAAGCAGATCTTAGAACACAACAGGATTCTACAGACTATAAAAAAGCATTGGATAGGCTAATTGTAGAAGAAACTATGTTAGAGAGTGCAGGCGAAGCAAAGGCGTATGCTGCGATGATACGGATAGCAAAGCGTTGGAATGATAATTCAATATTAGCAGATGTGGTTTCAAAAAAATATGGAAGTCGCGAACAAGAAATTAGAAACCGACTTATGATTCCTGAAAATTGGTTTATCACATATCCTTTAGATTAAGGAAGTGTATGATATTTTATGGAAGGCATTTTCAATGAATTGAAAATGCCTTTTAGATATCTAAAAAGGATTACTTTGGAGGGTGTAAACACTATTTAATTAGAGGCTAATAAGATTGAATTTCTAATTCTTTCATACATAAGTTCTAAATATCTAGTGTTGAATTTTAGGCTCTTTTTGAAATAATAAGAATATATTTTAATGCGATTACTACTATCAATTTTTATAAGTGTGATTTACATCCAGACTGTTTCTGGGCAGAAAGTCTATCAGCATTTTGCTGATTCTGAGATGAAGAGGTTTCCAGAGGCATGGCAGTTGGATCATGGCAAAAGGCTTTACTTTGGCTATGGACAAGGTTTAGCCTGCTTAGCGATATTAAAAGTGTGGGAAGCAACGAATGACCAAAAGTATTTTGATTATGTAGAAAAATGGGCGGATACCATCATTAATTCAGATGGTAACATTCATTTATATAAATTAGAAACTTACAATATTGATTATATCAATCCCGGAAAAATCTTATTCACGCTCTATGAAAAGACAAAGAAGGAAAAATATAAATTAGCTATTGAATCCCTGATGCAACAATTAAAGGTGCATCCAAGAACTCATGAGGGCGCTTACTGGCATAAATTGATATATCCACATCAAATATGGTTAGATGGCGTCTATATGGCAGCTCCTTTTGTAGCGCAGTATGGTACATTTGTGGATAATACAAAATATTATGATGATGCAGTTAATCATGTCTTAGTGGCTGCCAAGAATACTTTTGATCCTAAATCAGGATTATATTATCACGCTTGGGATGAAAGCAAAAATCAATTGTGGGCAAACAAAATTACTGGACATTCCCCTAATTTTTGGGGTAGGAGTATTGGTTGGTTTTATATGGCTATGGTTGATGTTTTAGATTACATCCCTGAAAATCATGATCGCCGAAAAGAAGTTATTAATCTTATTCAAAATTTAGCTACTACTTTACAGAAGTACCAAGATAAGGATGGTTTATGGTGGCAAGTACTTGATAAACCTGGTGCTCCTAAAAATTACCAAGAGGCCTCTGTAAACACTATGTTTTTATATGCTTACACTAAGTCTATGAATAAAGGATATATTTCTAGGAGTTATGAAAATATAACAAGTAGGTTATTGAAAGGAATTAACAACAAATTATTAATTAAGGATGTTGGAAATACTCTTACATTGATTCATTGTAATGCTGTTGCTGGATTAGGAGGCAGTCCTTACCGAGATGGTAGTTATGAATATTATGTAAATGAACGTATCCGAGCAAATGATGCAAAATCTAATGCTCCTTTCATCATGGCTTGTGTTGAAGCGAACCATTAATAACAAATAGAAAAAGCTCCATCAGGAGCTATTTCTATTTGTTAATCTTTAACGGATACTGCTTCATGATTCCCTGTATCAATTTTGGTAATCCGTTTATTGCTTTTTCTGGATTATCTACTTCGGTAGTTCCACGTGCTTGCCAAATTACTGTTTTCTTATTGCGGTCTACCGCTTCCAAGATTAGATGACCATAGCGAATTCTTTCTTTGCCAACAGGATAAGATGGAGAATAAAAACCATAATAACCCCATGGACGATACCAGCCCCAAGGACCACCCCATCCAAAGCCATTGTGGTAGGATGAATAGACCATTCTACTTTTGTTGTTTACTATTGCTACATAACGAAACAGTACATCAGGGTTTTCCTTTGTATACGTTAATCCTCTATCCTCGATTTCTTTATTTGCAGTGGTCATAATATTGTGCTTTGCAATATCATTACTGAAGTAATCTTTTGATAAAGAATCGACAGGCGGTAACCAACCGTATGTTTTATATTGCGTAAAATCTAAATTTTGAACGCGCGTTGTATGATACCTGTTGGAAGAACAAGAAGCTAAGACCAACAGTACCAAAGCTGAAAATAATATACCAAAATTTTTCATAACTAAGCCAATTATATGCTGTTTGACAGTTAGATAATAGAAAAGTTTAAAATATTTTTTCAACTATTTCCATTCATCAGGAATTGCACATACAGGAATAGGTTGAATTTTGTGTTGCGCAGCTTTATGCATTCTATCAAATATTTTGAACACTTCTAAATCTCTGCCACTGTAGTCACTTTCGGTTTTTGTACCGTACTCTTTTTGTATTTTTTCTAATTCTGGATAAGTAGCACCGATTTGTTGTTCATCAGTACGTTCAGCATCCCATAGACCGTCCGTTGGTATCGCATTTTTGATGCTTTCTGGCAAATCAAGTGCACGAGCTAATGCATACACTTCGGTCTTATAAAGATCAGCTATTGGAGAAAGATCTATGCCACCGTCACCATATTTGGTATAGAAACCAATACCAAAGTCTTCCACTTTATTTCCTGTACCACATACTAATAGGGAATTGATTTGGCCATAATAGTAAAGAGACAACATACGTAAGCGTGATCTTGTATTTGCTAATGCTAAATCTCGATTAGGAATATCTTCTTGATTTGCATCAAAAATATTGGTTAATTCATCAAATGCAGAAGTCAAATCAAGATTAAATCCTCTTACATTCGAAAATTTTGATTTTAGATAATCGATATGCTCTGACGCACGGTCAACTTGATCGGCTTTTTGACGAATTGGCATTTGCAACACTAATACTTCTAAACCTGTCATCGCACACAGTGTCGAAACGACGCCAGAATCCACTCCACCAGATACACCTACTACAAATCCTTTTACTCTTGCTTGTTTCGCATAATCTTTTAGCCAGATTACAATTCTATCTATAATTTTTTCTGCTTGCATATTAGGAATCTTTTAAAATAAAACGAGGTTAATACGAATTTAAAGATAGAATTCGTATTAACCTCGTTTTTAATGTAATTTTTATAGAATCTTTTAAAAGAAAAGACCAAAATTAAGTGCTACATATGAAGTTTTTGGTTTTCCTTCTTTGATTGCTCTCGTAAATCCATTATTAAATGTCAAACCTGTCATTAAACCTAAGTTATCACTTAATTTCCACTCTTTACCGCCACCGATTTGTAGACCTAAACGGAATAAATCATCGCCATCGATTGATTGTTTCTTGTCCGCACCAGCCAGTTTTTCTTTTCCAGAAACTTTAAATCCAGTCGTGAAACCAAACTGACCATAAAATCTACCTGTTTCATCTTCAACAGATTTCAATTTAATAGTCAAAGGGATTTCTACATACTGCAAACGAATTTTATCTCTATCTACACCTGTACTAGGAAAATCTACCTTCGAAGCAATAGAATTGATTAATAAACCAGTAGAGAAATAGTAATTATCAGCAAATCCCAAATCTGCAACTAATCCATATGAAAAACCTGCTTTAGCACTTGCTTCATAATCATCATCATAACGCAACCAACCGATATTTGGATTTATCGAAAGACCTAAACGGAAGTTTTTATCTTCAGAAGTGTTTTGAGTACGTGTGTAGTAATCTTGCGCATTAACTTTCGTAGTGAATAATAGAGCTAATGCCACTAATGCCGCAAATGTAGTTTTTGTAAAATTTAGCATACTTATATTATTAGTTTTAAATTTATGGTCTTAACTTCGTTGTACTGATGAAACTCAAACCACTACAAAAGTATTTCTTTTTTTTAATAGTTACTATAGTATCTTGTCGTGAAACAACTACAATAAATCGACATGATGTAGGACACATTGAGGTAGACATTCATATCGAGCGATTTGATAAGGAACTTGCTAGCCTCAAATTGGAAGATATTTCCAAAATGAACAACCAATGGCAACAAAAGTATGGTTCGTTTTACACGAATTATATGCAAGATATGTTGCAGATTGGTCATCCCCAAGACTCTTCACGAATTAAGGAAAGTTTAGCCCAAATACTAAAACAAAAAGATTTTATTGATTTAAATAAGGCTGTTGCTAAAGTTTACCCTGCTTTGGATAGACAAGAGAAGGAATTGTCAAAAGCTTTTAAATATATTAAGCACTATTTTCCAACTTATGATATACCTCGGATAATATCGTATGTGAGTGGCTTTGCTTTTCAGACACCACTAGGTGATAATTATATAGGTATTGGTTTGGATATGTTCTTGGGGGCTGATTCGGAATTTTATCCAGCGCTTGTGCAGTCTATCCCTTTGTACATTTCTATACGATTTACACCCGAAAATATTACACCTCGGGTTATAGAAGCCATATTGCGCGAAGAACTTTATCCGCATCCTGAAAATACACAAAATACATTGCAACATATGATCTACAATGGTAAGATATTGTATGGGATGGATATTATGCTAGAAAATGTCTCGGATGATTTAAAAATTGGGTACACTAAGGAGCAGATACAATGGGCTCAAAAATACCAAAGCGATATATGGACTTGGTTTCTACAAGAAAACCTGTTGTACAGTACCGATATGTTGCGTATTCAAAAATACTTTACTGAAGCACCCTTTACACCAGAACTGGGGGAGAAGAATGAATCTGCACCAAAACTTGGATCGTATATGGGCTGGATGATGGTTCGCAAATTTATGGATAGAAATCCTTCGCTGTCGTTGACCGATTTATTCGCAATCGAAGATGCGCAGGAAATTTTGGAAGGTTCGAAATATAAAGGAAAATAAAAATGGTCAATCTTTTAAGATTGACCATTTTTATTATTGGACATCATCTTTGATGTCTATCACTTCGATTTCAAAAAACAGTGGAGAATTAGCTGGAATAGAACCCCTGCTTGTATTCCCATATGCATAATAAGACGGTGTAATTATTCGTATAATGCTTCCTTTTTTTAACCCTCGAGCTGTTAAGCCGCCAAATTCTGATGCCCCTATACTTTTTGGTATAAAACTAAAATACCAAGCAGGTATTAGTTGATCTAGCTTACTTACTAATGGCTCTGATTTATCTAAATTTGAATCAAAAACGATATTATTGGAAATTAATTTTCCTGTATATCGCACTGTTATTGTTGGTATTTGAACAGTCTTAACTGTTTGCCCATAATTATTAACGACATCTATAGTTTTGTATTCATAACTATTATCATCACCTTGCTCTACCACCTCATACCAAATACCTGTCTCATCATTTGAGTAAACCATATTTGGATAATTTGTGTTGGCGTATGATTTTATAATAGGCTTTTCAGTTTCGAATTGAGCAATAGGGTCAAACATTTCTTCCTTTGCACATGAAAGAAATAAGAATGAGAGTATTGTAAGGTAAAATATTGGTCTTAAAAAATTCATGCTTCTAAATTAATAAAAAAGAGATAAAATAGTAATGTTTTATCTCTTTTTTATTGTTTTGTTACTGAATATCTAAAATTTCAAATTCATATACTAAAGGGGCGTTAGCAGGGATGTTTTTCGAAGTTAAGCCCTGAACTCCATAGGCATATATAGAAGGAACTATCACTCTAATTTTAGTACCTTTTTTTACACCATCTTTAGTTAATCCAACATAATTAATGTCCTGACCATTTACTTTATATTTAGCTGGAAATAAAGCTACAACCCAAGCTGACGTAAAAATATTATTGCTATTCGATAAAGACAAATTATAATTTGATCCTTCAAGATCCGATAAAACAGGCGTTTCGCTTGTCAATAGATTTACTTTATACTTCAATTTCCAAGTTGGGTATAAAACACCATTTTGACTAGCGTTCAATTTGTATTCATAAGAATTATCCGTTGCTGGAGAAATAATTTCATACCAAATACCTCTTTTTACACTTTTTTCTAAATACTGAAAATAGTGTTTGGTTGTATCTTCAATAGCGTTAGCTCCGAAATTATTACTTACGTACGCTTCAATAATTGATTTTTGTGCAGTGAATAAAGAATCTTGTTTTCTTTCCTCTTTTTTTGCGGCCTCTATTTGTTCTTCATAATTGAAATCATCGGATTTATTACAAGAAGTGAATGTCGTTGCTAATAATGCAAATGCAGTAAGTAAGCCTAATAAGTTTTTCATAAGAATATTAAAATAGTTTATAGGTATAAAACGCCTCATAAGGACATTTTGCTACAAAGAAATTAAAATATTTTTCTTTTTCACTATTTATTTTTGAAAGTTTCGACGATAGCGTCTAATAAATCATTAAGTTGCTGCGGATTAAGAAGGCCATTATGCCTAAAGATTGGCTGATATTGTTTGTCTAATAACACCCATGATGGGTATGAAATTTTGTTGCTGCCATTCAATACAAAAACCAATTCATGTGTCCCAATGTTGATACCAGTAGGCTTGTACACGTACTCTTTGTTTTGAAATTTGATTTTGTCTTTGCTTTCAGCATCAAAATCTACAAAATAAAAAAGATCAGACTTTTGTTTAAAGTTCTCGTTTCTTTGGATTTGATGATGTTGCATAGCGCAGTATTGACACCAATCTGTAGAAAGTAAAACTAAGATAGGTTTAGGCTGTTTCGCCATCATACTATCTATTTGTTCAATTTTAGTTGGTAAAATTTGTGCATGACTTAATTGCCATGCACAAATGAATAATATAACTATAAGAAACCGACTTAAATATCTTGTTCCCATAATTCTGTGTTTTTTTTCTAAAATAAATTATACCGCACACCCAAGAAACCGCGGATACCTTGGTTCGGACCGTAAACATAACTTGGATCGAACGGCAATAAATTAGGGTCATCTATTCTTTCGAATGGATCATGTGCTCTTGATATAATTTCGATTCCACCTTTAGTAGGTGTCCAATTCAATAGATTTTTGACACCACCAAATATTTCTAAACCATTATTAAAATGTTTGGTCAACTGAATATTTTGAATACTCCAAGCTTTTGATTTATCTGGACGAGGATCTTGAATTCCGCCTTCCACACTCAAAGTTGGTAAGCGCATTGCGCCAATTATATTTCCGGTATAATCAATGCTCAGATTAGCGCGTTTAAGTTTATAACCAATTGTCCAAGTTCCCATCACTTTCTCGGTTAACATTTGCCATTCTTTGATGTTATTTTCTACACTATATACATCCATTACTGTGGCGCCTATCATAGCTTTTAGACCGCTCGTGTGTGCCCAATCTAAGTTTAGGGATAACCCTTTAGATACGGCATGTCCATCTAGATTCGCATAGATGATTTGATTGACGTTAGTTTCGTAGTCAGGAATAATTTTATTATCAAAATACGTGTAAAATGCACTCGCATCTAGAGCAAATACAGATCCGCCATCCATATAGAACTTCTTGATATAATTAAGATTTCCGTTCCAAGATGTCTCTGGTTTAAGGTCGCCAACGAATATCACATCACGTGCCCCAGTCAGCGCAGCATGGTCTTCGGTAAAAATGTTTGCTACACGATAGCCGTTACCCACACCTAGACGAAGAACTTGTGTATTGTCGCGTGAATTCCATTTGTAGTTAATGCGCGGTGATAGAATAGTACCGTGTAGTGAATTATAATCCAGACGTGCACCCAACAAAAGTTTATGCTGTGCATGTAATGTGATTTCATCTTGTACAAAGATACCTGGCAAATGCGTGTTTGATGGTTTAGCAGTCGCTGCGGTATTGTCATTATAATACGTATAGCGATACGCTAGCCCCGTCAAAATATCGTGATTTTGGATTTCTTTACGCCAAGTCAATTGACCGAAAGCAATTTTTTGATCTGCCAAATATTTTGTTTCACCGTATACACTGTTTTGGTCATGACCATTTACACTGAAAGTGAAAGTTAAATTTTCTAATGTTGGCAAATCATACGCGCCCATCATTTCCCAACGTTTGGTGTAGATGCTTTCCCCGTACACCTCATTTCCACCTCGGTATTGTCTACTCCAATTCATCTCTCCACCCCAACGGTCTTCGTACACGTATCGACCCGCAAGTGTGAACACCTTATTGTCTTTACGAGAAAAGTTCCATTTATTAAATACCGAGAATCGTTGTTGCAAAGTTACGTCCGTGAAATTATCGCCATTCTTGTCAATAGGATTATTGTAGTTAAAGTAGTTGGCACCGATTAATGACTGCGCTGTACCTACATTCACTTTACCTCCTAAATCCAAATTGTATTCTTGCCAAGAAGTACCCATTGTTTCCAAATTGAAAGTAGGTGCAGAACTTGGGCTTTTTGTGATGATATTGATTAATCCGCCGACAGCTTCACTTCCATAAAGCGTAGAAGCTGGGCCTTTCACAATTTCTACTCTTTCGATTAAGGCTTGAGGAATACCGTTCAACCCGTATACGGTAGAAAGTCCTGATACAATGGGCAATCCATCAATCAAGACCATTGTATATGGCCCTTCTAAACCGTTGATATGAATGTCTCCAGTATTACATACGCTACAGTTGATTTGTGGGCGAACGCCATTTATATTTTGTAATGATTCGAAAATCGTAGGTGCAGGATTGGCTTGGAAAAACTTAGAAGTAAAAACCTCGACTGGAATAGGGCTGTCTAATTTTGAAACTTGTTTTAATGTACCAGAGACAACAACCTCCTCCAAATTACGGTTGTCATTTTCTAAAAGTATTTCAATTCCATTTTGATAATCTGCTTCCACAATATCTTTCTTGATTGTCAAAAATCCGACGGCACGCACCGCTAACTTTGTTTTTCCTGTTGGTATGTGTAATGAAAATTGTCCCGCATTATCTGTCGAAATCGCCACTTTAGTTCCATCTATCGAAACAGTTGCATTTTCGATTGGATTTCCATCTGAATCCTTAATCGTTCCTTTTAATGTGTTTTGTGCATGAAGAATAAAAGCGACGCTAACTAAAAGCACAGTAAGCATACCACTTTTTATGTGTATTGACATAGATAAATTTCTTGTTTAAGATTAGTAAAATGTTCGGTTATTGAATGCCATTAACAAAGCTATCAGAACTACACATTAGGTGTAATTCCAAAGCAGAAGAATAGCATCAATTTAATTTTTGATTTTAATCAAAAATGTCAAATCACAAACCATAATTATAGCTTGCAACATGTAAAGAATCATTAAACAAGAGTGGGAGGGCCACGCAAGTAAGCGTGAAATATGGTGACAGTATTTAAAATGCTGCTGTATGAAGTTTCATTTTTAAGGGAGAATTCGGAGATAATTGGATCTTCAAAAGTAATGAAATCACTTTCAATGAATGTGCCTTGGAAAAGTATATCCAAAAAGTGAATCTCCGCGTCACTTTTGTGCTGATGTTTATGTTTGTTGGTAAAATCATAAGGGTGAATGTGCGTGACAATTTCACCTTTTGAAGTCACCTCTTTGTGCATAAATACTACTCCGCTTATCACAATTAACGTCATCCAACACGCTAATAGTGAGGCGATGAGTCTGCGATATGTTGAAATAGTATTTATCACAAATGCTATATGCTTATTTTATTAGTCTATTATTATCGTCAGGGAAAACCAATCTCGGTTTGTGCGCTCTAGCTTCCTCTCTATCCATCAAGGCATAAGAAATAATGATTACGATATCACCAACTTGCACCATTCGCGCCGCCGCACCATTCAAACAGATTGTCCCTGTTCCACGTTCTCCAGGTATCACATAAGTTTCTAACCTTGCGCCGTTATTGTTATTTACGATTTGTACCTTCTCATTAGCAAGTATATCTGCTGCATCCATCAAATCTTCATCGATGGTAATACTTCCAACATAATTCAATTCGGCTTGTGTGACACGTGCACGGTGAATTTTGGATTTCATTACTTCAATCATCATATTGCAAAGTTACGCTTTATATTTAAAATCTAAATGTCATTAATCGTTCAACAACATGTTGTCTATGAGCCGAACGCCCTCTATCCAAACCACAACATGTGCTACATACTGCTTGTCTGCTTCGACGAATTCTGCTTTTTCCAGTGTACGCGTCTCGCTAATAGCAAAGTATTCTAATTCGATTGCAGGATCTGCAGCAATCATATCTTCTGCTATCTTTTGCAATTCGGCAGGTGTAACATTTTCATTGAAGGCATGTTTTACTGTATTCAAGGTGTTGAAAAGAACTAAAGCCTTCGTTTTTCCTTCTTCGGAAAGTCGCGCATTTCTCGAGCTTAACGCCAGTCCTTTCTCACTGCGGATAATAGGGCATATGATAAGTTCAACGTTCAAATCTTTGATTTCGATCATGCGCTGAATCACCATGACCTGCTGAAAATCTTTTTGCCCAAAACAAGCTACGTCTGGATTTACAAGTTTGAATAATTTGTAAACGATCTGCGTAACGCCTTGAAAATGCCCTGGTCGTTGTGCGCCTTCCCAGATTTGATCAAGTCTCCCCAGATCAATGTGCCATTCTTCATTTGTCCTCGGATACATTTCTTCGACCGAAGGGAGGAATAAAATATCACAACCCTGTTCTTCTAAAAGTTTAATGTCTTTTTCTATAGGTCGAGGATATTTTTCTAAGTCTTTTGGATCGTTGAATTGGGTAGGGTTTACGAAGATACTACATACCACTAAATCGGCGTGTTTTTTTGCTTCAACAATCAGAGACATATGTCCTTCATGAAGTGCGCCCATGGTAGGAACTAAAGCTATTTTCTGCTGTTGCGCACGCGGCTGAATAAGGTAGTCGCGAAGTGCTTTTTGGGTATTGAAAATTTCCATATCGGTATGGGTAAAATAGGGCGCAAAATTGCATAATAAATTTGTAATTAGAAAGCTATAAATTACAAAGAATTGTAAAATCTGTTTATTATTCGTATCTTTGTAGACCGATTTTACTGTTCAAATAATAAAAAAAACAATTGGAGATGGCTAAAACGAAAATATTGTTTATTACCCACGAGATGTCGCCTTTCCTTGAAATAAGTAAAATTTCTGAAATAACACGCCAATTACCACAAGCAATGCAAGAAAAAGGATTTGAAATTCGAATTCTAATGCCACGTTTTGGTAATATTAATGAGCGCAGAAATCGTCTACACGAGGTGATAAGGTTGTCGGGAATGAATATAGTGGTGGATAATAACGATAATCCATTAATCATTAAAGTAGCATCATTGCCAGCGGCACGTATGCAGGTTTATTTCTTAGATAATGAGGAATACTTCCAACGTAAAAAGGTGTTCAGAGATGAAAGTGGAAAATTCTTTGAGGACAATAACGAGCGTTCGTTATTCTTCTGTAAAGGAGCACTTGAGACTGTTAAGAAATTAGGATGGTCTCCAGATGTAGTACACTGTCATGGCTGGTTCACAGCAATGATTCCATTGTACTTGAAAAAAGTGTATCACAATGACCCTACATTCAAAGATGCGAAAGTATTCTATTCGTTGTTCAATGAAGATGCTGACTTTGGTCAAGATACATTGACTGCGAAGTATGGTGAATTGGCAGCACAAGAAGACGTAAGTGCAGAAGATGCTGCAGTGTACGGTTCAGGAAGCTATGCGGATGTGTACAAAGGTGCATTGACGTATACAGATATCGTCGTGAAAGCTGATGATAACTTGAATGCTGAGGTATTGAAATTTGTTGAAGAACAAAACATTCGTGTATTCTCACCTGAATCTGCAGAAGATTACGAAGGATTCTCTACATTGTATGAAGAGTTTGCTTCAGAAGAAGTAGAAGCGTAATATCACTTAGGTGATTTTAACATAAAAAAGGCTTTCCGAATTCGGAAAGCCTTTTTTATGTGTTATAACATAATTACTTTTTCAATTGCGGCGACTTTTTTGTAGTAATCGACTACAGCATCCGCAGAATTTACATAAGTTTCCACTGTTAAAGAATTGTATTTTCCTGTTGAAGATTCTTTGATTGAGATCTTTGTGCTAGGATGATCAAATATCTTCTCTACATCTTCTCTTTTATTTTCTATTACTGGTAAAATAAATTTAAAGGTATAGATAGAAGGAAATTGTTCTATATCAATTAATTTTTGCCTGAAGCTGTTGTAAAAATCAGCACCATTGTTGTCATTTATATCTGTGATGTTGATGTTGTTGAAGTCACTCATTGTAATATCCTTTCTATTTCTTTCGGGTATATAGGCAATTTGCGTGCCGTTGCTATTATGGCAGTGCTTAAGGACGAAATGTCTTATTTGAGCCGAACTTTTTGTTTGGTTTGGCAGACATTTCGAATACTAATTCCCCACCGTTGATGATGTCATTATGCGTGATAAAGCTGTTTTCGTGGTTTTTTCCGTTGAGTGTTACTTTATTTATGTAAATGTTGTTTTTACCGTGTTTTTTGACCTTAATATGAAATTTCTTTCCGCTAGATAAATTAATTGAAGCTTGTTCCATTAACGGTGAACCAAATACATATTTGCCATCCATTGGATTTGCTGGGTAAATACCCATCGAAGAGAATACATACCAAGCACTCATCTGACCGACATCATCATTGCCGCATAGTCCAGTAGGTTCATTGGTGTAATATTTAGTCATTGCTTCATGAACCAGTGCTGCACCTTTCCATTGTTCACCTGCATACGCATATAGATATGGAACATGATGATTGGGTTCGTTACCTTGAGCGTATTGCCCAATCATCCCCGAGATGTCCGGTGAGGCATCGTCCAAATATTCTGGTAAGGCAATAAATTCATCCAATTTATTTATGAAATTCTTTTCTCCACCGAATAGATTAATCAATCCGTGTACATCTTGCGGTACGAGCCAAGTATATTGCCATGCATTTCCTTCGCAATAATCATTTGCACGGTGTTTTGCCATGAGCGGATCAAATGGTCTTCTGAAATTGCCGTTTTCATGACGTCCCACAAAGTGACCCACTTCTTTATCAAAATATTGCTCGTACAATTTATAACGTTTTTCGAAATAAGAAGCATCTTCAGTTTTGCCCAAAAATTTGGCAGCTTGGTAGGCTCCAAAGTCTGCAATAGCATATTCTAAAGCCCATGCTACAGATTCGTGATCCATGTATTCGATTGGAATATGTTTCAAATCACGGACATATTTCAATCCGAAATCTGTGCCCATTGCTGTTGTTTTTATTGCTTCGTAAGCTAACTCTAGTTCGTTTTTGTCTACTATTCCTTTCAAAATTGCATCAGCAATCACAGGAATAGCTGGTAGGCCTACCATGGTATTTGTTTCATTAGCCCACAAGTGCCACACTGGGAGTTTTCCTTGTTGCTGGTAAATTTTCAGCATGGAACTCACATAGTCTTTACTTTTTGTTTCCTCTAGAATAGTCATGAGAGGATGTAATGCACGATACGTGTCCCAAAGCGAAAATACCGTATAATTCTGATGGCTTTTGTCGTTGTAAACTTGCTTATCTGTTCCAATATAATCACCGTTTACATCGCTAAATACTGTAGGAGCGAAGTAAGAATGATATAAAGCAGTGTAGAATATAGTTTTTGTATTATCATCCGCTTTGAAGTATATTTTGCCTAAAGCTTGATTCCATTTTGATTTAGCATTGTTTTTAGCTTTTTCGAAATCCCAATATGGAATTTCTGCTGCTATATTTTCTAATGCATTTACCGTACTAACTGGCGAAATGCCGACCTTTAGTTCCACCGATTTCGTAGGATCAATAGAAAGAATTGCTTTTATTCCTAAACCCTTTGCTATTTGGTATCCAGTCACAGCGGAGCTGTCGTTGTACAAATCTACTTTAGTGAATTTTGTATTTGATTTTATAGCAAAATATATTTTTTGATCGTTAGCCCATCCTGTAGAGAATCTGTAGCCTACGATAGTGGAATCATTAACGACTTTCAGGTAGGTGTCTGTAGGTTTATCCCAATTCATCTTGAAAGACAGGTCTATCAATAAGTGTGGGTTGTCCTTTTTGTTAAAAGTATATTTGTGGTATCCAACTCGTTCGGAAGACGTTAATTCTGCCAAGATATCGTAATCTTCCAATAATACTTTATAATATCCTGGAGATACACATTCATTCGCTTTGCTAATCTTAGATCCGTATCCTTCATTCATATTATTAAACGGTGCTTGATGGATATGATGTTTACCATTAGCTGGTAAAATCAAAATGTCGTTTAGGTCTCCAATGCCCGTTCCACTCAAATGGGTGTGGGTAAAACCTAGGACTTCTTCACTTTTGTAATTATAGCCACTACACCAATCCCAGCCATTGAATTTGTCCCATGTTTGCGATATTTGGCTTGGTCCTAATTGTACAGCGCCATTGGGCACATTTGCGCCTACAAAAACGTGTCCGTGGTCTGCAGAACCAATATATGGATTAACAAATTGGGTGAAATCCGTTTGTTGTGCATTCAGAATTGAACTGGAAGAAATGGATACAAATACAGCCAACGCTGATCTAAATATCTTTCTCATAATAGGTTTTAAATTAAAATGTACTAAAATTGTTGTAAGATAAAACCTTTTAGCAAATATAACATCATTTTATTTCACAATTTTTGAAAGATTTGATTAGATTAGGAGAATCTATTTATCAATTATTAAAAATATGAAAAAAAGACTTTCCATTAGTGATATAGCTAATAATCTTGGGGTATCTGTTACTACTGTTTCTTTTATCTTGAATGGTAAAGCAAAAGAGAAGCGTATTAGCGATGCATTAACCAAGAGGGTGCTAGATTATGTAAAGAAAGTCGATTACAAACCTAATCAACTTGCAAAAAGTTTGCGTACGGGCAAATCAAAGAGTATTGGGCTTTTGGTAGAAGATATTTCAAATCCATTTTTTGCAAATATTGCAGATCGTATTGAGAAGTTGGCGTATGATCACGGGTATCATATTATTTATTGTAGTATGAAAAATGATGAACAGCGCGCTAAGGAATTAATTCAGCTTTTCTACGACCGTCAAATTGATGGATTCATTATTGCTCCAACAGAAGGCCTTAGTGATGATATTAATAATTTGTTGAAAAGCTCAGTTCCTGTCGTTCTATTTGATAGACCCTTAGCGGATGTTGAAACGCATACTGTGATTTCAGAAAACGTGGAAGGTGCTTATCAAGGTACTCTGTTTTTATTGGAACAAAAAAATGCTAAACGCATTGGTTTTGTAACTACTAATAGTACGCAATCTCAAATGAAAGGTCGTTTGGAAGGCTACATGAAAGCAGTTGATACTATTGGGATGGATTTGTTGGTAAAGAAAATTAATCCTGCGCAATCCGAAGACGAGGTTGTGTTACAGATGAAGGACTTTATAGCAGATAATAAATTGGATGCTGTTTTATTTGCAACTAATTATTTGGCAATAAACGGTCTTAAAGCAATCAAAAAATATGATTTGATTGTTGATAAACTGATTTCTTTTGATGAGAATACAACTTTTGGACTTGTTAATCCACCTGTATCGGCTATTTCTCAGAATATCCAAGAAATAGCGCAGGAGGTAGTTCGTATTTTAGTGCAACAAATTAATGGAAAACTTGACAAGATCGAACATGTAGTCGTTCCTTGTAATTTGATAGCACGCTAAGTTTTATTCACCTGGAACAAATTTCATTGAAATTGAATTCACGCAATGTCTTGTGTTTTTTGCAGTAAAGCCTTCACCTTCGAAAACATGTCCAAGATGTCCGCCACATTTATTGCATAATATTTCAACGCGTCTGCCATCGGCGTCAACTTCGCGTTTTACTGCTCCCGGTATTTCGTCATCAAAACTTGGCCAACCACAGTGCGATTCGAATTTGTCTTGAGATTTGTATAGGGGCGCATTGCATCTTCTACAGATATACGTGCCTTTTTCTTTATTATCTAATAATTCTCCGGTAAAAGGTCTTTCTGTCCCTTTATGTAGAATAACGTATTCTTCTTCTGCTGTAAGTTTGTTGTAATTTGTGGTATCCATATTTTCTGTTTTTACTGTTTTAAAGATTTGTTTCTTTTGCTGTTGACAGGATTGCGTAATTAATACGATCACAAACAACAAAATATTTAATATTTTATAGTGCATAACGGTCAAAATATATGTATTTTACTGTACAATAAATGACAAATGAAATAAAAAAATGTTTCTGTTGATATTTCTTTGTCTTCTCCCATATTAAAGTTATTGCAAACCGCTGAATAATGGCTTTTAAAGTTAATTATAGGCATAAAAGAGCTTTATTTAGAATGATTTTAAATTGACAATTTGCGTCATTAAATTGTCAGG
This sequence comes from Sphingobacterium bovisgrunnientis, assembly GCF_009829085.1. Classification (GTDB taxonomy): domain Bacteria; phylum Bacteroidota; class Bacteroidia; order Sphingobacteriales; family Sphingobacteriaceae; genus Sphingobacterium; species Sphingobacterium bovisgrunnientis. Next base: position 152,431 of record NZ_WUQY01000001.1, read on the forward strand.
GATTGCTTATAAAGTTATACTTTTGTGCATTGTTTGATGGGTGTGAACCCTTCTGACAAGAGGAAAAGTAATTTTTATATTCATAAATAAATAGTATAAAGTGCTAAATATGAGAAATATCTCATCCGTATTGGGAAGATTTGCAAAGTCAATATCAGTTAGTTTGGTGTTGTTATTTGCTGTTACGATGTCGTCGAATGCGCAGGATGCTAAGGAAGGTGCGGCGTTATTTAAGGCAAACTGTACTGCTTGTCACAAGGTAGACAGAAAAATGACAGGTCCTGCATTAGCTGGGATGTCAGAAAGACATTCTGAAGAGTGGTTGGTGAAGTGGATTAAAAATTCAGGTGCTTTGATTGCTTCTGGTGATCCTGTTGCTAATCAGATTTTTGAAGAATGGAACAAAGTGGCGATGCCGGCTTTTACACAATTCTCAGATGATCAAATCAAAGGTATCATCGCGTATGTGAAAGAAGAGGAGGCGAAAGCTGCTGCTGGTGGTGATAAAGGTGGTGCTACTGCTGGGGCCGCTGCGAGTTCTGATGCAAACACATTGATGATTCTTGGTGTTGCTGCTATTTTGTTGTTGGCTGTTGGTGTGATCGTAATCTTGAGTCGTGTTATCAAGACTTTGGAGAAGGTAATCGCTAATAACGCTGCTGCAATTGAAGCTGCTAAAGCACGTAATGAGGCTCATGAAGAATCGGATAAAGTTAAGTTCGCGCAAAAATTCTTAAAGAATAAGAAGTTAGTTGGGTTTACAGCATTGATGGTTGTGGCGTTGTTGGCTGTTTTGGGCTGGCAGACAATGTGGAATGTTGGTGTACATACTGGGTATAAGCCAGTGCAACCAATTAAATTCTCTCACCAAGTACATGCTGGTGTAAATCAAATTGATTGTCAATATTGTCACGGTGGTGCGTACAAATCTAAGAACGCATCTATTCCTTCGGCAAACGTATGTATGAACTGTCATAACACTGTTACTGCTGCAGATCATTACGATGGCGAAACTTCTCCTGAGATTATGAAGTTGTACCGCGCTGTAGATTGGAATCCAGATACACGTGAGTATGGAAATAATCCTCGTCCTATCGAGTGGGTTAGAATTCATAACTTGCCAGATTTCGCTTATTTCAATCACTCTCAACACGTTAGTGTTGCAGGTTTGGAATGTCAAACTTGTCACGGTCCGATTGAATCTATGGAAGAAGTTTATCAATATTCTCCATTGACAATGAAGTGGTGTGTGGACTGTCATAAGACTACAGAAGTAAATGCTGATAATAAATACTATGATCAGTTGATCGAAGCGCACGAGAAATTGAAAAAAGGAGAGAAGATGACAGCTGCGATGATCGGTGGATTAGAGTGTGGTAAGTGTCACTATTAATAATTAATTAGGAAAACGCAATCTTATATACAGCTTAAATGGATAGCAATAAAAAATATTGGAAAGGTTTAGAAGAGTTAAATCAAACTCCTGCTTTCGTTAAAGAAAGTAAGAGTGAATTTGCTGAGCCTATTCCTGTAGAAGATGTATTAAACGAAGCAGGCTTAAGTACAAGAACACCACGTCGTGATTTCTTGAAGGCTTTAGGTTTTGGTTTGGGAGCTGTTACATTGGCAGCGTGTAACCGTACGCCGGTTCACAAAGCTGTTCCTTATGTAATTAAGCCGGAGGAAATCACTCCAGGTATTCCTAACTATTATGCTTCATCATTCAATGGACAAAGTATTTTAGTAAAAACACGTGAAGGTCGTCCAATCTTTATCGAGCCAAATCCAAATGGTGTTGGTTTGACACAAGGTACAGACGCTACTACAGTAGCTTCGGTATTGGATCTTTACGACATGTCTAAATTACAAAATCCGCAATTAGACGGTAAAGATGTAGAGTGGTCTAAATTTGATAGCACAGTAATCGCTGCTTTGAATAAAGCTGCTCAAGCTGGAAAACAAATTGCTATCGTATCGACAACAGTTAATTCTCCATCTACTTTAGCTTCTATCGCTAAATTAACAGCTAAATATCCTACTACTTCTTTAGTACAAGTAGATGCTGTTTCTTACAGTGGTATCATTGAGGCAAATAAAAATTCATTTGGCAAAGCTGTAGTACCTTCTTACCATTTTGGTAATGCACAGGTTGTAGTTTCAGTAGCTGCGGACTTCTTAGGTTCATGGTTGTCAGGTGAAGAACATTCACAAGATTTCATCAAAAATCGTGACTACAAATCATTGAAAAATGGTAAAATGTCACGTCATATCCAATTCGAGTCGGGTCTATCGATGACAGGTTCGAATGCAGATGTACGTATTGCTATTAAGCCTTCAGAAGAAGGTGCTGTCTTGATTTCATTGTACAATGAAATCACTGGTCAATCTGCAGCAGGTGGTACGACAAATGCAAAAGCACAAACAGCAATCAAATTAGTAGCTAAAGAGTTAGTTGCTTCTAAAGGTGCTGCAGTAGTAGTAGCAGGCGCAAATGATGTAAATATTCAATCATTAGTAAACGCTATCAATACACAATTAGGTGCTTACGGCGCAATTATCGATTTAGATAATTACTCGAAACAATACCAAGGTTCGGATGCTGCTTTCCAACAATTCTTAACTGCTGCTAAAGGTGGTCAAGTGGGTGTAGCATTATTCTTGAACAGTAACCCTGTTTATAACTACTTCAACTCAGCTGATGTAGAAGAAGCTATTAAGAAAATTGACTTTACGTTATCATTCGCAGACCGTAAAGACGAAACAGCTTCTTTATTAAAAGCAATTGCACCAGTTCCTAACTATTTAGAGTCATGGGGTGATGCTTCAGCAAAAGAAGGTGTATTTACAGTTGTTCAACCGACAATCAACCCAATTTATAACACACGTCAAGCTGAGCAATCATTCTTAGTATGGGCAGGTGAGACTACGAACATTTATGATTTCGTAAGACAAAATTGGGAAACAAATATTTTAGCAGGTACTGGTAAGTCGTGGAAAGAAGTTTTACAAGCAGGTTATATTTCTAAAGCAACAGCTTCTGGTTCAGTTTATTCAGCTAACGTAGATGTGGCTTCAGTAGTTTCAGCTATTGTTGCTGATTCTAAAAAAATCGTTGGTGATGTAGAATTGAAATTATATGAATCTACTACATTGCGCGATGGTCGTTACGCTAACAACGCATATTTGCAAGAGCTTCCTGATCCAGTATCAAAAGTAACTTGGGATAACTATGCTGCTATCAACCCTAAATTTGCTGAGCAATTAGGTTTAGGTGAGAATGGCAAAGTTACAGTTGAAGCTAACGGTAAATCTATCGAATTACCAGTTGTATTGCAACCAGGTCAAGCAATGGGTACAGTTTCTGTAGCTGTTGGTTATGGTCGCACTTCAGTAGGTAAGGCTGGTGATAATGTAGGTAAAAATGCTTATCCATTGGCTTCATTAATCAATGGTACGGTTCAATTTGCGGCTAAAGCTTCACTTTCAAAAGCTTCTGGCACGTATGAATTAGCACAAACACAAACACACCACACGATCGAAGGTCGTAACATCATTCGCGAAACTACCTTCGCGAAATACCAAAAAGATCCTAACTCTGAATCTGGACGTTTCGCTGATTCTCACAAAACTTACGATTTGTGGAATAAATATGAGCAACCAGGTCACAAATGGGTAATGGCTATCGATTTGAATGCATGTACAGGTTGTGGTTCTTGTATCGTAGCATGTAACGTTGAAAACAATATTCCAGTAGTAGGTCGTGAAGAGGTTCGTCGTCGTCGTGAGATGCACTGGTTACGTATTGACCGTTACTATACTATCGAAGAGAATGGTTCTAAATTCACAAAAGAGAACGATATAGCAAATGTTCAAGACTTCGAGAATGTAACAGTAGTTCACCAACCTATGTTGTGTCAACACTGTGAGCATGCTCCTTGTGAGACTGTATGTCCTGTATTAGCTACTGTACACTCTTCAGAAGGTCTTAACCACATGGCTTACAACAGATGTTTCGGTACTCGTTACTGTGCAAACAACTGTCCATACAAAGTGCGTCGTTTCAACTGGTTCAACTACTGGAATGATTCACGCTTTGATAACTACTTGAATAATGAGTTTACACAATTAGTATTGAATCCAGATGTAACAACACGTTCTCGTGGTGTGATGGAGAAATGTTCAATGTGTATTCAACGTATCCAAGCTGGTAAATTAACAGCTAAAATGGAAAACCGTAAGTTGGTAGACGGAGATGTGAAAATGGCTTGTCAAGCTGCATGTTCGGCAAACGCTATTATCTTCGGTGATGCTAATGATCCAGAATCAGAAGTTTCAAGAGCATTACGCAATGAGCGTGTTTACTATGTGTTAGAAGAGATCAATGTTCAACCGAATATCGGTTACATGACTAAAGTTAGAAACACATTTGAAGCATAATTTTATTCTTTATTTGAAATAAAACAACTATGTCATCGCATAACGAATCAATATTAAGAGAACCATTAATGACCGGTAAGGACATCACGTATGCACAAATTACGGATGATATCTTACTACCGGTTGAAAATAAACCCAACAAGGCTTGGTGGATTGGATTTATCGTAGCTGCTTGTGGAGCTATGTTATGGGTTATTAGCGTTGGATACACGTTTTGGACGGGTATCGGTGCTTGGGGTCTAAACAAAACAGTAGGTTGGGCATGGGATATCACCGACTTCGTATGGTGGGTGGGTATCGGTCACGCGGGTACACTTATCTCAGCCGTATTATTATTATTCCGTCAAAACTGGCGTAACTCCATCAACCGTTCTGCGGAAGCGATGACGATTTTCGCCGTAATTTGTGCCGCAACTTACGTTGTAGCGCACATGGGACGTCCTTGGTTAGCATACTGGATTTTCCCACTTCCGAATCAGTTTGGTTCATTATGGGTAAATTTTAACTCACCATTAGTATGGGATGCGTTCGCGATCTCTACATATTTCACTGTATCATTAGTGTTCTGGTACTGTGGATTATTACCAGATATCGCATCAGTACGTGACCGTGCTTCAGGTTTAAGAAAAAGAATCTATTCAATCTTTTCATTCGGATGGAATGGTTCAGTAAAAACTTGGCAACGTTTTGAAATCGTGTCATTGATTTTGGCAGGTATTTCTACACCACTTGTACTTTCGGTACACACTATCGTATCTATGGACTTTGCAACATCTGTAATTCCAGGATGGCACACGACAATCTTCCCTCCATACTTCGTGGCAGGTGCGATTTTCTCAGGCTTTGCGATGGTACAAACATTATTATTAATCTTACGTAAAGTATTAAACTTTGAGCACTACATCACGATGTTCCACATCGAGTCGATGAACAAAATCATTATGGTGACAGGTTCTATCGTAGGTGTTGCATATTTGACAGAGTTATTCATTGCTTGGTATTCGGGTTCTGAATATGAGATGTATGCTTTCGCAAACCGTGTTGCTGGTCCGTACGCTTGGGCTTATTGGGCGATGATGACATGTAACGTGATTTCACCTCAATTGTTCTGGTTCAAAAAAATACGTACAAGTATTCCTATCTCTTGGGTATTGTCGATCATTGTAAATATTGGTATGTGGTTCGAGCGTTTCGTAATTATCGTTACTTCATTACACCGTGATTATTTACCATCATCATGGGCAATGTTCTACCCAACATGGGTTGACGTAGGTATCTTTGTAGGTTCGATTGGTTTATTCTTTGTATTATTCTTATTGTTCTTACGTTTCTTACCAGGTATCGCAATTGCTGAGGTTAAATTATTATTGAAAAGTTCTAGCTTACAACATAAAACTAAGTTGATCCAAGAAGGAGCATTCCCAGAAGATCAAGTAGAATTCTTCAAAAAATCATTGGAGAAATACGATTCAGTATCACAAGAGGAAATTAACGCATTACGTAAAAAATAATAGCAATGAGCAATACAAAATATATATTAGGAAGTTTTGCGGATCCTGATGATTTGATGCACGGGATTGATAAATTGCAAGCAAACAATATCAGCATATACGATTGTTATACACCAATGCCGATTCACGGAATCGAAGCTAAATTAGGTGTAAAACCTTCAAGATTACCAATCGCAGCTTTTTGCTTTGGTGCGCTAGGTACGACATTGGGATTTAGTTTATTATACTATACTATGGCATACGATTGGCCAATGAACATCGGTGGAAAGCCATCTTTAGCATTGCCAAACTTTGTTCCTGTTACATTCGAGGTGACTATTTTATTATGTGCTTTGGGTATGGTAGCGACATTCTTTTACCGCAATCACTTATTCCCAGGACGTGCACCCCGTGTAATGGATTTGAGAGCTACGGACGATCGTTTTATCATTGCAGTAGATGCAAACGAAAATACAGATCACGCTTTAGTGGATAGTTTGTTGAAAGAAGCTGGAGCAGTAGAAGTTAAATACAATGAAAGAAAATATGTTAGTTATGAATAAGAAGAATTTTCTTGGCGCTGTATGTATGGCTGTAGCTTTCGCAGCAGTAACTACTGCTTGTGGAGATGGTACTACGCGTAGCACAGGTTTGGAATTTTCGCGTAATATGTACGATCCGTTAGCATACAATCCAGATCAGCCAAACAATAATTTTAAAAATAAACAAACAGCTCAAACTCCTCCAGCAGGTAGTATTCCTCAAGGTTTTGAGAAGTTTGCAGATGAATATTCAAATACACCAGAGGATTATACAAGAGCAGGAGCTGAAGTTACTAATCCACTAGCTGTAAATGAAGAAAACTTAGCTCAAGGTCAACATTTATACTTAGTAAACTGTGCCGTATGTCATGGTAAAGAAGGTAAAGGTGATGGCTCTATTACTAAAGATCGTTCGATCACGGATTCAAGAGGTACTCGTCAATTAGAGAACTTCCCTAATCCTCCAGCATATGGAAGATCAAGCGGTGCAAATTCATCTAGAGGTGGGTTAATGGCAGATTTGTCTGCAGGTAAAATTTATCATACTATTTACTACGGTTTGAATACAATGGGATCACACGCATCTCAATTGAATCCAGAGGAGCGTTGGAAAGTAGTTATGTATGTTCAAGAATTACAAAAGAAATAATCTAACATCAATTTAATAAATGGGAACTCACAATCATCATCACGATTATAATTTCAGCGAGCAATATACATTTGCTGGTACAGCGAAGATTGTTAGCTTGGTTGCTATTGTATTAGGTGCTGCTGCCATTGGATATGGTTTGTACACTGGTGATACAATGCGAACTTTCGCCAATCTACTATTGATGGGATATTATTTCGCTTGTGTATGTGCTGCTGGAGCTTTCTTCATTGCGTTGCAAATGGTAACTCAATCTGGATGGTCTGCAGGTTTAATTCGTATTCCACAGGCTATGGCGTCAGTATTGCCTATTGCATCCGTGATTTTATTAATTATCGCGGCAGGAGGTATTTACACACATACATTATACCACCACTGGACAGATCCAACATTATTCGATCCAAATCATGCTAATTACGATAAATTAGTTGCTGGTAAACAAGCATTCTTAAACATTCCAGGATTCTTTATCCGTCAGATTTTGTTTATGGGATGTTACAGTATCTTCGCTTTCATCTTAGCTAAATTGTCATACAAAGAGGATTTAGAAGGTGGCTTAGGATCTTACAAACAAAGCTTTAAATTATCTGCTATTTTCTTAGTAATATTTGGTTTTACAACTCCAATTTGGTCATTCGACACAATCATGTCATTAGAGGCACACTGGTTCTCTACAATGTTTGGTTGGTACAATTTCGCAGCAATGTGGGTTAGTGGTATCGCAGTTGTTGTTGTAATCTTAATCTTATTGAAAAAAGCGGGTTACATGGCTTGGGTAAATGAGAATCATTTACATGACTTAGGTAAGTTAATGTTTGGTTTCTCTATCTTCTGGACTTATGTTTGGTTTGCGCAATTCATGTTGATTTGGTACTCTAACATTCCAGAGGAAACAGTTTATTTCTACAAGCGTTGGGAGCCAGAATACAAACCATGGTTTTGGTTAAGCATCATTATTAATTTCTTAGCGCCATTATTACTATTGGTAGATAGAGATGCGAAACGTAAACAGAATATAATGTTGTTCGTAGCAATTTTATTATTGTGTGGACACTGGTTAGACTACTATATTATGATCATGCCTGGTACAGTAGAGACTGATAGAGGTTTTGGATTAATTGAAATTGGTACAGCGATAGGTTTTGCAGGTTTATTCTCATTCTTAGTGATGAATAAAATTAGCAAGCATCCTCTTGCTCCTAAACATCATCCATTCCTTGATGAAAGTTTAAACCATCAGATTTAATATAGAATTGATAGAATTTACGTTCAAACGTTTATAGAAGAAATGAATTTAAAAATTAATAACGGGTTTAAATCCATAGCGGGTTTACTACTTTTAATCAGCTTATTTTTTGCTGCGCCAGCTATGGCAATGCAGAGTGATTCGACAGTAGTTGACACAACGGCGGTAGCAGCAGCTACTGCTGGCGAGGCAACTGTTGATAGTGCAGCGGCAACTACGGATACAGCAGCTACGGCTACTGTAGCGGCAGATGCAAGTGCGGGTACTACAACTACAGCGGCTGCTAAGGTGGAAGAAGTAAAACAAATAGATCCTCAAGTCTATAAAAACTTTTTCTACTATGTATTATTGTTCTTAGTTATTTGTACAATAATCGCTGTAATTGGCAAAATTCATTCAGTGTATGTATTGACGAGAAAGATGAATGGAAAATACAATGAGTATGGTAATAATAATTTACAAGCTACATTGTTCTTAATTTTCTTATTTGCCTTCTTAGCATTTGTATACTATTCATACGATGTATGGGGAAGCTGGTCTTGGAGAGATGCTGCGACTGAGCATGGTAAAGAAATTGACCGTATGTTCATTATCACATTAGTGATTACTACTGCTGTATTAATATTGACACACATCGTTTTATTTGTGTTCACATATGTATATAGAGCTAAAGCAAAACGTCAAGCGTACTACTATCCACATAATGACTCTATCGAGAAATTGTGGACTATTGTTCCTGCGATTGTATTGACAGTTTTAGTATTGTTTGGTTTCTTCACATGGAGAGCTATTACAAATGTGCCAGAAGAATTGCAAAAATCAGCTATTCAAATCGAGGTTTTAGGTGAGCAATTTGCTTGGCATGTAAGATATCCAGGTGTAGATGGTGAAATCGGTAAGCGTAACTATAAATTGACTACGCCTACAAACCCTTACGGTATTGATTTCAATGATAAAGCATCTTGGGATGATTTACAAACACAGGATATCGTTATTCCGGTTAATAAATCCGTGCGTTTCCATATTATTTCAAAAGACATTATTCACTCGTTTTATATTCCTGATTTCCGCGTACAAATCAACGCAGTACCAGGTATGACGAATTACTTCCAATTTACGCCAACAGTGACTACTGAAGAGATGCGTGACAAAATGAATGATCCGAAATATGATTTCATTATGTTGTGTAATAAAATCTGTGGTCAAGGTCACTACAACATGGGTAAAAAAGTTATCGTTGTTACTGAGGCTGAATATAAAGAATGGTTAGCTCAACAGGGTAAATACTTCACAGAAGATTTACAAAAAGAGTTTGCTAGTAACAATGTATCAGAAGGTGTGAAAACAGCTTCAGTAAATTAATTATAAAAGATTTTTATAAAGTAATATGTCAAGTACAGTTTTATCACACGACGCAGCTCATCATGATGCACATGGTCATCACCATGAGACGTTCTTAACTAAATATATATTTAGTCAAGATCACAAGATGATTGCGAAGCAATTCTTGATCACAGGTATCATTATGGCCGTGTTTGCCATGATCTTGTCTCTTTTGTTCCGTATTCAATTAGCTTGGCCGGACAAAGATTTCCCTATTCTTGAAGTATTCTTGGGTAAATGGGCAGAAGGTGGTCGTATTAAGCCTGATTTCTTTTTATCATTAGTTACTATCCACGGTACGATGATGGTATTCTTCGTATTGACTGCGGGGTTATCGGGTACATTCAGTAACTTATTAATTCCATACCAAATTGGTGCTCGCGATATGGCATCTCCATTGATGAACATGTTGTCATACTGGTTCTTCTTTATCGCTTGTGTTATCATGATTGGATCCTTCTTTATTGAAAGTGGTCCAGCATCACCAGGATGGACTATTTATCCGCCATTATCTGCCGTTCCTACAGCCATTTCTGGTTCTGGATTAGGTATGACGATGTGGTTAGCATCTATGACTTTATTTATCGTGTCTCAAGTATTGGGGGGTGTAAACTACATTTCTACAATCTTGAATATGCGTACTAAAGGTATGGATCTTTGGAAAATGCCTTTAACTATCTGGTCTTTCCTCTTAACAGCTATCGTAGGTTTGTTATCGTTCCCAGTATTGGTTTCAGCAGTAGTATTATTGATCTTTGATCGTTCGGCAGGTACATCATTCTACTTGTCAGACTTAGTTGTTCAAGGACAGATTTTACCTAATGAAGGTGGTTCTCCAATCTTATTCCAACACTTATTCTGGTTCTTGGGTCACCCTGAGGTATATATCGTAGTAATGCCTGCATTAGGTTTGACTTCAGAAGTAATCTCAACAAACTCACGTAAACCAATCTTTGGTTACCACGCGATGGTTTACTCATTAGTAGGTATCACGGTATTATCATTTATCGTATGGGGTCACCACATGTTCGTGACTGGTATGAATCCTTTCTTGGGTGGTGTATTTATGATTACGACGTTGATTATCGCAGTTCCTTCAGCAGTAAAATCATTTAACTATATGGCTACATTGTGGAGAGGTAACATTCGTTTCACTCCAGCGATGATGTTTGCTATCGGTATGGTATCATTCTTTATCTCAGGTGGTGTTACAGGAATTTTCTTAGGTAACGCTGCATTGGATATCAACTTACACGATACTTACTTCGTAGTAGCTCACTTCCACTTGGTAATGGGTTCTGCTTCTATCTTTGGTATGTTGTGTGGTGTTTACCACTGGTATCCTAAGATGTTCGGTAGAATGATGAACGAGAAGTTGGCATATTTCCACTTCTGGTTGACTTTCATCGGTGCGTACTTAGTATTCTTCCCAATGCACTTTATGGGTATTGATGGGGTGCCTCGTCGTTACTACTCATTCACTGAGTTTGCATTCATGGAAAAATGGGTTTCTGTAAATATTCTAGTTACTTGGGCTGCTATTATTGCAGGTGTTGGTCAGTTAGCATTCTTAATTAATTTCTTCGGATCTATTTGGTGCGGTAAGAGAGCAACGCAAAACCCTTGGAACTCTAATACATTGGAGTGGACTACTCCAGTAGAGCATTTCCACGGAAACTGGCCAGGAGAGATTCCTACAGTATACCGTTGGCCTTATGACTACAGTAAGCCAGGTCACCACGAGGATTTCATTCCTCAAAGTGTTCCACATTCGCAAACTATGAGTTCGAATATGCCACATGATTTCGAAGGAAATGAAGAAGCTATTCGTATTCAAGAGCAATGGAATAAAGAAAATAACAGAGTAGAAGGTTAGGTTTATACCTACCTTCTATTTAATACTATTTTGACAAATATAAAGAGGCGTAATGTATCCAGCAGGTGAGAAGATGTTTATAAATGTTAATAGAATAACTATTATCACCTTATTTCTTGTTATTATCGCTGGGGGCGTAGTACGAAGCACAGGTTCGGGAATGGGATGCCCAGACTGGCCTAAATGTTTCAACCAAATCATTCCACCTACTGATGTTAGCCAATTACCTGAAGGGTATGAGCAACATTATATAGATGGACGTGTCAAGAAAAATCAACGTTTTGCAAATATTGTTGAACTTTTTGGAGACGCGGAAAAGGCAGATAAAATTCGTCATGATGAATCAATTTTAGTACATGAGGAATTTAACGCCGCGAAGACATGGACAGAATACATTAATCGTCTAGTCGGTGTTTTAGCAGGGTTTGCGTTATTATTTACGGCAGTATATTCGTTTATTTATATCAAGTCAAAACCTTCCATTTTCATATGGAGTGTTCTTAATGTCATCTTAGTTGTAATTCAAGCTTGGTTAGGTTCAATTGTTGTGTCAACCAACCTGATGCCTTGGATTATCACCGTGCACATGTTGTTAGCACTGATTATTGTTGGTGTAAGTATTTATACTTTCTATATAGCTACTACTCTGCGAAATAAGACGATATTAGTCAATTATCCTTCGACGGGACTTAAAGCTATCGCCATAGTATCTCTTATAGTTACATTGGTACAAGTAGTATACGGTACAGAAGTAAGAGAGGTAATTGATCATCTGAATGCAGATGGCGTAGCACGAGGAGAATGGATTGAATCTATAGGTGTTAATTATGATATCCATAGAATATTAGCTTATGTGACTTTATTGATTACTGTTTTGTTTTTCTTTCTAGTGAAAAATAGATTTAGCAAAACGTCAATTCAAAGTCAATATGCATGGATAATCTTAATATTAGTAGTATTACAAATGTTGTCTGGGATAATATTAGCTAGATTTGCAGTTCCAGCTTTTGCGCAGACATCACACTTAGTACTAGCAAGTTTGTTTTTCGGAGCACAGTATTATTTGATGCTTTTGATGACGAAGCTGAAAAGATAGATAATAGCAAATACAATTATTATCTAGAGGAGAAAAGGAGAAAGAGCACTCAATGAAAACTTTTATTTCAGATTTTAACAAACTTGTAAAATTACGTTTGACGTTAACTGTTGTATTTTCAGCATCTATTTCATTTTTGATAGGCGCGAAGCAACAGGGTGATATCATGTGGTTCAATTGGTTATTATTAACGATTGGCGGATTCTTGGTGACAGGAGCAGCGAATGGTTTTAATGAAATCATTGAAAAGGACATCGACAAATTAATGAAGCGCACGATGGATCGTCCATTACCAGCCGGAAGAATGACAACAGGTCAAGCTTTAGTGTTGAGTTTATTTATGGGCATTATTGGCACTTTGGTATTGGTAAAACTGAATTTTATCGCAGGATTACTATCGGTGTTTTCAATATTTTTGTATGCATTCGTGTATACACCTTTAAAACCTAAATCCAGAATTGCTGTATTCATAGGCGCAATTCCTGGTGCATTGCCACCACTGATTGGGTATTTCGCGGCGTTCGAATCGTTAGGATTTGGATTAGCTTATGCATCGGTTAGTGAATCTGCTATTATCATTACACCATTTATTTTGTTCCTTGTTCAGTTTTTCTGGCAATATCCACATTACTGGGCGATTGCTTGGGTAGCGGACGAAGATTACAAAAGAGCTGGTATCCAATTATTACCGAGCCTAAAGAAAAATAAAGCATCAGCTGTATTCATCTTTATATCTGCTTTACTAATGATTCCAGTTGGCTTTTTGCCAATGTATTATGGATTCGGTGGTTGGATATTTACGATAGTATCGCTGTTAGGTGGTTTAGCATTCACTTGGTACGGATACAAGCATCTTGTAGAATTAAAAGATGAAACGGCTAAAAAGGTAATGTATATCTCGTTTTTATATTTACCGTTGACACAATTGGTATTACTTTTTGATTTTATTCCTTTTAAATAATATAAATGGGAGCTAACGAAATAGAATTGGAAGACTTGCAAAGAAAGCGTAAAGCTCAAAAATTCAACCTTTGGTTGGGTTTAATTGGGATGTTTATGATGTTCGCTGCACTTTCAAGTGGATTTATCGTATATACGGCAAGTGGTGTTGATAAAGGAATTAAAACAATATTACCACAAGCGTTTATTTACAGTACACTAGTAATAGTGGCAAGTAGTTTGACTTTGCATTTCGCGGTTAAAGCTGCTCAATTAAATCAACTTGCAAAACAAAAGATGCTATTGATTATCACGATCGTGTTAGGCATAGTATTTTTTATACTTCAAGTACAATCGTGGGGGATATTGACAGAGCAGGGCGTTTATTTTATAAACAATAATGCTTCACAGTCATTTATCTACATCTTCACTGGATTGCACTTGGCACACATTGTAGCTGGACTTTTGGTATTGGTACGCGCATATTTTGGTGCTGTTAAGCCAATTGCTTCCGACCGCAATGTTTTTAGAATGGATCTAGCAGCTATTTTTTGGCATTTTCTAGATCTTTTATGGATTTATATATATGTTTTCTTACTTTTGAATCAATAATAGTAAACAATGAGTACAACAACTGTATCGCAATTGGATAAGGTAAAAGACGGACCATGGTCTGGTGGTAAGTCACCTTGGAATTTAGAGTATGGAAAAATCATGATGTGGTTTTTCTTAGTTTCAGATGCTTTTACGTTTTCGGCATTCCTAATTTATTATGGTGCTCAAAAATTTGCTCAACCTACATGGATAGATGCGGATAAAATTTTCCAATCTGTACCAGGTATTGCTGAGTCGGGTCAACCTTTGGTTTTCGTAGGTATAATGACCTTCATTTTGATTATGTCTTCTGTGACTATGGTATTAGCCGTAGAAGCAGGACATCGTAATTCAAAACAAGAAGTTATTAAGTGGATGATTTGGACAATTATTGGTGGTTTGGCTTTCGTAGGCTGTCAAGCTATCGAGTGGAATCACTTGCATCACCAAGGATTTTGGTTTGGAAGAAACCCTGCTACAGGATTAGTTGATCCAGATGCTATTGCAGCAGCTTTAGAGCCATATTTTACAAAGGATATTTCTTATACAGCAGCATTACAATTCTCTAATTTATTCTTTACTATCACTGGTTTCCACGGTTTCCACGTTTCGATCGGTATTTTGTTGAATATCATTATTCTTTGTATGACATTGAATAATACATTTGAGAATAGAGGTACTTATTTAATGGTTGAAAAAGTAGGTCTTTACTGGCACTTTGTAGATTTAGTGTGGGTATTCGTATTTACATTCTTCTACTTAATCTAATTATTGACTTTTATCGAATTATAGAAAATGGCACATCACGATCATATAGCTACACACGATGCTCACGAGCATGGTGAGGGAATGGGCAAAAAGCAAATCTGGCAAGTATTCTTTGTATTGTTGGCATTGACAGCATTAGAATTCTTGATCGCATTAGGTTTTGTTCATCACTGGGGAATTTTGCAAAAAGGCGCTTTAGTTAATACGATTTATATCGTTTTGACACTTGTGAAAGCATACTATATTGTTGCATACTTTATGCACTTGAAGTTTGAAAAATCAAGTTTTATTGTTACTTGTAGTATAGTATTTATTTTTATCATCTATTTCATCGTATTGATGTTGGTAGAAGGTGATTATTTATTATATCACTTACAAGAGCATGATATTTTTCCTAATAAATAAGAATGAATAATAACTCTAAAAAGAGAAATATATCAACTTTTATAATCCTGGCTATAGTATTACTAGTGCCAGGATTTTTGTATATAACGCTTAATAAAATTGGTTCAAACCAATATTTGAAGCTTCCAGTATACGGTGAGAAAGTGCTTTCTGGTAAGATGAATCGCAAGATGGGACGGGAGATTCCCGATACGGTTTATCATCAGATCGAACCATTAACTGTGTTTAATGCTAATGGTGAGAAAGTTGATTTTCTAAATCAAGATACTGTTATCACAGTAGTACATTTGTTTGCAGCGCAAGACAGTGGTTTATCTCGTACATTACTTACGAATCTTAAACCAGTGGCAGAACGTTTTAAGAATGTGCAAAAGGTGAAATTTTATTCAATTTCGCTCAATCCAAATGAAAGCAGCGAAGATTTGGAAAAAATACAACAGCTATATGCGAAAGAGTTTGGTCCAACTTGGTTTATCGTGCGTCCAGATTCGGCAATAACGGAATATGTACAACAAAACTTTTTGATTGATGCACATGTAAATACAGATTCTACATTTTCTTTTAGTAACAATTATTTATTAATTGACACAGAGAGGCGAATTCGTGGTTTCTACGACATCAACGCAAATAAGGAGATGGAACGACTGGAGGACGAGATCAAAGTTCAATTGGTAGAGGAAGCGCGTAATAATCCATTAAAAATAGAGAAGAAATAGTATGGCAATGACAGAAGAAGAAAAGAAGTATAAAGGTATTATTTGGACATTATCTATTGTAGTGCCTTTAGCTGTAGCAGCATTATTTGGTATAAATTTGCAAAAAATGGGCTACGATGTAGAACCCTTATCATTTTTACCACCAATTTATGCGACAATTAACGGCTTAACAGCTGTCTTATTAGTATGGGCGGTATCAGCAATCAAAAGAGGCAATGCAAAATTGCACGAAAACTTGATCAAATTATGCATGGTTTGTTCTGGTTTATTTTTAATAATGTATGTGGCATATCACATGACATCAGTTTCTACACCATATGGAGGTGAGGGAGCTATTCGTTATGTGTATTTCTTCATTTTAATTTCACATATCTTATTATCAATTATTATTATACCTTTTGTATTGTTCACATTCGTAAGAGGTATTGCAGGAGCATACGAACGTCATAAAAAACTAGCGCGTATCACGTATCCGATGTGGTTGTACGTAGCCGTTACTGGAGTGATTGTCTATGTAATGATATCACCTTATTATACACATTAATAAAGATGAATAGAGTTTGGATATATCAAGCTGATAGATTCTTAACTGCGGTGGAAGTATCAGAAATTAGTGATTTAGCTCAAGGTTTTGTAGCTTCATGGACGGCTCATGGATCAGCATTAGCTGGAAAGGTTACGCTTATTGACAACCTATTTTTAATACTAGAAGTAGATGAAGAAGTAACAGGAGTGACTGGATGTTCTATTGATAAGTCAGTGCATTTTATACAAGTTCTAGGAGAGAAGTTTGGTATTGATTTCTTTGATAGAATGCGTGTGTCCTATATCGATGAAGAAGGCAAATTACAACTTGCAAGTCGTGACGAATTTCAGGCTTTAGTGAATAGTAATACTGTTAATGCAGAGACATTAGTTTACAACAATCTAATTCAAACATCAGAAGAACTTTCAACAAATTGGAAAATTCCATTTTCACAAAGTTGGCACAGTAAGGTCTTTTAGCAAGATTACATAGTAAAACAGGAAAGGATGTACGTGACGTACATCCTTTCCTATTTATAATGCAGTTTTCGGTGCTGCGGATAATATTTCTTCGCTTGCTTGATCCTCGTATTGCTTAAAGTTATTCACAAATAAATTAGCTAATGCTAATGCTTGTTTGTCATATGCCTCTACATCAGCCCAAGTTGTTCTTGGATTTAACACCTCCGGTGGAACACCAGGACAAGATTGGGGTTTCAATACTCCAAATATCACGTGTGGTACATATTCTACATTGTCCATATCACCACGCATTGCCGCATTTATCATGGCACGTGTGTATTTCAGGTTCATGCGTTTTCCTTCACCGTATTTTCCACCAGTCCATCCTGTATTGATTAACCATACATTTACTTCAGGATGTTGTTCTAATTTTTTGCCTAATAATTCAGCGTATTGTGTGGGATGCAACGGTAAAAAAACGCGCCCGAAACATGCTGAGAATGTAGTCTGCGGTTCTGTAATACCCACTTCTGTTCCAGCTACTTTAGCCGTATAACCCGAAATGAAGTGATACATGGCTTGTGCTTTTGTTAATTTTGAAATCGGAGGAAGAATTCCGAATGCATCGCAAGTCAAGAAAAATATATTTTTAGGAATAGCACCTAATGATGGTTGCTTTGCATTGGGGATATAATCAATAGGATAGGCTACGCGTGTGTTTTCAGTAAGTTTGGTATTTGAAAAGTCAACTACATTCGAGTTTTCGAAGAAAGTAACATTCTCTAATAATGCACCTTCTTTTATTGCTCCATAAATCTCTGGTTCTTTTTCAGCACTTAAATCTACTACTTTTGCATAGCATCCACCTTCAAAATTGAAAACCGAATTATCAGCCCAGCCGTGTTCATCATCACCAATCAATGAACGATTGGCATCTGCCGAAAGCGTAGTTTTACCAGTACCACTTAGACCAAAGAAAAGCGACACATCACCGTCTTTACCTTCGTTTGCAGAGCAATGCATAGGTAATACACCGTGTTCATGAGGAAGTATAAAATTTAGGACAGAAAATATTCCTTTTTTCATTTCTCCTGTGTAAGCAGAACCTCCTATTAAAATCACTTTTTTGGTGAAATTTACGATGGTAAAATTTGATGAACGTGTACCATCCATAGCAGGATTAGCTTCGAATTCTGGTATTTGAAGAATCAACCATTCGTGTTCAAAACGGGCTAATTCTTCTGAGCTTGGAGTTATGAAAAGATTGTTGCAGAATAGATTCGCCCAAGGAAGCGTATTAATTACGGTAACATTTATTTTGTAGCGTGGATCAGCTCCAGCATGACATTTTCTAGCCCAAATATTTTTTTTAGCAAGAAAGGAAGTCATTTTTTGAAATAAATTGTCAAAAATTTCTTCTGTAATTGGAATGTTTACATCACCCCAATCGATGCTTTCTGAAGTCAAGTCATCTTTAACAATGAATTTATCTTTTGGTGATCGCCCAGTGAATTTCCCTGTCTCTACACATAAGGCTCCTAAATCATTTTGCTTTCCTTGATTTAACTCTAACGTTTGCTGCGTCAGTTCGTCATTACTCAAATTCCAATAAACCTTTTGTGCTTGTTTTTCAATCTGGCTTATTGCTAATTTTATGGCTTCATTCCCTATTTCTATGCGCTCCATTATCATAATTTGTGAATTTATGGTACTAAGGTAGGGAGTTCATATAGGTCGGAATTAACCTCTATTATTTTTGCAAAAATTATTATATAATGCTGATTTCTTTAACTTTTTTATCCGTAAGAAAATGGATTTTTAATATTCAATATTGAAAAGCTCGAAAGACTTAATAAAAATTTAATTTGAGTTTTTTGAGTTATCAAAAAACTCAAATTAAAATGACAAAATATGTTTACTTTTTATCTAAACTGTATTTTCCTGCTCCTGCAATCGCTAGTGCGATAAAAATAAACATCAACTCCAAGGGGTGGGATGATTTAATAATTCCATCGCCATTTGCTAAGTGCGTAATGAAAGCAATCAACATGGTGAAAGCCAATACTAATGCTGTTGGACGAGTGAATAAACCTATAATAATTAATGCAGAGCCAATACATTCGGCCATAGTCGCCGAAAATCCCCAAAATGAAGTCATGAATGTTATACCTATTTTGTGCATAGCAGAACCTATTTTTTCCCAATTTTCAGGACCTTTCATTAATTTCGGAATACCATGAAAGGCTAACATCGAGCCTCCTATGGCAAGCCTTATTAGTAATAGTCCTACATCTTTTCGGATGTGTGTTGTTGATCGACTCATAATTAGTTCGTGTATTTAAGGTTTATATGATTTTCATTGATTGTTAATAAAACTTCTTTGCCGAACACTAAGGCGCGGTTATCTTCTATATGTCCAGCAGGAAATCCAAAAGCAACTGGATAATCGAACTCTTGTACCTTATCCATTATTATATCTTCATATCGCTGACCGAAAGCAGGTTCTGAGTCTTTAAGTTCGGTAAAGCCGCCAACAATTAAAGCCTGAAGCTTGTCCAATTTACCCGCTCGTTTCAATGTCCACAACATTCGATCAATATTATAATGCGATTCACCAACATCCTCTATGAATAGGATCTTACCATCATAATTCACATCAGAATTGGAAGCTAGAACACTGTGCAACAATGCTAAATTTCCACCTGTTAAAATGCCTTGCGCAGTTCCTGGACGATTTGGATATTCGTTATACGTATAGATAATGTCTATATTTCCACCAAAAAGCGCATTGTACAAAGTATCCATTGATTCTTTACTAGCATCCAAAAATGATTTTACCATTTGACCATGGATGGTCGGGATTTGAAATTGATTTTGAATATGGCTGTGAATTGCCGTTATATCGCTAAATCCAATAATCCACTTTGGATTTTTTTGGAAGCACGTAAAGTCAATCTTGTCAATGATCCGTACGCAGCCGTAGCCACCACGACCCGCGATTATCGCTTTGATTTCGGGATTGTCTAACGCATCTTGAAAGTCTTGTGCTCGTAATTCATCTGTGCCCGCAAATTGATTGTATTGAGAGGTGACAGAAGGATATATTATTAGCTCTAATTCCCAATTTTTCAATATGGAATAGGCTTCTGTCAAATCTGCACTGATATAACTTGCAGGACAAATAATGGCTATTTTATCTCCTTTAGTTAAGAAGGGAGGAGTATTCATATTCAATGTGTTATTGTGATTTTTTTCAATATAAATATTTCTTATCGATTTTTTGAATATTTTGAGTAAGGCTTATTTATTAAGGACAAATTGAATTATCTTTGTACTCTAATTTTTTCAAAAAGTTTCACCTTAAAAATACGATATATTGAGCAATTTGACTAAAAAACGTTATACGATTACTTCGGCTTTGCCCTATGCGAATGGTCCATTGCATATTGGTCACTTGGCTGGAGCATATATTCCGGGCGATATTTTTGTGCGCTTTTTGCGTCTGAACAATAAAGATGTGGTATATGTGTGTGGTTCAGACGAGCATGGCGCAGCTATTACGATACGAGCAAAAAAAGAAGGTGTTACGCCAAAAGAAGTTATTGATAAATATAATAAGCAGATCAAAGAATCTTTTGAAGAATTTGGTATTTCATTCGATATTTATCACCGTACTTCAGAGCCAATCCATCACGAATTATCCCAAGAATTTTTCTTGAATTTGTACGAAAAAGGAGAGTTCATTGAGAAATTTTCAGAGCAATATTACGACGAGGAATTTCACCAATTCTTAGCCGATAGATATATTACAGGTACTTGTCCACATTGTCAAAATGAAGGCGCTTATGGTGACCAATGTGAGAAATGTGGTACATCGTTGAGTCCAACGGATTTGATTAATCCAAAATCAACTTTAAGCGGTAAAACTCCGATTCTTAGAGAAACCAAACACTGGTACTTGCCATTGGATAAATACCAACCTTGGTTGGAAGAATGGTTGATTGAAGGTAAAAGGAATGAACTGAAATCGAATGTATTTGGTCAATGTTCTTCTTGGTTGAAATCGGGTTTGCAACCACGCTCAATGACACGTGATTTGGATTGGGGAGTGGATGTTCCTTTGGAAGAAGCGACGGGTAAGAAATTGTATGTGTGGTTGGATGCACCTATCGGGTATATTTCAGCGACAAAACAATGGGCTATTGACCACGGTAAGAATTGGGAAGACTATTGGAAGAAGCAAGAGAATTCTGAAGATGAATCTACGTTGATTCACTTCATTGGAAAAGATAATATTGTATTTCACTGCATTATTTTCCCTGCGATCCTGCATGCACACGGCGAATATATCTTGCCAGAAAATGTACCAGCTAATGAGTTTTTGAATTTAGAAGGCGATAAACTCTCGACTTCACGTAATCACGCAGTTTGGTTACACGAGTATTTGGAAGAATTTCCAGATAAGCAAGACGAATTACGTTATGTGTTGACTTCGATCCTTCCAGAAACATCGGATTCTGAATTTACGTGGAAAGATTTCCAAGCACGTATAAACAATGAGTTGGTTGCAATTTTGGGAAATTTTGTAAACCGTGTGATGGTGCTTTCGCACAAATATTTTGACGGTAAAGTATTGAAGGGTTCTGAATTCAATGAGACAGATAACGCTGTTTTTGAAGAACTGAAAAAATATCCTGGATTGATCGAGCAATCTCTTGGAAATTACCGATTCCGTGAGGCGTTAGCACATTTTATGAATGCGGCACGTTTAGGGAATAAATATTTAGCCGATGAAGAGCCTTGGAAAGTTTTCAAAACAGATGAAGATCGCGTCAAAACGGTATTGAATGTAGCGACACAAATCGTAGCTAACTTGGCTATTTTGGGTCAACCTTTCTTGCCAAAAACTTCAACTACTTTATTTGAAATGTTAGACTTACCTCAACAAAATTGGGATAAAGCAGGAACAGCTGATCTTATTGCAACAGATAAACAGTTGGGTGAAGTTCAAATGTTGTTTGATAAAATTACGGACGCTGAAGTAGAAGCACAATTGCAAAAATTGGCTGAATCAAAAGCGAGCAATGCTTTGGCAAATACAACTGTAGCGCCAGCAAAACCAAATATCTCTTTCGATGATTTCATGAAAATGGATATCCGTATCGGAACAATCTTAGAAGCAGAGAAAGTAGCTAAAACGAAGAAATTATTGAAATTAAAAATTGATACAGGTATCGACCAACGTACTGTCGTTTCGGGTATTGCTGAGTTTTTTGCGCCTGAGGATATCGTTGGAAAACAAGTTTCTATTTTAGTAAACTTAGAACCTCGTGAAATCAAAGGTATTCAATCGCAAGGTATGATCTTGATGGCTGAAGATGCAGATGGCAGATTAGACTTTGTAAATCCGACATCAGGTATTACAGTAGGAAGTTCAGTGCGATAATCTTTGGATTAAGTATAATAGAACAAAGAGCAAAGATCGTAATGTCTTTGCTCTTTTTAGTTTAGTCTTTTACTCGAACAAACGTATCAATATTCCTAAATCCATCCGAATTAAGAAATTTTTTGAATTGCTTTTTGTTTATATCGTAATTTATGGTACTTTTTGAAGTATCTTCAGGTGTTCTAGTTATTTCATTCAATAAATCAATATCTTCTTTACCTGAAATATAGGATAATGTGAGTATGTCTTTTTCTAAAGTCAACTTTCCAACGCTCCATTTCTTATCATTCTTATCTTGCCTATTGAGAAAATAATGTCCTTTGTATTTTTTCAAAACATGACCTTCTTTAAATTCGAATAGAGTATCAAGGTTCTGATATTTTTGAATAATGGAACCATCTGTTCGGAGTACAATTTCTCTACTTTTAGATTTACTATTTATCAACGTGTCAGCTGACAATTGATATATAGTGTCTAAAGAGTCTAGTAATGTCTCGATGTAATGGCTGTAAGATTGTGTTATTAATTGATCTGTTATAAATAAAGTTGTCGCAGAATCGGAAGATTGATAAGTACCTAAATACTTTTTATCAAAGCTATTTTCATTTTTCAGGTCAATAGGTTGGGGATCGTCGAATGTTGCAGTTGGTCCGCAGCTTATGATTATCAATGTAAGTAATCCACATATTGTGGATAAGGTGTTTAATCTGTTCATAACGGTTATTTTCTCTATATACTTTTAGGAGAATAAAGTAACCGTTATGAAAAGTAATATGTATGATACAAAAATTAAACAGAGGATTTGCTTTGATTTTTACTAATTATTAATCCGATTAAGAATCCAATAGCTGATGGAACAACCCAGCCTAAATCCACTCCAGCAAAAGGTAGTAATTTGTACAAATCAGCATTCCACCAATTCAGCATAATTCCTAAACTAAAGAATGCGACAATTGTAGAAGCGATTAAAGCACCTATATATGGAGCTTTACTTTTAATAAATCCGCCAAAAATAATTATGTAAAGAACCAACGTGATGGCTATAGGATATACGAAGGCCAATGGTGGGTAGGCAAATTGAATGATTTTATCGACCCCTAGAATAGCCAATAGTGCCGAGAAAACAGAACAAACGGTTACTAATAATTTATAACTTAATTTTCCACCTGTCAATTCGGAGAAAAAGGAACCTACAGCAGAAGTCAAGGCGATTGAGGTAGTCAAACATGCTAACGCAATACAAATTCCGATACCAACCATACCATAGTCTCCTAAAGTACTTTTAGCAATATGAATAAGCAATGCCGAGCGGCTGATTCCTTTGTCTTCGATACCTGAAGTTGCTCCTAAATATACAAGTCCTCCATAAATAAATATCAAACAAACTGATGATATAATGCCCGAAGAAATCACAACTGAACTTTTGTCACTCATTTTAGTATAGCCTCTTGCTTGCGCTGCTGCGATAATTATTCCAGCAAATACTAAGGATGCTAGCATATCTACAGTTTGATAGCCTTCGGTAAATCCGAATTTAAATGACTCCGTAGTACTTAATGTTGTCGATGCAAAATCTCCAGCAGGATTTATTATCCCTATTAAGATCAATGCAAAAAGAAGAACCAACAATAAGGGAGTGAGTATATTGCCGATAATATCTACCACTTTTGAGGGCGATATGCTCAAAGCCCAAGTGATTCCAAAAAATATAACAGAAAAAAGGATTGGACTGAAAGTAGGGAAATTTGGAGCTATTCCAATTTCAAATGTTGTCGCTCCAGTGCGCGGTATAGCAATCAGCGGACCGATGCACAGCATAATGATTGTTCCAAGAATCGAAGCAAGCAAAGGGTGTATGCGATTTCCCAAATCGTATATGGTATTCCCTGACTTTACAATAGAAAGAATGCCTAAAAAAGGTAATATAATTCCCGTTAATCCGAATGCGATAATAGTTATGAGCGTGTGATGACCGACTTGCAGGCCGATGAATGGAGGAAGAAGGAGATTTCCTGCCCCAAAAAACATCGCAAATAAAGCAAATCCTATGGTGATTGTATCTTTGTTTTTCGTCATTATAGATAGGTTTAGTATAATAAATGTATCAGTTGTTTTGCTTCTTTCACATCATGCACACGTAGGATTTGTACACCTCTTTCGAGTAAAATAGTATTCAATGCAGTAGTTGCATTTAGAGATTCTTGTGGATTGATACCAAGTTTTTTATAAATCATGGATTTGCGGGAGATACCTCCCAAAATCGGTAGCCCATGATAATGTAATTCATTGACACGCAACAGTAATTCGTAATTCTGTTCAATCGTTTTGGCGAAGCCAAATCCAGGATCCAGAATAATATCTTTAACGCCCAATTCTCGTAATTTGGCGATTCTAGTACCCAAATCCACAGCCACATCATTCACGATATCGTCGTAATCCGTGAGTTGTTGCATAGTTTCTGGTGTGCCACGCATGTGCATCAATATATAAGGTATTTGCAATTCTGCAACAGTTGCAAACATATCATCATCCAAAATTCCTCCTGAAATATCGTTGATAATATGTGCGCCAGCTTGAATTGCAGCTTTTGCCACATCAGCACGAAACGTATCAATTGATAGTGGAATCTCTGGGAATTTCTCAGTAATGGCTTCGATAATCGGGATCGCTCTATCTATTTCTTCTTGTGAAGATATAAGTGGCGCACCTGGCCGTGAAGAATAAGCACCAATGTCAATTATGTCTACACCATCCGCTATCATTTGTACTGTGCGTTTTAACGCATTTTCTAGTGAATTATGCATCCCCCCATCAAAAAATGAATCAGGTGTAACATTCAAAATTCCCATGATTAAGGGCTTTTCAAATGTCATCAACGTGCCTTTAATATTGATAGATTGACAAGGAGAGGTCTTCAGCTTATTCATACTTTGTAAAAATATAAAAAAGGCTGTAATATTCACTACAGCCTTTCCTCAATGTGGTATAAAATACTATTTTACAACCAAAACACCATCTGCTACGATGCTAATATCTGTTTTGGATTGTGTAATTTTAGCAATTTCTTCTTTGGTTTTGCCTTCATCTTCTGCATTGTGTTGCAATTGCTTTACAGAAAGCTCCTTTACTTTTGCTTTTCCTTCAACTACAACAGTTTTGCCAATAAGATCAGCAGGAACAAAATAACCGTAATCCGTGAAACGTACATTGATAGGATCAACCTCTCCAGCACGTTTCAAGGTTAAGAAACAACCTTTCTTTTTGCATACTCCGACTACTTCACCCTCTATTTTACCTGAATATTGTTTTTTGGTTTTTAAAGTGCTTTCAAGTTTTGCTACAGAAATAGCATCTTTGCTCGTGATAGCTTTTCCGTATTGAACACCTACTTTTGCAGGCTTAATGTCTTGTTGGGCAAAAGCTATAGCAGTCATCGCCATCAAAGACACACACAGTGTAATTAACTTTTTCATAGAGTTATTATTTACGTATAAATTCAAATTTTCCAGAAGGATCTAATTTCATTATTAGTGAAGGTTTCCCTTTAGAGGTATCATGTTGACCAAACTTAACGATATAATCAACACCATCTTTGATTTCATCAGAGATTTCATCAAAATTACCAGCAGATGATTGACCACTAATATTTGCTGATGTGGAAATAATAGGTTTTCTAAACCGTTGCAATAATTGTTGACAAAAAGGATGATTAACAACGCGAATACCTATGGTACCATCTTCAGCAATAGCATTTTCTGCCAAATTTTTAGCCCCAGAATAAATAATAGTTAATGGTCTTTCCGTAACTTCTATCAATTCATAAGCAACTTCTGGAATTTCGCGTACATAACTTGCCAATTGATTGTCATTATGCAGAAGAATCAACATACTTTTGCTTTTATCTCTTCCTTTCAAGGCAAATACTTTCTCTACCGCTTCTGGATTCGTCGCATCACAACCTATACCCCAAATCGTATCCGTTGGGTACAAAATGAGACCACCGTTTTTCAATGTCTCTAATGCTTGATTGATATCCTCTCTATCTACAAATGTACTGGCCATGTTGAAATTAGATTAAACAGCTACGTTGTGCTCGCGCAATGCATCATTCAATGATGTTTTCTTATCTGTAGATTCTTTACGTTGACCAATGATTAAAGCACAAGGCACTTGGTATTCCCCCGCAGGGAATTTCTTCGTATATGAGCCTGGTATTACAACCGAACGCGCAGGAACATAGCCTTTGTATTCTACTGGTTCTGGACCTGAAACATCGATAATTTTTGTTGACGCAGTCAAAACTACATTAGCTCCCAATACAGCTTCTGTTTCTACGCGAATACCTTCTACGACGATTGCACGAGAACCGACGAATACGTTGTCTTCGATAATCACTGGAGCAGCTTGTACAGGCTCTAATACACCACCGATACCTACACCACCAGATAAATGCACATTTTTACCAATTTGCGCACATGAACCTACAGTAGCCCAAGTGTCCACCATAGTACCTTCATCAACGAATGCACCGATATTTACGTATGAAGGCATCATGATTACACCTTTAGCTAAATAAGCACCATAACGTGCAGAAGCGCCAGGTACAACACGTACACCTAATTCTTTGTAGTTAGTTTTTAATTTCATTTTATCGTGATACACAAAAGGCGTGTTTTCAATGACTTTCATATCTCGAATTGGGAAATAAAGAATTACAGCTTTCTTGATCCAATCATTTACATGCCAACGGTTGCCAATTGGTTCTGCTACACGCAATTCACCAATATCCAGTTTCATAATGATAGTCTGTACAGCCTCAAAATATTCTTTATTGCCTAATAATTGTCTATCTTCCCAAGCTTCTTCGATTAATTTTTGAAGTTTTTGAATTTCCATTTTTTCTTTTATAAATCACTAAATACTAACTACAAATATGCTCATTTTTCTCGAAATGAATAGCCAATTAAGGTCATTATTTTGAAAGAATGTAGTATTTTTGGGCATGGCAAATGAATCTGAAAAATTACGTATTGACAAATATTTATGGGCTATTCGAGTTTTCAAGACGCGTAGTTTAGCAACCGAAGCCTGCAAAGCTGGACGTGTCAAATTGAATGGACAGAATATAAAGCCTTCATACGTTGTGAAGGTGGGAGATACATATGCTGTACAGAAAGGTATCGAACGTAAACTTATCTATGTAGTTGGACTTTTAGAGCGACGGGTGGATGCAAAAACTGCTGTGCAATTTTATGAAGATCGTACGCCTGTGGAAGAAACACATAGTTATAAATCAATGTTCCAGGCTCCGATTCTAAAACGTGATCGTGGAACAGGTAGACCTACAAAACGTGATCGACGTGAAATCGATGATTTGAAAGCGAGTGAATGGTGGGAAAACGAAGAATAATTACTTTATTATAATATCAATTATTCGTCGTCTGTTATCGATGTATTTCAGAATGGAATCACCTATTCCCACATTTCTTACATTAACATTATTTTCAAGAATAAGTTTTTTGGCTTGAGTGGTGTCACCTAATAGAAAATATGTTAGTGCTATTGACATGTTTTCGGCGGCAATTTTATTTTCAGGAAGTGTACCGATATGGTTTTGATGTCTAGTAAGAGCTTTTTTGTAAGTAAGTTGTGCTTCTTCAGTATCATCACCTAATTTCTCTAGTAGCATTCCTTTCATTTGTAGAGCTTCTGGGTATTCTTTCTTAGCTAATAATTCGTCTACTGCTACTTTTGCCTCTTCATATCTGCGTTGATCGATCAGAAGATTAGCTTTATTTTGAATAGGTAAATGATAGGACGAATCTAGGGCAATTGCTTCATCGAATAAGATTAAAGCGCTATCAGGGTTGGTAAGAAATAGCTGTGTAGCTTTGTTGTTCAATGCGATAGCCTCTTTTTTATAAGGGGAAGATGAAGTACATCCTATGAATATTATAACAGTTAATAGGCTTAACATTGATTTCATAACAAACGAAAATGGGATATAACTAAAAAGGCAGAACGTTACATTCTGCCTTTTCAATAATTATTATTGAAAATTATCTCTTTTCTAAATCGATATAAACGCTATCTACATCACCTGTGTATACTTGACGCGGACGACCGATAGGCTCTTTGTTGTCACGCATTTCTTTCCATTGTGCGATCCATCCTGGAAGACGACCTAATGCAAATAATACAGTGAACATTTCCGAGTTAAAACCTAACGCGCGGTAGATAATACCCGAGTAGAAGTCAACATTTGGATATAATTTTCTGTCAATGAAATATTGATCTTCTAAAGCTGCTTTTTCAAGACCTTTTGCGATATCCAATACAGGATCATTGATACCTAATTTCTCCAATACATCATCTGCTGCTTTCTTGATGATTTTAGCACGAGGATCGAAGTTTTTGTATACGCGGTGACCGAATCCCATCAAACGGAAAGGATCGTTTTTGTCTTTCGCTTTGTCTAAATATTTTTTTACATCGCCACCATCGTTTTTGATGTCTTCCAACATCTCAATTACTGCTTGGTTAGCTCCACCGTGAAGTGGTCCCCATAAAGCATTGATACCTGCCGAAATAGAAGCGTATAAATTCGCATTAGAAGAACCTACGATACGTACTGTCGATGTAGAACAGTTTTGCTCGTGGTCTGCGTGTAAGATTAATAAAACGCGCATAGCGTCAAGTACTGCATCATCAAAGATTTTATCGCAGTTCACTTCACCAAAGATCATGTTCATGAAGTTGTCGATATAACCTAAATCTTTTTTAGGATATACAACTGGATGACCTAATGATTTCTTTTGAATCCAAGAAACGATTGTTGGCATTTTACCCAACAAGTTTACGATCGTTTCGTATTCTTCTTCTTCGTTTTGATTTGGATTTAATGATTCTGGATAGAATGCCGATAAAGCACCAACTAAACATGAAAGTTGACCCATAGGGTGGGATTTCGATGGAAAACCAGCGAAGAAATTTTTCATATCTTCGTGTACCAACATTTTCCCTTTGATATCAGATCTGAATTTTTCTAAAACTTTTCTAGATGGTAATTCGCCGTATATCAATAAGTAAGCAACTTCTAAGAAAGTGGATTTTTCTGCTAATTCTTCAATTTTATATCCACGGTATTTAAGAATACCTTTTTCGCCATCCAAAAATGTAATTGCACTTTTAGTAGCGCCTGTATTTTTGAATCCTGGGTCTAAAGTAATATATCCTGATTGGTCTCTTAATTTTGAAATATCAATAGCTTTCTCGTTCTCCGTTCCTGTGATTACAGACAACTCGATCGTCTTGCCATTTAAAGTAATAGATGCTGTTTCCGACATAATCAAATTTCTTGTATATACACAAAAGTATAAAATTCAACAAGAAAAACTAAACTTAAAACAAGTTTAAATGACATTTATCAGTCATAAATCGTAAACTAAATAATTCATTAACTATCTGATTATCTATTTCCGTCAAAAAGTGTTAAATATTTTACGAAAAATTTGTTATTCTACGAAATGTTCGTAGATTAGTGTTGTGAAATATAATCATGACGATATGAACTTAGAGAAATTAACGATACAAGAAGAAGAGGCAATGTTATCCATTTGGCAATTGAATGGTGGTTTTGTGAAAGAAATATTAGATAATATGAAGCCAGAAGAACAAGTGCCGTACACTACACTTGCTTCTACAGTCAAAAACTTAGAACGTAAAGGCTATGTAAAGGCTGTTAAATACGCAAATGCCAAACGTTATGAGCCACTTATTTCATTGGAGGATTACCGCGCTAAATTTATGAATTCATTCGTGGGCGATTATTTCAAAAACTCGTACAAAGAAATGGTTTCATTCTTTATCAAGGAAGAGAAGCTAAGCGAAAGTGAATTGAAAGAAATTCTCAACATGATTAAGGACAATAAATCTTAAAGAGATGGAAAATCAACTAACCTACATACTTCAAGTAAACCTTCTTTTAGCGTTAATCTTTTTGGGTTATTATTTCTTATTGAAGGGTTTGACTTTTTACGCGTTGAATAGGGGGTACTTTGTCTTAGGGAGTCTGTATGCATTTGCGTACCCGTTTATCGATATTAAATCTTGGTTTACGAGAAACGAAGTTATGCAAACTGTGCTACCACCAGAATTAATGCCGACATTCGATATGTCAGCTACTAGTACTAGTCAAATTACATTGTTGGATGTCATTATCACGGTTGTAGTTATTTTGGCGGTGTTATTTGTATTTAAATTGCTAATGCAGCTATTTAGTTTGTTGCGAATTCACTTACATTCCAAAAATTCTTCTTGGCAATCCTATTTCTTTCGCAATGTAGTTTTTCCAATAGTTCCTTTTTCCTTTTTCAATAAAATATATATACACAAAGAGCAACATCAGGAAACTGAATTGCAGGATATTTTCGCGCACGAAATTGTACATGTGAGAGGCCATCACACGGTAGATATTTTGTTGTTCGAAATCATATTGGTGGTTTGTTGGTACAATCCCTTCGTATGGTTAATGCGCAAAGCCGTACGTCAAAATTTAGAATTCCTGACCGATCAACAGGTGCTGAATAAGGGCGTGGACAAGCAAACCTATCAATATTCTCTATTGCATGTCACGCGACAAGGTGTTGCGGTGGGCATGAGTAATCATTTTAATTTTAAAACCCTAAAAAAGCGCATTATGATGATGAACAAAAAGCGCTCTTCCAAATTGGAATTGAGCAAGTATGCTTTCTTACTGCCAGTTTTTCTGATCGCGGGAATGTCTTTTACAGTAAGTAAAGCCGAAAATAATATTGAGAAAATAGTTGAGAAATCACAACAAACTACTGTAATATCTGAACCTTTGAATGTGAAATTAAAGGGTGAAGTTGGTGAATTGTTAAAGAATACGATTGGTACGGATATTATATCCGTTGACACAAGTCAACAAATTTATAATGCGGATTATCCGTTAGCTCCTTCAACTTTTAACAAAGAAGAATTGAGAGGTAAGAATCTCTATTTCAAAATTGATGAGAAGTTAGTGTCATTAGATGAATTTTATGATTTCTCTAGATCCGACATTTATGCAGTAGATATTTATACCGATAAAGAGTATATACGGAAGAAGATAGGCAAAGAAAACGCAGAAGGATATTTTGTGATTACTTCGCGTGATTGGATTGCGAAAAATTATCCCGTAGAGCAGTTGCAAAAGATGGTGAACGATGGAAATGAACGTGGCCTTACTTTTACAGTAGAAGAAAATGGTAAAAAACGTGTAATAAAAGGTCAATCTGCTGATTTTGAAGCTTTGAAAAAGTTAGCTCCTTTCTATGATTACGAATCTTCAAAGAATAAGAAAAATGCTCAAACTAATGAGAAGTTTGATTTGACTTTTATGAAATCAGATACTTCTAGTCCAATAAAGCTAATTTTCAAAGATAATCTAGGTAAGGATATTATATCGTCAAGTAAAAGTGGCGCATCTGTTATTCTTTCAAATCCAGATTTAAAACCTCTTTATGTAGTGGATGGTAAAGTAAGCACAGGAGAAATTGTAAGATCTTTGAGTCCAGATAACATTGAATCTATTTCGGTATTAAAAGATAAAAGTGCCACAGCGATTTATGGTGATAAAGGAAAGGATGGGGTTGTGGTGATAAATACTAAGGATTACGACCAAAAGAAAGTTAATGTTAAAATCAAGGAAGCAATAACTAGAGAAATTGAAAATGAGCGTCAGAAAAATGAAGTTTTAGTAGTAGGTTATAAACAGGAACCTCAATCTAAAATAGAGCTAAAAGGAGTCATTAATGGAATTTCAATAGATGATGCTTCTTTAATTAATAAAGAAAAACGTGTAAATTTTAATTCTTTTCAAACGAATAAGCCTTTGATCATTGTTGATGAAAAGGAAATGGAGAGTAATTTTGATTTGAATTCTTTAAATGTAAATAATATTCAGTCAATTTCTGTGTTAAAGGATCAAAGTGCAACAGCCTTATATGGTGATAAAGCAAAAAATGGAGTTATTTCCATTCAAACAAAAGGTAATGATCAGAAAGAGGTAGTAGTGACAGGTTTCAAAATCGATAAATCACATACAGATTCAAGCAAAACTATGTCAAATGACAAGGTGAAAGAAGTTGTAGTTACAGGGCACAAAAAGAAATAAATATAATTCCAAATTCTAAATTATATAAAAAGGGTTTGAACATATTTTCAAACCCTTTTTTAAGCTATACAAATTCAGCTTCCTATTTATAAGCGAATACTTCACCAAGATCTTCGTTGCTTGTAAAAGTACAGCCTAAGTCAGTTAATTCACCTGTACCAATATTGATAACCATTCCATGAACCGCTAAATCGTCGCGATCTTTCCAAGCATTTTGTACGATTGAAGTTGTACATAGGTTGAAAACTTGCTCCTGAACATTCAATTCAATAAGACGATTTACTTTATCTTCGTGATTTTCGATAGCATCAATTTCAGCAGCATGCAAACGGTAAACGTCTTTGATATGGCACAACCAGTTGTCAATTACACCAAATTGTTGACGGCTCAAAGAAGCAGCTACACCGCCACAACCGTAGTGACCTGCAATGATTACGTGTTTTACTTTCAATACATTAACCGCATAATCCAATACAGATAACATACTCATGTCAGAGTGGATTACCATGTTTGCAATATTACGGTGTACAAATACTTCACCTGGTTTTTTACCTGTGATTTCATTTGCCGGAACTCTACTATCCGCACAGCCAATCCACAATACTTCTGGACTTTGACCTTTTGCTAATTGTTGAAATCTGCCTGATTCGTCTTGTTTTACGAAATCAACCCACTCTTTGTTCCCTTGTAATATTTTTTTAAATCCTAATTCTAATTCTTTGTTACCCATTTTAATAATTATTAGGTTTTTTTTGTTTGAATATACAAATTACCGTATTTATTATTAATAATTCGAATCTTCGATGTGATAATTTGTGTTTTTGGAAATTTATTTACAAGGCATTGTAAAAGGTATATTAGAACAATAAAGCAGTAGCAAAATTAAATTACTACTGCTTTATGATGTATTTTACTTCTCCAGTTATTTTTTGCGCAGAAAGAATAACCTATTGAAAAGTGTAGTTCAAATTATATCCAGCTTACCACACCAGTTTCTACATTATAGTTCGCACCTATAATTTTGATCTTTCCATCTTTTTCCATTTTATTCAAAGTGTTACTTTGATTGCGGATATCTTCCATTGTTTGTTTTACGTTTTGAACGTTTAATCTTTCCAACAAATCCTCATTTTTAGAAGAACGCTCTTCTCCGTCCTCAAGAATATTCTCAATGATAGGATTGAAATGACCAACTAAATGGCTAAGATTATTCATCTCCGTCTGCTGGATTGCAGCCGCATCTAAACCTCCTTTTAATGCACCACATTTCGAGTGTCCTAAAACAACGATTAATTTAGAGCCAGCAACGTTACAAGCAAATTCCATAGAACCTAAAATATCTTGATTTACAAAATTTCCGGCAATACGAATACTGAAAATATCTCCTAATCCCTGATCAAATATTAATTCTGCAGAAGTACGACTATCTATACAGCTTAAAATTACGGCAAATGGCCACTGTCCTTCTCTCGTATCATTTACTTGAGATAACAAGTCTCTATTAGCTTTTAAGTTTTGAACAAATCTATCGTTACCAATTTTTAATATTTCAAATGCTTTATCTGGAGTAATTGTCGCTTGAGTTTCTAAAGTATGTGCCTTCATTATATATTTTTAATTTGTTATTGCTTGATAAATATTATACTATTTTCTGTAGTTTGTTTTGTTTGGTGCGTGCTGTCTTGCGTTTGTATGTCACGTCATTCAGCTCGATTTCAAGACCTTTGCTCATAGCATTCTGTTCAAAATCTTTTAACACTTCTAATACATCTTTATCAATAAATTTACTGTTCTCGCCATTGATGATTACCTTATCAACGTATTTTGGTAGGCTATATAGCTTTTGCTGGATTGGTACTTTATTTAAGAAAGAAACCTCTTCTGCCAAAGTTAATACCGCAGTTTGCTCTTCAGTGATTTCAAATTTATAGGCGTTTTGCATATTTGCACGCAAGATGTAAAATGTAGCTACTAGGATACCAATACCTACACCCATTAATAAATCTGTAAATACAATCGCTACAACAGTTGTTGCAAATGGAATAAATTGATCTAATCCTTTGCGAAACATTTGTTTAAATAAAGCAGGTTTAGCTAGTTTGAATCCTGTGTGCAAAAGAATCGCTGCCAAACATGCTAATGGAATTAGATTGATAATTGCTGGAATTGCCATCAATGCAACTAATAACCAGATACCATGGAAAATTGCGGATTGACGTGTACGACCACCAGAGTTTACATTGGCTGATGAACGAACAATAACGGATGTCATTGGAAGACCACCTAGAAAACCAGAAGTCATATTACCTACTCCTTGAGCAACTAATTCTCTATTTGTTGGCGAATTTCTTTTGAATGGATCCAACTTATCCACAGCTTCTAAGCTTAATAATGTCTCCAAACTTGCAATAATTGCCAAAGTGAAGGCAACTATCCAAACTTCTTTATTTGCAATTTGCGTGAAGTCTGGGAAAACAAATAATTGTGTAAACTGTGCTATAGATGATACTTCCGGTATGGAAACATAATGCGATGGAATTAACGCCATTTCGGTACCTTGAAAAGCAAAGCCTAATCCTACCCCCAACAATACCACCACAAGTGGTGCAGGCATTTTGTTCAAATATTTAATAGATGGCCAAAATATAAGTATTGCCAACGATAAGAAACAAATGATTGTGGCTCCCCAATTCACACTTGAAAAGATGGTGTCCGTATATGCAGCAATGCCGCCTCCGTTATCCAATTCAAATGCGTGCGCTTCTGTCATTCCAAATGCCAAAGGCAATTGTTTTAAAATTATCGTAATACCAATTGCTGCAAGCATTCCTAGGATTACAGATGATGGAAAATAATTTCCAATCATACCTGCTTTGATAATTCCCAGAATTAATTGAAGCACACCAGCAATAACGACTGCTAATAAGAAAGTTTCGTAAGCGCCTAATTTCTGAATTGCTCCAAAAACAATAACTGTTAATCCTGCAGCAGGTCCAGATACGCTCAACGGAGAACCGGAGATAGCACCTACCACTATTCCTCCAATAACACCTGTTAATACTCCAGCGAATAATGGTGCTCCTGATGCCATAGCAATACCTAAACACAAGGGTAAAGCGACTAAGAATACGACTATTGACGCTGGTAAATCATATTTTAAGTCCCTTTTCGATAATTTAAGAAAAGCGGACACACGAGTTCCAAACATAATAATTTATGATAATTGTTGTTGTTTATTTATTAAAAATCAAGATTGAAAATGCCATCTCATTAAGAATATGTCTTAATAAGGGTTAATACCTTGGCAAAGCCAAATAAAAACGATAAAAATAAACTAACAGTTCGGAGGCGGGGTCGGAACTCTTGGATGGAAGCTGCAAATGGATTTTTCGTTTCTTAAATAATTTCTTTGCTTGCCACTATTTTCTACGGCAGGATTGAAACTTAAATCTATTGCGTCAGGTTTAAAAATCTTTATAGAATGCTCATGCAAATCTTCATTGCTTGAGTTTGCATTTTTAGCACCAAGTTCTATTTCAAGTTGCAGGACAACCTGTAAAACCGTGCCTTTGTCAAGCATATTATTAAAAATGGGTGTAGCGGAAATAAGCATCTTCGTAAAGAAGACAAAAAAACAAAGCTTTGCAGCTATGATTCTTTTTCCCTTATCAAACATTGCAGATTTTCCTTTCATACCCTACAAAAATAACTTTTCTCACAAAAAAAACAAGTGAAAAAGGAATTTTGTTGTGAAATTGTGACAAAAACAAGATAAAATTTCAAATAATTTCAATTTTAGAAATTAAATTCTTGTTAAAGTGATGGTTATAATTTGATCATAGGGATTTGTATATTTATTTCTAAATTAGAAAATCTTATTTTTAAACTAATGAAACAGGAATTCATCAATAAAATCACAACTTCATATAGTCCGAAGGGAGAGTATATTCAATTAGGCTCTGGAATACTAAATGGGGAAGTGGTAACGGACGCGAAGGTAAATTTGGCCTTAAAGATGATGAATCGTCATGGTCTGATCGCAGGAGCTACGGGTACAGGAAAGACGAGAACATTACAATTGATGGCAGAACAGTTGTCTGACAAGGGTGTCCCTGTTTTCATGCTGGATGTAAAAGGTGATTTGTCTGGGTTAGCTGAGCCAGGGAAGACTAATGATGCTCTAATAGAACGAGGCAATGCTGTAGGTATTCCTTTCGAACCCTCAAATTTTCCTATTGAAATATTTTCACTGACAGGCAAATTGGGAGCTTCCATGCGTTTGACAGTAGAAGATTTTGGTCCAGTGATGTTAGCACGAATTTTGGATTTGAACGATACGCAAT
Source organism: Sphingobacterium bovisgrunnientis (assembly GCF_009829085.1). Classification (GTDB taxonomy): domain Bacteria; phylum Bacteroidota; class Bacteroidia; order Sphingobacteriales; family Sphingobacteriaceae; genus Sphingobacterium; species Sphingobacterium bovisgrunnientis. The sequence goes on from NZ_WUQY01000001.1 coordinate 189,525, forward strand.
CTGGGGTCTTAAGCGTTATATTTAAATATGCGCAAGACAACAATATGCCGATTGTTGATTTTGATGATATAAAACGATTGCTATCTTATTTGTCTGAAGGTGCAGGAGCCGTTGAGATTAAAGATGATTATGGAAAGATAAGTTCGGCAAGCTCGGGTGCTATTTTACGTAAGCTTGTCGCAATAGAACAACAAGGCGTGGCTCATATTTTTGGAGAAAAAGAATTTGATATTCAAGATTTGTTCGGAAGAGTAGATGGTAAAGGTGTGATTACATTATTAAATATTTCTGATATTCAAGATCAACCCGTCTTATATTCGACTTTTCTATTGAGTTTATTAGCACAGTTATTCAAAAAGTTACCCGAGGCAGGTGATCTAGATAAACCTAAGTTGGTATTCTTTTTAGATGAAGCACACTTGTTGTTTACTGATGCGCCGAAAGCATTTTTGGCGCAAATAGAACAAATTATTAGACTTATTCGATCGAAGGGAGTTGGTGTGTTTTTCTGTACACAAGCCGCTACAGATGTTTCTGAAAGTGTCTTGAGTCAATTGGGTAATCGCATTCAACATGCGTTACGGGCATTTACACCTAATGATGCTGAGAATTTGCGAAAAACTGTCAAAACCTATCCAACATCTCAATTTTATGAGATTGACAAAATATTGACTTCTTTGGGTACTGGGCAAGCGTTAGTGACTGTGTTAAATGATAAAGGTATACCGACTGAAGTGGTCGCTACGCATTTGGTACCTGCACGAGCTGTAATGGGACCTTGTACAGCACAAACATATAATCAAATCACACAATCCTCGGAATTCTATAGCAAATACCAACAGCGGGTCGAAAGACGTACAGCAGCGGAAATAATAGAAGAAAAAGAAGCACATGACTTGCAAGTGGAAGCGCGTGAAAAAGCTCAAGCAGAGGCAGCAAAACAATCCTCAAAATCAAGTTCTTCAAGCTCGAGAAGACAATCTCCGTTAGAAGCAGCGCAGACACAAGCTAGTCGAACATTAGCACGTGAAGGTGTAAAACTTTTAGGTAAATTGGCAACAGGATTATTGAACACATTCTTTAAAAAGAAATAGTATATTTGCGGAATTTAATTATTTACTAAACAATATGGAAAAACCTACTTTATTAGTGCTTGCAGCTGGAATGGCAAGTCGTTATGGATCATTGAAGCAAGTGGACGGATTCGGGCCACACGGTGAGACAATCGTCGATTATTCTATTTACGATGCAATTCAGGCAGGTTTCGGAAAAGTAGTATTTATTATTCGTCAGGAATTTGAAGAAATGATGCGTGCTAAATTTGATGCTAAATTAGCAGGTAAAATAGATGTGGATTACGCTTTTCAAGATTTTGATTTGACTAAATTTGGCGTAGATCGCGTCATCGAACGTTCTAAACCTTGGGGTACAGCACATGCGGTAATGAGTGCTAAAGATAAAATTAATGGTCCATTCTGTGTAATTAATGCAGATGATTTCTACGGTACAGATGCATTTCAGAAAATGGCTAAGTTTTTAACAGCGGATGTCTCAGATAGCAATATGTCGTTAATGGGATTTGAAGTAGGAAATACAATGTCTGATTACGGATATGTATCTCGTGGTGTATGTGAAGTAAGTCCAGAGGGTAATATGGACTCTGTAACTGAACGTACAAATATATATTATAAAGGCGAAGGTGAAGACCGTAAAATTGTATTTAATGAGAATGATGTAGAATACGATTTGGATCCAAAAACTCGTGTTTCAATGAATTTTTGGGGTTTTACGCCTAAAATTTTTGACGTATGTCTCGATTTATTTCCAGCTTTTGTTGAAGCTAACGCCGATAATCCCAAAGCAGAATTTTTTATTCCATCAATTCCAGATCATATGGTGAAAAATGGAATGGCTGATTTCAAAGTTATTCCAACATCGTCTAAATGGTTTGGTGTGACGTATCCGGAAGACAAACCGATTGTACAAGAAAGCATTTCGACATTAATTGCTCAAGGAGCTTATCCTGAAAAACTTTTCTAAACAAAATTTGTTTTGAATACTATATAAAGTGCAGAAGTTTTTTGCACTTTTTTTATGACTTAAATTATGAGATTTTTCAAAATGGTACTGCTGTATATTTTAGGTATTTTGGTGTTATTTGTAGCGTTGTATTTTGCCGCGGATGCAATCTTGTCGCGCATTCCTGCAAACTCACAATCTTCTGCTAGTACGGAAACGCATTACAACATCTATTTGCTATCCAATGATGTGCACACAGATATTGTATTCCCCGTGCAGACAGATTTGTTTGATTGGAATGAAGTATTTCTGACTTCTGATACAAAAAGTAAAGATACTAACTACAAATGGGTTGGAATTGGTTGGGGAGACAAAGGATTCTATCTCAATACACCCGAATGGAAAGATCTAACTGCCAAAACAGCATTAGTTGCTGCATTGGGAATAGGAGAAACAGCATTGCATGTGACCTTTCATCACAGCGTAGTTGAAGATAAGTTATGTTATAAAATTGAAGTTAGTAAAGATCAATATCAAAAACTGATTGAACATGTGCTTGAAAGTTTAGAAACTAAGGAGGACAAAAAGCCTATCTATATTGAAACTAATGCCCAATATGGTGATACCGATGCTTTTTATGAAGCACTGGGTTCTTATAGTATGTTCTATTCTTGCAATACTTGGACTAATATTGCACTCAAAAAGGCCGATCTTCCGTCTGGTATCTGGACGGTGTTTGATAAAGGGATATTACGGTGGTATGGGTACGATAAGTAGCTAGCGATTTGTAACAACTCTTTTATATCTAATATTTTAATTATAAAGGTTTTATGATTTATATTTGGGTAATAAATCAAACCATATGAACTTTTATCCACTTTTTGGTCGTTTAGGACGAATTATAATTGCGACTGTATTATTTGTTTCAGCTGTAAATTATGTTCAAGAATCTCTGTGCGATATAAAAGTTGTTGAAATTGCTAAGAAGATAGAAGGCGAATTTTCTATTCAATTTGATGAGATTGGTGTTAAATTGGCTTTAAATGATAGTACCTTTATATTAAAGGTTGAAGCTTAAGAAATGATTATATTAAAGATAAATATGAAAGCTCGAATCTATTAGTTTTCGAGCTTTTCTATTTTTGTAATTTTAATGCCTGTAAAGCAATCACCTTGACATCCATTAGGTACATATCCCGCTAAGGAAATTAATCCATTATTATTAGTTTCGAAGTGTATTTGTGCATTTGCTCGTTTAATCAACCATTCTTCTTTAGCTTTATCATAAATTTGGTCTAAAGTCCATATGTTTAAGGGGGCTTCCATTGTGCCTAATTGGTCTTTTTCCTCTACCCATTCTAATTTAGAAATCAGATTTGCAATCGCCTCATCGGTATAATCAGTAGCTTGGAAAGCTAATCTTGCTGATTCTTCTGTCCAACCTGTTTCTGGACGTTTATTGTTGCCAATTTCTTTGAACATAAAGGATCGTTTTGTTACCACCCCTTCAACAATTTCAAATGTATACTCGCGAACAATCCCATCATAATACGATTGTACAGTTGTTTTATATGTATAGGTGTTCTTTGTTTCCTTTTTAAATTTTTGAAAAGTGGCATAGCTTTTTTCAAAATCATTTTGATTCTCCAATTTATCTTTACAACAACCAATTAGTATCAGTGTAAAGAATAGGAAGTGAAGGAGTTTGTTCATAATTGTAAGTTTATATTAATATAACGAAGAGATACTTAGACTGCTACAATACAAAAAAATCCCCTAAGAAAATTTTCTTAGGGGATTTTTTTGTATTGGTGAAATAGATTATTTAACCTCTTCGAATTCTACGTCTTGAACGTCATCACCACCTTTTTGCTGTGAAGATTGACCAGCGTCACCTTGAGGTTGTTGTGCACCACCTTGTTGTGAAGCTGCATACATTTCTTCAGAAGCTGCAGTCCAAGCATTGTTTAATTCAGCTGAAGCTGTATCAATGTCTTCGAAATTACGTGCTGCATAAGCTGCTTTTAATTTCTCTAAACCTGCTTCGATAGGCGCTTTTTTATCAGCTGAGATTTTATCGCCGTATTCTTTCAATTGTTTTTCAGTTGAGAATACTAAAGCATCTGCAGCATTGATTTTATCCGCTTCTTCTTTTATTTTTTTATCCGCTTCAGCGTTAGCTTCTGCTTCTTGTTTCATTTTTTGGATTTCTTCATCCGACAAACCTGAAGAAGCTTCGATACGAATATTTTGCTCTTTACCAGTTGCTTTATCTTTTGCAGATACTTTGATGATACCATTCGCATCGATGTCAAATATAACTTCGATTTGAGGAATACCACGAGGAGCAGGAGGGATATCAGCCAATTGGAAACGACCTAAAGTACGGTTGTTTGCAGCCATTGGACGCTCACCTTGCAATACGTGAATTTCAACGGATGGTTGGTTGTCAGATGCTGTAGAGAATACTTCTGATTTCTTAGTAGGAATAGTAGTATTCGCTTCGATCAATTTAGTGAATACACCACCCATTGTCTCGATACCTAAAGAAAGAGGCGTAACGTCTAATAACAATACGTCTTTCACTTCACCTGTCAATACACCACCTTGGATAGCAGCACCTAAAGCTACAACTTCATCCGGGTTAACACCTTTAGAAGGCTCTTTACCGAAGAATTCTTTTACTGCATCAACGATAGCAGGGATACGTGTAGAACCACCTACTAAAATGATTTCATCGATGTCAGCTGTTGTGTAACCTGCATTTTTCAATGCTGTACGACAAGGATCGATTGTACGTTTTACTAAATCAGCTACTAAAGACTCGAATTTAGCACGTGATAATGTACGTACTAAGTGCTTAGGACCTGTAGCGTCAGCAGTAATATATGGTAAGTTGATTTCTGTTGAAGTAGTGCTTGAAAGCTCGATTTTAGCTTTTTCAGCTGCTTCTTTCAAACGTTGTAACGCCATAGCGTCATTTTTCAAATCAAAACCATTGTTTTCCGCTTTGAACTCATCGTTCAACCAGTTGATTACTGCGTTGTCAAAGTCATCACCACCTAAGTGTGTATCACCGTCAGTAGATTTTACTTCGAATACACCATCACCCAATTCTAAGATGGAAACGTCATGTGTACCACCACCACAGTCAAAAACTGCGATTTTCATATCTTTGTTTGCTTTATCAAGACCATAAGCTAAAGCTGCAGCTGTAGGCTCATTGATAATACGCTCAACTTTAAGACCAGCGATCTCACCAGCTTCTTTAGTTGCTTGACGTTGTGCATCATTAAAGTAAGCAGGTACAGTGATTACCGCACGTGTTACTTCTTGACCCAAATAATCTTCTGCAGTTTTCTTCATTTTTTGAAGTGTCATCGCAGAGATTTCTTGAGGTGTATATTTACGGTCATCGATCTCCACACGAGGAGTATTGTTGTCACCTTTTACTACTTTGTAAGGTACGTGAGATGTTTCTTTTGAAGCCTCATCAAAAGAAGTTCCCATGAAACGTTTGATAGAATAAATCGTTTTGTGTGGATTTGTGATTGCTTGACGTTTTGCAGGATCACCTACTTTACGCTCACCACCATCTACAAATGCTACGATTGAAGGTGTAGTACGTTTTCCTTCGTTGTTAGCAATTACTACTGGCTCATTACCCTCCATTACAGCGACACATGAGTTCGTAGTTCCTAAGTCGATTCCTATTATTTTAGACATATTATGTATTTTGTTGTTTACTATTTGTTCAAATTTGATAAGTATATATCAACCCTTGTGCCAACAACTATTTTGACCATAAAATCTAATGTTTATCATCAATATGTCTTAATTCTGCCACAATAGTGTGACAAATTGTCTTTGATTAGTAAATTAATTGTTCTTGAATTTGCCTTTTTGCCGTATTACTGTCACGTCCACGTTGAAACATTCTGCCAAAATTTTTGACAAAATCATCCAACGTCAATGCATTGGCTTTTTTGTCTTTCCAATCTGTAGGTGTAGTATCATTGGTATAATCCACTTTAGTAGCCCAATATTGAATATGCATTTCCGGTATTGCTAATCCCATAATCATGCCCGGAAGTCCACTACTTAAGGCTGGTCCCGCTGAAACGGGAATCTGATCCGTATAAAATGCGACTAAATAAAGGGAATCAGGTGTAGAACCATTTACTCTTCGGCATTCGAAACCTGCAATTTCTCGGTATTCGTCGGTGAATCGCCATGTAATATTGTTGAGGCTGTCAGATATGATGTACTTTTCGTCGATTTCCAATTGCACATTACTGGTGCCATCTTTTAGATTTTGATGAAAAACTTTAGAATTGTTATTCATTCTACCTCGAGGCATATTTCCACCGCCACCAGCATTCATCCTAAAATTTCCACCGCCCATATTTCCACCTCTACCGCCACCTGCGCCAGCTCTCACAACAGCTCTATTGCCCGAATTATTTGGTGTTGCAGTTTCTTCGGCCGAAGGGTCTACTGTCAATACGGTGCTATTTTCATCAAAATATAACATCAACTTTTGTGTGGTCGATTCGGGCATATTATCCAAATTAAATCCGCCTCCAGCACCAAATCGCATCATCATATTTGGATCCGCATTTTGAGTCATGCTGCGTACTCTAGCTTTGGTGAACGTGACTTTGTCAAATGAAATTTTACCTCTTGTGCCGAAATAGGCGTACTGTGCATCACTCTGCCCCCAGCAGATTAATAATATAAATGTTAGTATTAGCTTATTCATTGTTTTTCTTTCCTAAGTTTTTGTTAAAATCCCATTTTAGACCAAATAAAAAGTATCGTGTCAACATCAATTGTGTTGATTCAGAGAATTGTGTATCCGAGACATTTCTATTTGTTGTATTGAATGTTTTGAATATGTCAAATGCTTTTACGCTGGCTACTAAACTTTGATTTTTTAATAGCTTCTTGCTCATTTCCAGGTTTGTGTAGAATTGATGAATAGATTTGTTGTAAAACTTGGTTGGTCCTTCTACACTATAATTTATGTGTGTGGTAATATTAAACTGTTTTGGTAAAAAGTAGCGTAAATAAGTTGATCCGCCAGTACTTAAATTTGTGTAATTCAAATCACGTTGTAGGCTGTTACGTTGATTATTTACATTCACACGCCAGTTAAAATCATAGTCCAAACCTTTTGAATCTTGTTCATTAAAACTAAATCCTGTAAAAACAGATGCGTTTTGCGTATTGTTTAGCTCATACTGCCCCTGATCGTTTCGTGAACCATCTTCCGAATAGCGTGTATATGTAAATCCATTTCCATAATTCGCTCCTGAAAAAATATTCAATTGCACCTTACGGTCAAATATAGGTCTGCCGTGGTTTGCATTTAAGTTTGCATTCCAACTCGATCTACCCATTACATTGACATAGGTGCTTGTGGTCAAAGTGTCAGTTACAGTTCGTTTGTTTACAATTGGATTGTTTTTAAAACTTATTGCAGAGTTTAAATTCCAGCTTGTGCCTTTTAAAAGACTCATAGTATTGTAATTCAACCTGAAATTATTGTTCACAGCTCGCTGCAAATCTGGATTTCCTAATTGTAAAAAGATAGGTGAAGTTTGTGGTTGCAATGGTTGCAATTGTCCAAATGAAGGTACATCAAAACTATTTTGGTAAGATGCAGATAGATTTTTTCGATTAGAAATTCTATAATTACCATTAATATTTAAATCATTATCCCAAAAACTTCTGCTAAGATCAATATCTCGGTAAGAGTCATTTATCCCCTGATCTCTATAGTTCGTGCGATTTGAAAGAGAGAAATTTAATTTTTCAGTATTATAATTCAAATTTGCTACGACGCTTTGATTGCTAGACTCATTTATTAGATTTTGTGAATATTGTTCGTCAATTGTTTGATTCCCACCATCATTATTAAATGCATCAATTTTATTTTTGTTTTTATTGTACCCAAAATTATAGCCTATAGAGTAATACATTTGTTGGGTAATACGATCAGAAAACTGCAATTGTGTAGAAAAATTATTACCATCAGATTCATTTATCCTTGTCTGATCGACGATTGTTTCTCTATTGTCTTTGTGTAAATACGTGCGTTGAAAGACTTCACTTTCTTGGTTGGACTGATTCATGTCATTACTCACGTGAATATTAATCGATCTTCCATTGGCGTTGAGTCGTTTGCGATAATTTATTCGGAAATCGTTGGAAAGATTGTCTCCGAAATTGCGGTTAGAACTCGTAAAGTCACGTACAGAGTCGGTCGCATTGTTAAGCATAAAACTCTCCGAGCTACTAAAGCCTGTACTTTGATTTTGTCGTGCATTTAAATGTACTTCCATATTGGACGTCGAATCTATACGCCATCTAAATTGTGATCTAAAGTTATGCCCTTGGTTAGCATTTTCATTTTTGGAGCTACTGTTTGTCTCTTGGATTTGATCATTAGAAACAATCTCTTTATTGTAGCTATCACGTTCGTTGCGGTTGCTTGCGTCATTAAAATTATAATTGGCGTTCACGTTTAGCTTTTTGCTAAAGAACTGATTTTCATAATTAGCTCCAATAGATGAATTTTTTGGTTCACCTGTTATTTGGCTATTCATGCGTAATCCACCTTCACGCCCTCCCGCTGATGCGCCCATATTGTTGGTGTTAGCGGTGATTCCAATGCGTTCTGTTCGGTTGAACTTTGCAGCAAAGAGATTGGCTGTATATAATTCTTCCGTTCCGAGGTTAGCTTCGATGTTGCCGAATACACCAACCCGTGCTTCTTCTTTGAGCACGACATTCAACGTCTGAATACGCTGACCATCATCGATGCCCGTTAACTCAGCTTGTTCAGACTTACGTTCATACACTTGAACTTTGTCTACCGCATCAGCGCGGACATTACGAATTGCGATTTTAGGATCATAACCAAAAAATTCCTCTCCATCAATCAATACTTTAGCAACTGATTTTCCGTGAGCGGTGATTGCACCATCACCAGAAACTGTAAGCCCCGGAAGCCTTCTCAATAGATCTTCTAATTTAGCATTCTTCTCCGTTTCGAAACTGCCCGCATCGTACTCGATAGTATCACCTTTAATACGAATTGGAATTCTTCCTGTCACAACCACTTCTTCTATCAAATTAGCTTGAGAATTCAGTAGAATATTATCTAATGTGGTATTCTTGTTGAGTTGGATTGGTTGAGAATACAATTCGAATTTGGGGTAAGAGATTATGACTATATAATCGTTGTTTTTAATTTTCTTAAATTCAAAAATTCCGTTTTCATTCGCTCTGGTATGATATTGTAAGATCGAATCTTGATTTAGTAATATAATTGTTGCATTTGTTAAGGGGGTATTATCCGCTTTATCGAGGATTTTCCCATTTAAATTTGATTGTGCTATACTCAAGCTTGAAATCAGAAGTCCAAGAAAGGTAAAAATGATGCTTTTCATTAAAATTGGTTTATGGTATTAGGGTCTTAGATGGTAGTTTTTTAAAAAGGTTTAATCGAGAACCAACAAATTTATGACAAATAATATTTCGTAAAAAAGTACTTTTGTTTAAGCTTAAAACACTGATATATGACTTTTGAAGAATACTTAAATTATTTCGAGCAGATCATCTTAAATCCTGAGCAATATCCTGTTTATCAAGATGAAAATTATTACAATTATGCCAAACTAAATTGGTCAAGAACCAATCGTTGGCTTAATAAATTTGAGCCAAACGATGAGCTCAAAGCTGTAATTTCTTCAATACAAGAGCCACAAACTTGGATTATTATTACGGAGCCATGGTGTGGTGATGCAGCACATTCAGTTCCACAATTGATTAATATGGTGGAGAATAATGCTAATATCAAGTTGGATATTCAATTGCGTGACGAGGAGCCTTTTATGATTGAGAATTATTTAACAAATGGGGGAAAGTCTATTCCTAAGCTGATTATACGAGATGCAAATAATAATGATTTAGCCGTTTGGGGACCGCGTCCTCAAAAACTCCAAGAGTTATATTTGTTTTGGAAAGAAGAAGGTGTTGAATTCAACGCTATGAAAGAATCTCTTCAAAAGTGGTATAATGAAGATAAAGGTGTTGAAATTCAAAATGATATCATAAAACTTTTATCTTAGTACATAATTTTACTATGCATATTGAAGATATTAGATCGCATTGCTTAGAAAAGCATCAATTGGTCACTGAAGAATTACCTTTTGGACCTGATACGCTTGTTTTCAAAATTGCAGGTAAAGTGTTTCTTTTAATCGGGTTGGATCAAGTGGAGAATTTGAGTTTCAACGTGAAATGTGATCCTGAATATGCAATTGAACTACGTGAGAAATATGATCAAACTATATTTCCAGGATATCATATGAATAAAATACACTGGAATACGGTTTTTCTTGGTCGAGAATTGAACCCTAAACAGTTATTAGATCTAATTGATCATAGCTTTGATTTAGTGGTCAAATCCCTTCCTAAAAGTATTCGAGAAACTTTATAACTACAAAAGGCAATCCTCAAGATTGCCTTTTGTAGTTATATTACATTTTCAAACCAATTTCTCTTAAGCGTTCGTCCAAATATTGACCTGCTGTATAGTCTTCGTATAATTTTGGATATTCCTCCGAAATACATGAATCTAATGATGCTAAGCTCATACTTGCCTTTGGATGTAAGAAGAATGGCACAGAATAGCGTGATGTCTTCATCAATTCACGAGGAGGATTCACCACTCTATGTGTAGTTGATTTCAATTTATTGTTCGTTAAGCGTTGCAACATATCTCCCACATTCACAACAATATCTTCTCCTTTAGCTTTTATTGGAAACCATTGTCCATCTTTCGTTAATACTTCTAAACCATCAGCACTAGCTCCAATTAATAAAGTAATCAAATTGATGTCTTCATGCGCACCTGCTCTAACGGCATCATCAGAAATAGATTCTGGATTTTCGATAGGAAAATAGTGAATAGCTCTCAGTATTGAATTACCATTGATTACATATTTTTCAAAATAATCTTCTTCTAATTCTAAATAGGAAGCAATGGCTTTCAACAGATTACGCCCAGCATCTTCAAGTTTCTTGTAAATTTCGGCAGTTATCTCGTTAAATTTAGGTAATTCAGCTACAGATGGATTGTCCGGGAAGTCCGCTTTTGAGTACTCTTCGCCTATAATAGTTTGACCACGCTGCCAAAACTCTTTCAAATCTGGAACCTTAGCGTCTTTGGCTTTTTCTCTGCCTTTACTAGTATAACCACGTTGGCCAGCTAACTCCGGATATTCATATTTATCTTTTGTTTCTTGCGGTAAATCAAAAAAAGCTTTTACGACAGCATAAAGCTCCTCGATCAACGCAGGGCTAAGTCCATGATTAGCAATTGTTACGAAGCCGGTCTCATTAAATGCTTTACCGATATTTTGTACAAATTGAGCGCGAAGCTCGGTAGACCCCTGAGTATAATCATGTAGATCTAGACGAGGAATATTCACTAATGCCATATTTTTGCTTTTTGTTTTCACAAAGTTAAAGCATTATTCGCATATACAATATTGATTATGTTTATAACCTATCGTATATTCGCGCTAATTATTAGATAATCAATGCATAAAAGTTATCCACATTTTGCCTTGATGCTGATTATATCTATTAACCAATGATGTATTTAATCAATTTCAGACACAATTTTATTAAAAAAACAACATAATTCTTGAAATATTAAATTCTAATCTATAGATTTGTTATGCATGCATAATAAATGCAGGTTAGCCATTTTACCGAATTGACTATGAGCCAGAATAAAACAATTGATTATTTTTTAAAAGCCGCTTGGCAAACTGTAGCGAATAAATATAATGCAATAGCTACACAGTATGGTTTTACGCAGGCAGCTGGGTATATATTAATCAATATTCACAAAGAGGGAACACCTGTATCACAAATAGCAACTTTGACAGGTGTAAAGACGACATCGCTTTCACGCGTGTTAGTGAATTTGGAAAGTTTAGGCTTCATTTACAGAGAAGCTAGCGCACAAGATAAACGTTCTGTGAAGGTATTTTTAACTCCTTTGGGGGTGGAGAAACGAAAAATTGCAAAAGATGTCGTGAAAGGCTTCAATGAATATTTGGATGCGCAATTTACCGAGAAAGAAAGACAACAGTTAGCACAAATGCTTGCTAAATTAAATGATTTGGCAAATAAATATGAACCACAAGTCATGGTTGAAGAGTAATCAAAAAAATATAAACTTATGATGAGAAGCATTAAAAAAGTAGCAGTGTTGGGTTCGGGGGTCATGGGTTCGCGTATCGCATGCCACTTTGCTAATATTGGTGTAGAGGTGTTGCTTTTGGATATTCCTCCAAAGGAATTGCTTCCCGCCGAAGAAGCGAAAGGGTTATCATTAGAAAGTGCTGCGGTAAGAAATCGTATTGTTAATACATCACTTGATACCGCAATAAAATCTAATCCAGCGCCTCTATTTAGCAAATCTTATGCGAAGCGAATACAGACAGGAAACTTTGAGGATGATATGTCCAAAATTTCGCAGGTTGATTGGATTATCGAAGTTGTAGTCGAACGTTTGGATATTAAAAAGTCTGTGTTTGCACAGGTCGAAAAATACCGCAAACAAGGAACTTTAATCACTTCTAATACATCTGGTATTCCTATTTATATGATGAATGAAGGTAGATCGGATGATTTTAAAGCTCATTTTTGTGGCACACACTTTTTTAATCCTCCTCGTTATCTGCAATTGTTAGAAATTATACCAACAGCATTCACTAAACAAGAAGTTGTTGATTTCTTAATGCACTTTGGTGACAAGATGTTGGGCAAGACAGTTGTGTTGTGTAAAGACACTCCTGCCTTTATTGGCAATCGTATTGGGGTTTACTCGATGTTAGCTTTGACACATTTGGTGGATCAGTTGGATTTATCAGTCGAAGAAGTCGACAAATACACGGGTCCAGCGATGGGACATCCTAAGTCGGCAACTTTCCGTACTGCAGATGTGGTTGGTTTGGATACTTTAGTCAACGTGGCTAATGGTTTGGATCAAAATGCACCAAATGACGAGTCGAAAGGTGTATTCAAATTGCCTGATTACATCACCAAGATGGTAGAAAATAAATGGTTGGGTGAAAAAACAAAAAAAGGTTTTTATGAAAAAGTAAAAGCTGCTGACGGCAGTTCTGAAATTTTGTCTTTGAACTTGAAAACCTTAGAATATGGCTCGCAACAAAAAGTGAAGTCTTCCACTCTGGAGGCGACTAAGCTCATAGAAGATATTCGCAAACGCATGAAAGTATACGAACAAGGTACAGATAAAGCAGCTGCACTTTTTCGCGCTATGCATTACCCTTTGTTCGAATATGTTTCAAAACGTGTTCCTGAGATTACGGATGATTTTTTCCGTATTGACGATGCGATGCGTGCGGGTTTCGGTTGGGAAATAGGTCCTTTTGAAGTTTGGGATGCTTTGGGAGTTCGTGAAACTTTAAGCAAGATTCAGTCAGAGGAAAAACGCCTTCCAGGTCAAACAGGTGAAGTAGCACAGTGGGTGCATGATATGTTGGCGTCGGGTGCTGAGAGCTTTTATAAAGTAGAAAATGGTGTTCGCCATTATTATGATATAGTAAGCAAATCGTATAAACCAATTCCGGGTACGGAAGATTTAATCGTATTAGACCATATCCGTGACTCGAAAACGATTTGGAAAAATTCTGGAGTTTCAATCATCGATTTGGGGGATGGAATTATCAACTGTGAATTTCATACCAAAATGAATACTATTGGAGGTGATGTAATTCAAGGTATCAACAAAGCAATTGATATTGCGGAAAAAGATTACCGTGGATTAGTGATTTCGAATGACGGGAAAAATTTCTCCGCAGGAGCAAATATAGGTATGATATTTATGATGGCGGTAGAGCAGGATTACGATGAGTTGAATATGGCTGTACGTATGTTCCAAAATACAGCGATGCGTCTTCGTTATTCATCAATTCCTGTAGTTGCAGCTCCATTTCAATTGACTTTAGGTGGTGGTTGTGAGTTCTCTATGCACGCTGATTTTGTGCAATTACACGCGGAAACGTATATGGGTTTAGTTGAATTTGGGGTTGGTGTAATTCCCGGCGGTGGAGGTTCGAAAGAATTTGCTTTACGCGCTTCGAATGAATACAAAGACGATCAGATTGTACAAAATACGCTAAAAGATCGATTCTTGACTATTGGCCAAGCGAAGGTATCAACTTCGGCTGTTGAAGCTTTCGAGTTAGGTTATTTGCAAAAAGGTAAATATGCGATTACGATGAATCGTTCACGTTTATTAGCTGACGCAAAAACCAAAGCAATTGAGTTGGCAGATGCAGGTTATGTACAGCCTATTCCACGTTCGGATATCAAAGTATTGGGTAATCAAGGTTTGGGTATTGTTTACGTAGGTTCGGATTCTATGCGAGCTGGTAAATATATTTCGGATCATGATAAGAAAATCTCCGAAAAACTGGGATACGTAATGTGTGGAGGCGATCTCTCCGCACCAACGGAAGTTTCGGAACAATACTTACTCGACTTAGAACGCAAAGCTTTCTTGGAATTATGTGCTGAGCGCAAAACATTGGAGCGTATACAGCATATGTTGACAAAAGGTAAACCTTTGAGGAATTGAGGGAGATATGAGAGATTAGATTTGAGACATTAGACATGCATAATTTACTCGAGTTGAAAATTTGGAATAGAGCTATTGAATTATCAGTGGTTGTTTATGATATGGTTGCAAATTTTCCATCGGATGAAAAATATGGTTTGTCGTCTCAAATAAAGAGGTCTGTTGTATCCATTGCCTCAAATATAGCTGAGGGAGCAGGGAGAAATTCGATTAAAGAATTTATCCATTTTCTAGGAATTGCCAATGGTTCAGCTTATGAATTACATACACAAGTATTAATTGCAAGTAAGTTAGGATTGTTGGATTCTGAAAAATCCGTTGAAATATGTAATCAATTAATTGAAATTCAAAAAATGATTTTTGGATTTCACAATAAACTTAGAAATGAAGAACTAAGATAGAGAAGTAGAAAAACATCTATTATCGCATATCTATTGTCTCAAATCTCAAATCTCAACAAATGGAAGCATATATAGTAGCAGGATATCGTACGGCAGTAGCGAAGGCGCCGAGAGGTGGTTTTCGATTCATGCGTGCAGACGATTTAGCAGCAGAAGTTATAAAACATTTAGTGGCATCAGTGCCCAATTTAAATAAAGAAGAAATTGACGATGTCATCGTCGGTAATGCGATGCCCGAGGCAGAGCAAGGTATGAATATGGCGCGTTTCATTTCGCTGATGGGATTAGATACCGACAAAGTTCCAGGTGTAACAGTTAACCGCTATTGTGCATCGGGCTTAGATACTATTGCGACAGCGACAGCAAAGATTAAAACTGGCATGGCGGATATTATAATAGCTGGTGGAGCAGAGGTGATGTCAGGGATGCCATTTGGTGGGTGGAAGATAGTTCCAAATCCTAAGACAGCAAAGGAGAATCCTGATTGGTACTGGGGAATGGGATTGACTGCAGAAGCTGTCGCGCATGAATTTAATGTTTCACGTGAAGATCAAGATGCTTTTGCGTTGAATTCACATCAGAAAGCTGTGGGTGCCATTAAATCTGGTGTTTTCAAAGATGAAATCGTTCCGATTAAAATCAAGGAAAATTATGTCAAAGATGGAAAAATGGCAACACGCGAATATGTCGTTGATACAGATGAAGGTCCTCGCGTGGACTCAACGTTAGATGCGTTGGCCAAATTGAGACCGGTTTTCGCAGCAGACGGAGTAGTGACGGCAGGTAATTCTTCCCAGACTTCAGATGGTGCAGCTTTTGTATTGGTGATGTCCGAACGAAAAGTGAAAGAACTTGGCTTAAAACCAATCGCAAAATTAATTTCTTATGCAGTAGCAGGAGTGCCTCCACGCATCATGGGGATTGGACCAATTGCAGCAATTCCAAAAGCTTTGGAAATGGCTGGCTTGCAGAAAGAAGATATTGATTTGTTCGAATTGAACGAAGCTTTTGCTTCACAATCGTTGGCAGTTATCCGTGAGTTAGGTTTGGATGAATCAAAAATCAATGTGAATGGCGGTGCTATTGCTTTAGGTCACCCATTAGGATGTACTGGAGCAAAATTAACCGTGCAGGTTTTGAATGAACTGAAACGACGCGGTGGAAAATATGGCATGGTGACCATGTGTGTGGGTACGGGACAAGGTGCAGCAGGAATTTTTGAATTGCTGGATTAGATTAGAGGGCAAACATTAAAGATTATAAATTATGATAAAAAGAATAAGATATTAAGACTTATTCTTTTCTCCTTAATAAATTAAAAACTATGAGTAACAAAGCATCAATCAAGGGCGGGGAGTTTGTAATTAAAGAAACTGCATACACAGATATTTTTATTCCAGAGGAATTTGATGAAGAAGCACAGATGATTCGTCAGACTTGTTTGGATTTTTTGGATACGGAAGTACTAAATAAGTTGGATCGCATTGATGCACAAGAAGAAGGGTTGATGCAAAGTTTGCTGGATAAATCAGGTGAATTGGGCATGTTGGGCGTGTCCATTCCAGAGGAATACGGTGGCTTTGGTAAGAATTTCAACACATCGATGCTGGTTACGGATGCGGTAGGTGGTGGATTTTCTTTTGCGGTAGCTTTATCAGCTCATACAGGCATTGGTACATTGCCAATTTTGTATTATGGAAATGAAGCCCAAAAAGCTAAATATATTCCGAAGTTAGGCACAGGTGAATGGAAAGCAGCTTATTGTTTGACAGAGCCAAATTCGGGTTCGGATGCGAACTCAGGTCGTACTTCAGCGAAGTTGAATGCAGAAGGAACACATTATTTGATAAATGGTCAAAAAATGTGGATCACAAATGGTGGATTTGCAGATATTTTCATTGTCTTTGCCAAAATTGATGACGATAAAAATCTAACTGCTTTCATTGTAGAAAAAGATTTTGGTGGTATCACTATGAATCCAGAAGAGCATAAATTGGGTATCAAAGGATCGTCGACACGTCAAGTGTTTTTTAACGACTGCCCTGTTCCGGTCGAAAATATGCTTTCGGAGCGCGAAAATGGATTCAAAATCGCTGTGAATATTCTAAATATTGGGCGTATAAAATTGGGTGCTGCTACGATTGGTTCTGCACGTGCAGTTATTTCTCGCGCGGTGAATTATGCAAATGAGCGTGTGCAGTTTAATTTACCGATTTCAAAATTTGGTGCTATTCGTTACAAATTAGCTGAAATGGCAATACGACTTTTTGCTACTGAATCTGCAACGTATCGCGCTGGACAAAACATCGATGATGCATACGATGCATTAGTAGCAGGGGGAATGGATGAAGCAAAAGCTAAATTAAAATCCGTAGAACAATTTGCTATTGAGTGTGCGATTATCAAAGTTTGGTGCTCGGAAATGTTGGATTATGTGGTGGATGAAGGCGTTCAAATCTATGGCGGAATGGGGTATTCTGCTGAAGCACCGATGGAAAGAGCGTATCGTGATTCTCGTATAAACCGAATTTTCGAAGGTACCAATGAAGTAAACCGTTTGTTGGTGGTTGATATGTTGTTGAAACGTGCGATGAAAGGCGAGTTAGACTTAATGGGACCTGCGCAAGCGGTGGCTGGTGAATTGCTGTCTATTCCAGATTTTGGTGAAGAAGATGAAACAACTTTTGCAGCGGAGAAAAAAGTCATCGCTAATCTTAAAAAAGCAGGTTTGTTGGTGGCAGGTGCTGCGGTTCAAAAATTGATGATGTCGTTGTCGAAAGAACAAGAGATTTTAATGAATATAGCGGATATTATCGGTTACGTGTATGTTGCAGAGTCTGTGCTATTGCGTGCGGAGAAATTATACCATACAAAAGGGGAGGAAGCAGCTGCTCTTGCAACGGATATGGCTCGTGTGTATTTGTATACTACTATTGATAAAGTTAATGTGGCAGCAAAAGAAGCATTATATTCATTCGGCGAAGGTGATGAATTAAATATGATGTTAGTTGGTATACGCCGATTTACCAAAGCTCAACCTTTCAATGTGAAAGAAGCTCGTCAACGAATTGCACGAAAATTAATAGAAGAAAATAAGTATTGTTTTTAAATAACAGTTTTAATTAAGTTGATTGATTTAGCCCGCTTCTTAGCGGGCTTTTTTGTGCTAACAGTCTTATTTGTGGGTTAAATCTTGGTTATTAAAATATTATTATAGTTAATAATGAAAAATTATATCATTGATAATCAATTTGTTAAATAATAAAGTATATAAAATCTATAAAACTAGTAGACTTTTTCTTTTTTGTTTTTATATTTGCATCGTTATCTCATTCATTATGAGAGCAAAGATGGAATTAATCAACCTTAATATTAAACTTTTGAGAATGAATCAATTTTACAAATTACTAAAAACAGATCTGGTAGCACGGACTACACTTATTAAACAAAATCTTTTGCGTGGGAACATGCGAATGTGCAGATAGTTTCTTTTCCCCTTATGTATATAGATAGGGGAAGTGTGAGGCTTCCCCTTGATTTTGTTAAATAATGAACAAGTTTTCGATTGGCATTGATACTTGTAATATTCACTACTAAACGATTTAAATTTATGAATTATAAAGCTATTTATAGCATTTCCTTCGGATTATCTTTATTACTTGGAACTGCCGGCGCGGTACAAGCACAACAAAAAGATCCAAAACCTATTATTAATGCTTCGTTGGTTGGTACTGTGATTGATGCAGATACTAAAGAACCAATTTCAGGTGTCACCGTGCAATTGGATGCAGTGACTCACCAAGTTAGAACAGATAGAGACGGTAAATTTCAATTTGTTACTGGTCAAAAATTACCTTTCACGGTTATCGTTTCTTACTTAGGATACGAAACTCAAAAATTAGTTATCGAAACTTCTCCAGCTGTTATCGAATTAAAGCAAAGTGTGAATTCTTTAGAGCAGGTTTTTGTAACTTCTCGTCGCCGTACAGAACAAATTCAAGATATCCCTATCCCAGTTTCATTAGTAAAAGCAAGCACTATAGAAGATGCTGGAGCATTCAACGTAAGCCGTATTAAAGAGGTTATTCCTTCGGTACAATTGTATGCTTCCAACCCGCGTAATACAACTTTAAATATTCGTGGTCTTGGATCTACATACGGTTTAACAAATGATGGTATCGACCCAGGTGTAGGTTTTTATTTAGATGGTGTGTATATAGCACGACCAGCAGCTACAGCGTTAGATTTCATTGATATCGAACAGATTGAAGTATTGCGTGGCCCTCAAGGAACATTGTTTGGTAAAAACACTACTTCTGGCGCTTTCAATATTACCTCAAGACTTCCTTCCTTCATTCCGGGAGCTAATTTTGAAGTAAGTTATGGTAATTACGGTTATGTACAAGGTAAAGCTTCAATTACAGGACCTCTTGTAAAGGATAAGTTAGCGGCAAGAGTTTCATTTTCAGGTACACAACGTGATGGACTGTTGTATAATGTGCATACAGATCGTCAAATTAATGATATTAGCAATTTGGGACTACGTGGGCAATTGTTGTATACACCAACAGAAAATTTGAAAGTTACGTTGACGGGTGATCGAACAATTCAAAAGCCGGATGGATATGGTTGGGCAGTTGCTGGTGTTGTGAAAAATCAGCGTTCAGAATTCAGACAGTTTAATAGTATCATCAAGGATTTAGGTTATGAAATTCCTTACAAAAGCGCCTTTGAGCGTAAAGTAGATTTGGATACGCGCTCAAAAGCTGATAATGAATTGGGTGGTGTTTCATTAAATTTTGACTATAAAATTGGTAATGGAACATTGACTTCTACGTCAGCATGGCGTTATTGGGATTGGGTGCCTTTGAATGACCGCGATTACTTAGGTGTGCCAGCTTATACGATCTCTTCAGGTACTTCAACACATGATCAATGGTCACAAGAATTTAGATATTCTGGTAATATCAATGAAAAAATTAGTGGTGTTGTCGGTGTGTTTGGATTGTGGCAAGATTTACGTACCGACCCAGTACATACAGAAGAGGCGGGTGACGCATTATGGCGCTTTCAGCAAAATAATGCTACGGCTACACAATGGGGACCTGGTTTGATTGATAAAGTAGGTATTCGTACAAAATATGGTATTAAGAGTACAAGTTTAGCAGTATTCGGTCAGCTAGATTGGGCTATTACGGACAAAATTCACGTATTGCCAGGTATTCGCTACAATTATGATAAGAAAGTCGCAAACTATGCACGTGTAAATTATATTGATAACAAGATTAATTATACAGAAGCGCAATTGGCGGCAGTCAAAAGTATTTATTCAAATCAAGAATTTGATGTGGATGCGGATGCAGCGAATTTTTCGGGACAATTATCTTTACAATATAAATTCAACCCGAACTACAATGCGTTCGTTACTTATTCAAAATCTTACAAACCAATTGGTATCAATGTTGGAGGCTTACCAGTAATTGACGGTAAAGTTGCGACAGAATTGGCGGAAGTTAAGCCTGAATCTGTAAATCACTACGAATTTGGTGTAAAAACTAACCCAACACGTAATGCGTTTTTAAACTTAACTATTTTCCAAACAAATATTAAAGATTACCAAACGCAAGTTCAAACACCCGATCCAGGTGTAAACAGAGGTTATTTGGCTAATGCAGAAAAAGTAAGTGTGAAAGGTTTAGAATTGGATGGTAGTATCCGCGCCACTAACTTCTTACGTATCAACGCAGCGTTTGCTTATACAGATGGTAAATACGATTCATTTACTAATGCGCCAGTTCCATTGGAAGAAGTCGGTGGAGCACAAGCATTCAAGGATGTATCTGGCGGTCAGCTACCGGGTATTTCAAAATATTCGTGGACTATCGCTCCTGAATTAACTAAAAAAGGTAATTTCTTGAGTCTACAAGGTACTTATTTCTTAGGTGTGGATGCTTTCTATCGTTCTAAATTCTCGTCCAGTTCTTCTCCATCAGCACATTTGAATATTGATGCATATACTTTGTTGAATGGACGTGTTGGTTTCCGTGCGAGCAATGGATTATCTGTAATTGTTTGGAGCAGAAATTTAACAAACAAAGATTACTATGAGCAACTATTGGCAGCTCCAGGAAATTTTGGTCAGTATGCAGGTGTAGTAGGAGATCCACTTACTTACGGTGTGACTTTAAGATATAATTTGAGATAATAATTAGAGTAAATTAACTCAATAAACTAATCAAGATATGAGTAATAAAACACAAGCTATAGAAATACTCACAGTTGCAAATAAGAAAAAACTATTATCGCCAATTGTAGGTTTTATATTGTTACTAAAAGTTGTAATCATATCCTATTTTGGTTATTTGATTACACAAGCTGTACATAACAATACAGTAGATTTTGATAGCACATTCTTTTTGTTCATTGTGGCAGGATTCTTTGCACAATTGATTGATGGAGCTTTAGGAATGGCATATGGTGTTAGTTGTACAACATTATTACTCAGTCTAGGTATACCACCTAAATTGGCATCAGCCAGTGTACATACATCAGAGATATTTACAACAGGTGTTTCAGGCTTGTCACATATCCGATTCAATAATTTGGATAAGAAATTATTTTACAAGATTGTATTTACAGGAGTTCTAGGAGCTGGATTGGGAGCATATCTCTTGTCCGATGTATTGGATGGAGGTGTCATAAAGCCCTATATTTCTGCGTATTTAATCTTTTTAGGAGGCTATTTGATTTTTAAAGCAGTACGCAAGAAAGGTGATGCTAAGCCAAAAACAAAGTATGCACCATTTCTAGCTTTATTTGGTGGATTGTTTGATGCGATTGGCGGAGGTGGTTGGGGACCCATTGTTACTTCAAACTTATTGAGTCAAGGTCACAATCCCCGTAAAACAATTGGCACTGTGAATACGGCAGAATTTTTTGTAACCTATTTTGCAACCATTGTGTTCATCTTCATTTTAGGAGTACAGCATTTGGATATTGTACTGGGCTTAGTGATAGGAGGAGTAATCGCAGCACCTATCGGAGCTTATGTAGCATCAAAAGTAAATCCCAAAGTTTTATTAATATTAGTTGGTGTCTTAGTAGTACTTACTTCTGGGTATAGTCTATTTAGTTTTTTAAAATAAAGGCTTATCAATCAATTTATAAAGCTGTATCAAATTATTTGATACAGCTTTTTTCGTATATAAAAATGTAGAATCTTAAAAGAAAAAATTTGATTCATAAAATTGACCAAGATAACTGTTAACTTAGAAAGCGAATTGAGCTTTTGTAGGTAATAATAATTTAAATTCTTGACAAAATACGACGCAATAATAGTAGGTTCTGGACCGAATGGTTTTGCCGCCGCAATTACATTGCAGCAGCAAGGTCTTTCTACGCTTATCATAGAAGGAGCGGATACCATTGGTGGGGGAATGCGGACGAAAGAATTAACCTTACCAGGATTTAAGCATGACGTTTGTTCAGCTATACATCCTATGGCAATGGCGTCGTCTTTTATGCGTTCTATTCCATTAGCAGATTATGGATTGTCTTTCGAATATGCAAAATATGAAGCTGCACATCCGTTAATTGGCGAAGAAGGTTCTGTGTTGAATCGTGATTTACACGAGACGATTAGGGAGTTGGGGGAGGACGGCGAATACTACAGAAGCTTGATAGAACCAGTCGTTAACAATTGGGAAAAACTGGCTAAAGATACGATGGGGCCATTGGGATTACCCAAATTCCCAATTAATCTTGCAACTTTTGGTTTACATGCGATACAACCTGCTTCATGGCTTGCTAAACATTTCAAAACAGAGAAGGCGAAAGCGCTATGGGCTGGAATGGCAGCGCATGGTATTCAACCACTAGATAATTTCACTACTTCCGCTATTGGGTTGGTGCTTATGGGAGTTGGGCATCGCTATGGTTGGGCGATACCGACAGGAGGTTCTCAGTCTATTGCAAATGCTTTAGAAGCGTATTATTTATCCTTGGGTGGAAAAATTCAGACTGGATTTTGGCTAAAAAATAGATTTGATCTTCCAGAACATAAAGTGTTATTGTTGGATTTGACACCGAAGCAATTGTTAAATATTGAAGGTTTAGGTTTTACACCTTTCTATGCGAAGCAGTTGCAACGATACAAACAAGGAATGGGCGTGTTCAAAATCGATTGGGCGCTTTCTGAAGAAACTCCATTTACGGATTTGCGTGCTCGTCAAGCGGCAACAGTACATATTGGTGGTACATTCAATGATATAGCATTGTCTGAAGAAGATGGACATCGAGGGAAAATAACGGATAAACCTTTCGTGCTTTTCACGCAACAAAGTCAATTTGATAAATCCCGAGCGCCAGCAGGTAAGCATACGGGCTGGGCATATTGCCACGTACCAAATGGTTCAACGGTTGATTATACCGATATTATAGAAAATCAAATAGAGCGTTTTGCGCCAGGATTTAAAGAAACTATTCTAGCAAGACATACATTTAGTCCGCAGCAAATGGAAGCGTACAATCCAAATTACATAGGTGGAGATATCAATGGCGGAATCATGGATATTTCGCAGTTGTATACACGTCCGACCATTTCTTTGAATCCACATCGCACATCCAATAAGTCAGTTTACATCTGTTCATCTGCTACACCTCCTGGAGGAGGAGTACATGGAATGTGTGGATTTCATGCAGCTCGTATTGCCTTAAAAGATCATTTCAACATAAAAGTAAATTTATAATGGTTTCGAAAAAGATTGTAATAGCTGGAGGGACGGGCAATATTGGGAAATTGTTGTCCAAAACATTTGCTGAGTCGGGATATGAAGTTATCATCTTAAGTAGACAAAGAATGAATTCAATGAACCCAAAAATCAAATATATTCTTTGGGATGGAGAAGCTATAGGATCTTGGGTTGATGAGCTCGAAGATGTAGATACTTTAATCAATCTAAGTGGGAAATCTATTCAATGTCGCTTTACAGAGGAAAATAAAAAAGAGTTATTTCATTCTCGTTTAAAACCTACTCAAATTTTGGGTGAAGCAATAGAAAAATTAAATTTACCACCTCGATTATGGATTAATTTTTCTGGCATATCTGTTTTTGAAGGAGTAGTAGGATATCATGACGAAGAGTCAAAAGATTATGGCAATACTTTCTTAGCTAAGCTAACCGAACAATGGGAACAAACCTTTGTCCAGTCTAATACACCTAAAACACATAAAGTCATTCTTAGGTTAAGCCCAGTATTATCCAAAAAGTTTGGCATGTATAAGGAGTTATATCCTTTAGCAAAATTCGGCTTAGGAGGACAAGTGGCAGATGGTGAACAATATGTTTCTTGGATACATGAATTGGATTTAATTCGAATGGTGGTGTGGATTATCGATCGCGAGTCACCATCGACACTATATCACGCATGTGTACCTGAACCAATATCAAATAAAGAATTTATGAAAAATCTACGAAGGTCAGTGGGAATGCCAATCGGAATGCCATTGCCAACACTTTTTGCAAAAATGGGCGCATATTTCAAAGGAGTGGAAAGCGATATGCTTCTACTCACAAATTCTGTATATGCTACTCAACCTTCAAAAGAAGGTTTTAACTATAATTATTCAACTACATCAGTTGCTTTTGAACATCTAACTAAAAAATAACATTACAACTAAATTATGTCTACAAAAAGAATAGCATTCACCGAAGATTGGGTAGTGGTGATTTTGGGATTGGGATTAGTTCTTTTAGCTTTATTAGGTCTTATTATTCCTAAACCAAGTTTTAGCTGGGAATCTACTTCGGAATTAACAGATAAAGTTCTTTCAATTTCTAATCTCAGTAAAATTGGAAGTCAATTTATTACCATTTATATTACGGCTATTGTAGGAGCTTTATTATTGAATAAATCCATAAAATCTTTACTTATCGTATTTCCTTCTGTTTTTATTCTGACCATTATTGCTTTAATTCTGGCTGGGAATTCCACTGTCAAAGAGTATAATTTGGAAGCCGTGATTTTTGCATTAGGTATTGGATTGCTTATCAGCAATATATTTACCTTGCCAGAATGGTTCAAAAATGCATTAAGTACGGAATTGTATGTTAAAATAGGTCTAGTTCTTTTGGGGACGACTGTAATTTTTGGTGATATATTAAAAGCAGGTTCTTTAGGATTGATACAAGCTTTGGTAGTAGTTATTTCGGTATGGTATTTTGCATTTTGGCTGTGCAAAAAGCTCAAAATAGATAAAGAAATGTCGCTGATGTTAGCCAGTGCAGTTTCAATTTGTGGTGTTTCTGCAGCTATCGCTACTTCGGGAGCGATCAAAGGTGACAGCAAAAAATTGTCCTATGTAATTTCGTTGGTGTTGATTACGGCTATACCGATGATGATTTTTATGCCGTACATGGCAGAATGGATGGGCTTATCGCAAGAAGTTACAGGAGCTTGGTTGGGCGGTTCTATCGATACAACAGGTGCCGTGGTGGCATCAGGTTCTTTGGTCGGTGAAGAAGCATTAAAGATCAGTACAATTGTGAAATTTTCCCAAAATGTATTGCTTGGAATTGCCGCTTTTGCGATTAGTATCTACTGGACTTATTCCAAATCCGTGGATGATGAAACGAAAAAGGAAAAACCAACGTTGAAAATCATCTGGGAGCGCTTCCCAAAATTCGTAATCGGTTTTGTGTTTGCTTCGTTACTTTTCTCGTTCGTTATCTCTCCAGAGACCAATGCTTTAGTCAAAGAAAGTCTAAAAAGCTTACAAAGCCTTTGGTTTGTGTTAGCTTTTACTTCTATTGGATTAGAAACCAATTTCAAAGATCTTTTTCAACACAGTAATAAAAAGCCTTTATACGCATTTTTGATTGCACAGACATTTAATATTATCGTGACATTGGTGATTGCGATGGTTTTATTTAGATAATTTTATGGAAAATCGTATCTTAAAACATCATTATAGCAAATAAAGTGCATGACCGAAAAGGAGCTTCTATTACAATATAAGACGACAGGCAGTCTCGATGTATTGGGCAAATTGTATGCTCCGTATATGTCATTGTTGTATGGTGTATGCTTCAAGTATTTGCAAGATACGGAGCAAAGCCAAGATGCGGTGATGCAGATTTTTGAAGAGTTGATTCCAAAATTACGTACACATGAGGTGGATAATTTCAAAAGCTGGTTGCACGTTTATACCAAAAATTATTGCTTGATGCAATTGCGTAAAGATAAGCGTAGACCACAAGTTGATATTGAAGAGAATCTTTGGGAAAGTGAACAAAAATTAAGTGATGTTGCCGAGGATAAGTGGGAAGAAAAGGATTTTGAAAAACTCGAAGGTTGTCTGCAAACGTTGAACGTTGAGCAAGAGCAATGTGTGCGCTTATTTTATTTGGAACAAAAATGTTATAAAGATATCGCGGAGGAAACGGGCTTGGACTTGAATAAAGTCAAAAGTGCCATTCAAAACGGAAAGCGAAATCTCAAAATTTGTATAGAGAATAAGAAAAATGGAAAATAATTACCAACTATCGCGAATTCATAATTATGTACATGGTTTGATGAGCCGTGATGAAATGCATGCGTTAGAGCGAGAAGCATTGGATGACCCATTTTTGCAAGACGCAATTGATGGTTATCGATTGCAAAATGGAGTGGATGCAAAGCAACTAAGCATATTGCAACAGCGATTAGCGACACGTGTGCAAGAGCAAGCAAACGATAAAAATAGAAGATTCTATAGCTGGCAACGCTTGGCTGTCGGAATGGCTGCAGGTGTGATGTTTATGGTGGTGTGTACGTTGTTATTAATGAAATATTTTCCGCAAAACAGGAATGCGACACTGACAGAAGTGGAGATAATGCCGGTAAAGGAATATAATGTTAAAATATATCCTTCTGAACAAAATAATGGATTTCCTATGAATGGTTGGGATGATATTGAAAAAAAGATTGCTAAGTCAATTGAAGGTTTAAATATTAGTGATGGTACCGAAATAGTTTATCTTGAATTTGATAAAGGGGGAAAGGTTATTGGAGGAGGATCGGAGCATCGTACTTATTCCTCAGATGATTTGAATGATAGTTTAATTTACAAAATTTTTGAAAATGTTAAGTGGAAAGGCGTAAGTTCAAGTTTTACACTTGAGATTAATAAGTTACGCGTAGATTAGTTTTTGGCAAAGTATTTCTTTTTGATAATTATTTTTCTGTTTTATTTTAATAAATAAACAATCGTTGTTAAACTTAAAATGTGATTAGAAAACTTTTATTATTAGCATTTGGATTATCTATATCTCTACTAACTTTTTCACAAGAACAAAAACATAGATTATCGCTTATATCTGACTTGGATGCTGAGATTGTCACTGAATCAACTAGACCCGTTACAATTGGAATTCAATATCAATATTCTCTAAGAGATAAACAAAATCTGTCTGGATATTTTGCTGTTCGCAATAATATTTCTTATGTAGGTGCAGATTATGTTTATGATTTTTCTATTATTGAAGATAAACTTGAGTTTAATCTTGGAGGAGGACTTGGTCGTTATAGATATAAAGAGGATTTAATAGGATTATCAGTAGATTATAAACTATGGTATTTAGCAGGTACGGTTGGATTTACTTATAATTTCTCTTTAAAGCCAATATCTATATTTGCAGCATATAAACCAAAAGTAGATTTCAATTTTGATCCAGCAGGACCTACTGATATGTTTTTGGGAGTAGGTTATAGATTTTAACAACAAAGTCATTTCGTTGGTTGCGAAATGACTTTGTTGTTTATATATCTTTTATTCATCCAAAGAAGAAACATACATACTTCCCACACCAAATGTAGTAGGCTTACCTGTAGCTTCAATTTCTAATACAGCATCTTGAGAAATTTCATCATGTGTAACCCAAAGTCTATTTAACGGCTTATTATTAAGCTTTATAGATTTTATATAGCGGTTTTTATCACTAAAATTTTTAACAAGAATCTGCAGCTTATTGTTGCCATTGTTAATTGTTATTTCTGGGAAGAAAGGAACATTGACATAATAAATTGGCTCACCAATTAGAGGTTGATGAATTCCAATTGCTGATAAAACAAACCATCCTGACATAGCACCCGCGTCATCATCCATCGTGCGAATAAATGCTTTCGGTTCATTCTTATAGATTCGATCGATAAATGGATCAATACCTCGACTATTGTCATTGAAGTAATATTGTATAACTGTATCTAATGCAAGCTCGTGTACTAAAGATTGATAACGCCAAGGTTTATTAGAAGCATAATACAATGTTGGTGATTGAATGTCGGGTTCATTGGCTCTATTGAAATAATGATTGTCAAAGAAATCATCCAATTGGGCTGTCAAATTAGCTTTTCCACCCATTAATTCAGTCAAACCTTGGGTATCAAAAGGGACATTCCATCGGTATTGGCGAATCGTTCCTTGGTACATTTTACGTGCGGACATACGATCGACATCATTTTTGGTCAAATCTTTAAATTCTTTGAGCCAATGCGATTTATAGGATTTTGCGCGATTAATGAACTGTTCTTTTTGTGAAGGAATCAACTTACTCATCGCCCACATATCGTATGTGGCTTCCAAGAATTTGTCTGGTTTTGTAAAATCGAAAGTTGCAGTATCTTGAATTAGTTTATCCTTAATTTCGTCAATAGGAACAGAAAAATTCTTGTTCCTTGCATCCAATAAGACTACAGCTGCATGTTCAGTTCGGACAGAGTTCGCGGGCTCGTTTGGACCAGCAAAATCATATTTACCGTATTTATAAAGATTGGTAATTGAATATACAATATCTTGAAAACGATTGGGATTTAGCAGCGCTAAAAGGGGAAGTTGTGTCTTGTAATTGTCCCAAATAGCCCAACCATGGTACCTCGGGGAAGTAGCTTTATATCTGTTTCCATCCGTTGCTTTGAACTCGTAATCGGATTCTGAAATCTGGTATGGAGACTGCATCGTGCGGTACAGCAGTGAGTAAAAAAGTTTTTTACGTTCTTCGTTATTTCCTTCAACTAGTATTGCTGATAACTCTTTTTCCCAATTATCTTCAGAAAGTCTTTTTGTATGATTAAAATCATTTGACCTATTTGCATTCAAGGTGGCTACTGCGTGTGCTTCACTAATAGCAGAAAAACTAATCTTGATTTCTTGCTTTTGTTTGTCAGCAGGAATGCGAACGTCTACTTTTTGTTGTTCTATTTGTCTAAGTGTTGCGCCTTCTATTTCAACGGCATAATAAATTGTATAAATACCGATATTGCAAGTCGTCTTTGCGCGGATTGTACCTTTGATTAACTGATTGCTAATTTGCATTTTATTATCTACGAGCGCATCGTTTAATGCGTATCCTAAATCAATAAGAAAACCTTTGTTTCCTTTAGGAAGTGTATATTGATGAATCCCATAATTATGATGAACAGCAAAATTGGCTTGAATGCCTTCTTGTAAGTTTATTTCATAAAATCCTGGTCCTGCTTTTTCAGAAATCTTGGTAAACATAGTGTTACTGAAGTTTTCACCTAAATAGGGTTTTATCATAATTAAACCGCCGCTACCTTTACATCCCGTTCCTTCCATTCTATTATGTGTGAAGCCAATGATTTTCTTGGCTAAAAATTCATAACCTGTGTGTAGCTGAGGATACGTATGTGGCAATATACTCATTTGGTGAAATGGTGAAGATGCACCTGGAGACATTTGACCATGATCACCTGAGCTACCTAAAAATACATTAACCTTTTCTACTATTTTCTGCGCATGAATTATTTCTTTTTTTATCAATAAACACAATATAAGGACTAGATAGAATGCTTTTTTCATAAATAATAATGGTTTTTATAGGTTTAAAAGTAAATATAAGCAAAGTATTTATTAAGGTTTATAACGTATTCAGTTGTTATTTAACGAAGGCTTAACGTGAATTTTATATAAATCACTTTTCAGTGCAATTCTGACGTTGTAATTCTTGTTTTCTTAACATTAAACACGTATTAAGCTAACACGGTTGGGCTAGTTTTGCGACTAAACAATTGTATCATACACTATGCAAAACAAGTCAAAAAAGCTTTTCTGGCTTTTAATGTCCTTATCCGTTTCAACTTTTTCTCTTGAAGCTGCGCCTAAAGGCATAGCTACCAATTCGTTGAATTCTGTTATACAACAACAAAAGATTTCAGGTAAAGTCTTAGATCAACAAGGTAATGTTATTGCGGGAGCAACGGTTACGAATTCTTCGACAAGAGTACAAGTTCAAACTGATGTAGATGGTCAGTTTAAATTGGAAGGAAAAGAAAATGATGTGTTGGTTATTAAGTTTGTAGGCTTTAAAGATGTTGTACATACGGTGGCGCAGACTGATAATTTCAAGATTGTACTACAAGAAGAAGGTCAGCAAATCGAGGAAGTCTTGGTGTCTATTGGTTATCAAAAAGTTCGTAAATCAGATGTTACTGGTGCCATCTCCAGTGTGAAAGCGGAAGAACTAAATTTGAGCTCACCGAAATTGGGTCAAGCGATGGTAGGAAAAATAGCAGGTGTGCAAATCTTGCAAACTTCTGGTGCACCGTATGATGGTACGAAAATACGTGTACGCGGGATGGGGTCGATCAATGCGGGTACTGATCCTTTATATGTAATAGATGGCTATCCAGCAGGAAATAATTTGAATATCAATCCCAATGATATCGAAAGTATAGATGTTTTAAAGGATGCGGCTTCTGCAGCTATTTATGGTTCTAGAGGAGCTAGTGGTGTGGTTTTAATCACTACTAAACGTGGTAAGTCAGGCAAGAGTAATGTAGAATATGAGGCTTTGGCAGGCTTTGGACAGTTGTCTAAGAAGATTGATTTATTGAATTCGGAAGAATTTATCGATTTATTAATTGATGGTAGAAACAATACGTATCGTGATCTAGTAATAAGTCGCGGTGGTTCTTGGAATGACAATATGCGCTTTGATAGTAATGCGGATCGTGTGGCACGTGTGGGTAATGCAGGATCGATCACTATTCCTGAAGAGTACTATGATTTTGCTACAGGCACAGCTAAAAAAGCACAATATGATACTGATTGGCAAGATGCTTTATACCGAAATGCACCTTTTCAACGACATAATTTATCGGCTTTTGGAGGTACAGATAAAACAAAATACTTTTTAAGTGGATCGTACCAAGATCAAAAAGGTATTATGTTGAATACGGGGCAACAAACGTTTAATTTCCGCACGAATGTAGATTCGAAAATTAGCGAACGCCTTACTGTAGGCGCGAATGTATCTTTTACATTCAATGACAATGACGAAGTGACAACGGGTCGATTCGACAGAAGTCCATCAATGTCAGCACTGATTTATTTGCCGACATTGCCTGTTTATAATGAAGATGGCACATATGCTCAGTTTGGGATGGGCCAATTATCAGCTTCGCAATATGGGATTCAAAATCCAGAAAATCCATTAGCATATGTATCTAAAATTAAAAATACACGATTAGGTAAGCGTGGTTTATACAACGCGTATGCTGATTTTAAAATTGTAGATGGTCTCTCTTTGAAGATAAATGGCGGTATTTCTACGAATGATCAGAAATACGACTATTTTAGACCAACGAGTATTTCTAATGGAAACAATAGACCTTTCTCAGATAACGCTAAAACAGCAGCATACGCTGACGCAAATACCAGAAGTGAGATTGATAAGTTGGTCGAGGCAATTTTGAATTTCAACAAAACTTTCAACGAAAAACATACTATTGGTGCTTTGGCAGGTTATTCGGCGCAGCGCACAGATACAGATTATATAGCGGTGCGTGCGAGAGGGTTTCAAAATGATGCCATAGGCCAAATTACAGATAAAGGAGCCGATCCTTCAAACTTTATTTTACAGGATGCATTTAAGCGTGTAACGACCTTGCAGTCTTATTTTTCACGCGTTAATTACAGTTTTGATTCGAAATATTTCTTGTCGGCTTCTATACGTACGGATGCTTCATCGAGATTTGGTGTGAACAATAAGTGGGGTGTTTTCCCTTCTTTATCAGCTGGATGGACGATTTCTAACGAAGAATTCTATAACAATTGGTTAGGCCAAGGTTCTACCATGAAGTTGAGAGCAAGCTGGGGACGTAGTGGTAATAATAATATTGGAGATTATGCAAATATTACCAATTTCAGTAGCCCAACGGGCGTGATCATCGGAGATCGTGTAGAGACTGCATATTATCCATTGGATTTGAAAGATGCAAACATCGGTTGGGAAAAAACATCTCAATATAATGCAGGATTGGATTTAGGTTTCCTTAATGGACGAATCAACTTGCTTACAAACCTGTATTTAAGTAGATCAACGGATTTATTATTCAATCAGCCCGTTTCAGCGGTATCTGGTGCGACGACGATCTTAACCAATTTACCAAATAGCAAAGTTCAAAACAAGGGTTTTGATGTGCAGTTAGATACACGTATAATACGCTCTTCTGATTTTGATCTAGGTTTCAGTGGAAATATCAATGTAAACAGAAATAAAGTTCTTGATTTGGGTGGAGGCTCGACAATTATTACTAATGGAGCTGAGCGTTCTTACCATACGCATATCACGCAAGAAGGAAGTCCAATCGGAATGTTTTATGGATTTAAAGTCTTAGGCGTTGCTACGGAAGAAAACTACGATAAAGTAGCTCCATCTTCAGCTTCTACAACAGCATTACAGCCTGGTGATTTATATTTCGAAGATGTTGATGGGAATGGTGTAGTGAATGATGACGACAAACGTGTCATCGGTAATCCACATCCAAATTTCACTTATGGTTTTGCTGTAGATTTAAGATACAAGAATTTTGACTTACGTACTTCATTTAATGGTTCGCAAGGCAATATGGTGTTGGATGGCTATGATTACTACTTGTATAATATGGAAGGAAGTGGCAACCAGTATGCTGACGTAGCGCAACGTTACCGTTCAGCAATTAATCCGGGTAATGGAAAAGTATATCGTGCAGCACGTGGTGGTACACAGAGTAACAGTACACGTCTGTCTACATTTTATCTGCAAGATGGATCATTCTTGAGAATGACAAACATAATGGCGGGCTATACTGTCCCGAATAATCTAGTAGAAAAATGGAAATTAGCCGGGTTACGCGTATACGCTACTGTAGACAATCCATTGACATTCTCCAAATACAAAGGGTACAATCCAGAGCCAGATTATAATCAACGCGGTAATTTAACACCAGGTGTTGACTACGGTCTTTACCCGTTGGTTAGATCGTTTAATTTCGGTGTCAAAGTTACTTTTTAATCCATCTTCAATAAAGCAGGACTTTTAATCAACTACAACAACATGAAAAAAAGATATATATTACCATTTTTAATATTAGCATTGAGCTCTTGTAAAGATGATTTTTTGAACCAATTGGATCCGAATGCGGTTTCTGTTGAAAGTTACTTTCAAACAGAAAATGATGCTTTGTTAGCGGTGAATGGTTTGTATCAGATTTTGCGATCGGGCAATACGATTGGCGAAGGAAGTGCATTGTATAGTGAAGAACGTTCAGATAATTCGGGGCGTGATGACAATCAGTCTAATTCTGGTGAGCCTTTCCAATTCAATGATTTTTCGATTTTACCAAGCAATAGCTATTTACGTACACATTGGTCATCGATGTATGATGGTATCGCACGTGCGAATACAGTGATTAGCCGAATTGACAACATGACCTTTGCAGCAGAAGACTTGAAAAAGCGTTATTTGGCCGAGTCAAAGTTTGTTCGTGCATTACTTTATTTTCATATGGTACGCAAATTTGGTGATGTGCCTTTATCGACTGAAGAAGTTACTACTAAAACACAAGCAGATCAGTTGGCTTATCGCGCCAAAGAATCCGATGTGTATGCACAAATTATTAAGGATTTAACAGATGCTTTGGATAGTAATTTACCTAATCAACAAAAGGATTATGCGGTTGGAAGAACGTCCAAAGCGGCTATTCATTCTATTCTTGGACAGGTATACTTGACCATAGGAAGTACCCTAGAAGCCGATAAAGTAGGAAATTTTAGAAAGGCAGAGGAACATTTGAGTACCGCGTATGGAATGAGAAACTTTGGTAAGTTGTCCGAAATAGCATACAGTACTGTTTTTGATGTAGAACAAAAAATGAATTGTGACGAGTTGATTTTCCAAATACAATATTTGCAAGGCGATCAAAACTACCATTCAAGTATTGCTCGTAATAACCAAGCGCGAGGTGAATCTATCAATTCTCAATTTCCATCTACAGGAGTGGGAACACGCGCAAGTAAAGACTTGGTTAACGAATACGAAGCAGGTGACATTCGTAAGGATTTTTCGGTAAAGTTTGCTACTGATTCTAGGGTAAATGATTGGTTTATTACTAAGTTTAGAGACAATAGCGAAGCGGCTGGGACAGCTGGCTGGGGTGGAAATGACTGGATTTTGATTCGTTATGCAGATGTCATGCTGATGTTGGCAGAAGCTAAAATGAATTTAGGTAAAGATGCAGAAGCTATTGTAATATTGAATGAAGTACGTGATCGCGCAGGCCTTCCGTCGTATGAGATTTCTAGAGTCAATGCTACATATGCTAACAAATATCCAACGTTAAAAGATGCTATTTTACACGAGAGACGTGTGGAATTGGCTTTTGAAAACCACCGTTGGTTTGATTTGATAAGAGTATACAATCCAGAGGAATTGGTTACTTATTTCAAGAAAAAAGAACAGGCTAATTATGGTAATGCGAAGTTGTCGAATATTACGACTAAAGATCGATACTTCCCTATCCCTTTTGATGAATACAAATTGGATCCAATAAAAATGTATCAAAATCCAGGATACCAATAGTCATTACATTCAAATCAATTATAATCTTTTAAGAGTTTGTGTTTCTACTATTTACGTAGAGGTGCAAACTTTACTTCTTTTAAAGTATATTTGAACTTCTAAATTTTTCTAAACCTAAAGTATACATTCTCTATGAAAAATTATTATTTATTTTTTACTATTCTGTTTTTTTTAAGCGGTGTAAGCTTTGCAAAGGCCCAGACTTCAACGTATAAAAAAACCCAACAAATCTTGGATAACCCAAAGTCTGCTGATCAGACTTTAGTAGCAGCACATCGTGGTGATTGGCGTAACGCTCCAGAAAACAGTATCCAAAGTCTAGAAAATGCAATAGCTATGGGCGCGCATATATATGAGTTGGATGTACAATTGTCCAAGGATTCTGTATTGTACCTCATGCATGATAAAACTATAGATAGAACGACCAATAAGAAGGGGAAAGTAAGTGATTATACTTGGGCTGAATTGCAGACTTTTCGTTTACGCAATGGTTTAGGTCGTACAACAGATCATAAAATTCCAAGCTTAGAGGAATTTATGCAAAGCAGTAAGGGACGCATATTTTTGAATTTTGACAAAGGCTTTCAGCATTTTCAATTGGTCGTTCAATTAATTCAAAAAATGAGCATGCAAGACGAAGTGTATATCAGCATCGATGGTGGTAATTCATTGCAAGATATAGAAAGAAAATTTGGTAAAATCCCTCCTGATATTAAACTAATGCCA
Source organism: Sphingobacterium bovisgrunnientis (assembly GCF_009829085.1). Classification (GTDB taxonomy): domain Bacteria; phylum Bacteroidota; class Bacteroidia; order Sphingobacteriales; family Sphingobacteriaceae; genus Sphingobacterium; species Sphingobacterium bovisgrunnientis. Next base: position 225,260 of record NZ_WUQY01000001.1, read on the forward strand.
ATTATCAATATTAATAAAGAAGATTACAAAGAATATGTGGAGTCTTATTTTTCGCGTAAAAACACAATGTTTCAAGCCGTGTTTCAACAAGAAAATGAGGAGGCTTTCCAATATCTAAAGCAAGTCCGTGAAAGAGGATATTTATTGTGGTATAATTCACTGTGGGCTTCTTTGTGTGCAGGAAGAGATGATGATAGAGCTGTAGAACAAAATCAGCCAGACGAAACTTGGGGCTGGTTAATTCAAAAGGGAGCTCATGTTATACAATCGGATAGACCAATTCCACTTTTGCAGTATATCGAAAATTTAAAATAAAAATGTAAAGGGTTGGCAATTTGGCAACCCTTTACATTTTTTATTATTCTTCCCAACGGATTTTATCCTCGATTGGAGAGCGAGCAGGCTCACGTGGTTCCGCATTGTGGTGTCCTAAATAGAATAAACCAATACATTTTTGGTTTTCTTCTAATTGAAGGAATTCACCCAAATGATTGATTAATCCTGGAGTCGCCCAATATCCACCAATATTTAACGAATGCGCTGCCAACCAAATATTTTGAACCGAACAAGCAGTCGCTGCTAATTCCTCCCATTCCGGTAATTCACCTGTGTAATTCACAATAATGGCAATAGCTACATTTGATTGAGTAGCTTTTTTCGCCATATTTTGTTTCATCACTTCTGTGTATTTTTCCGCTGGCGTAATGTTTTTGTAAATACGTGCTAATTCACTTCCTAATCTTTCCAAACCATCCTTACGGAAAATCACAAAACGCCAAGGTTGTGTGCGTTTGTGTGTAGGAGCAGCATTTGCAGCTTCTAAAATCGTAAGTAGATCTTCTTTTGAAATATCTTGATCCGTAAAACTGTTTTGATTAACCGTTCTACGGTATTTAATTGCTTTTAAAACTTCGTTTGACATAATATTTTAATAATTAAATTAAGCTTTTTCTTCCCAAAGAGCGGCAATATGAAGAATAGTTTTCACCGCTTTTTCCATATCTTGTTTACTTACCCATTCCATTTTACCGTGAAAAGCATGACCTCCAGCGAATACATTCGGACACGGTAATCCCATGAATGACAGTCTTGAACCATCAGTTCCACCACGAATACTACGACGTTCGGCTGTCATTCCTGCACGTTCAATAGCTTCCAAACCAATTTCCATGATTTGTGGAAATTGATCCAATACTTCTTTCATGTTGCGGTATTGCTCCTTTGTTTCCAAGGTAAAAGTAGTACCTGGATATTGTGCCACAACAGCCCTTGCAATGCTTTCCAATTCTGCTGCGTGGCTCGCCAAATTCGCCGTATTATGATCTCTTACGATAAATTGAATTATTGCTTTTTCTACCGAACCTGATATGCCTGTTGGATGCACAAAACCTTGTTTGCCCGATGTACTTTCTGGCGAAAGTCTATCTGTCGGAAGAGATTCTACAATTTTAGAAGCGATTTTGATAGCCGATTGCATTTTTCCTTTGGCAAATCCTGGATGTACCGAAACTCCGTGAATGGTGATTGTGGCAGCATCAGCAGAAAATGTTTCGTCTTCAATAGTTCCAGCCTTTTCTCCGTCCATCGTGTAGGCAAATTGAGCACCTACTTTTTCTAAATTGACAAAATCCACACCACGACCAATCTCTTCATCTGGTGTAAATAAAATTTTGATGTCACCATGTTTGATTTCTGGATGTGCAATTAACAATTTAGCTGCTTCCATAATTTCAGCAACTCCAGCTTTGTCGTCCGCACCAAGCAATGTCGTTCCTGAAGCGGTGATAATATCATTACCGATTTGTTCTGCCAAATCTTTGTGTTCCGCAAAGCGAATCACGACTGAATTGTCATCAGGCAAAACCAAATCCTGACCTTGGTAATTGTAGTGAACAATTGGCTTGACATCTGTGCCCGAACAATCTGGTGAAGTGTCTACGTGCGAACAAAAACAAATAGCAGGAACATCTTTCGTAGTATTCGATGGAATCGTCGCATAAACATAGCCGTTTTCATCGAGTTCCACATTAGTAGCGCCGATTTCTTTCAATTCTTCGACCAAAAGTTTACTTAAATTCAACTGTTTGGCTGTAGAAGGAAATGTCACCGATTCTGCATCGGATTGGGTATCAATCTGAACATAACGTATAAAACGATCTGCAACAGAAAGATTAGATAGATTATTTATAATAGAATTATCCATTTTAACATGTTTTGCATTACAAATGTAGCAAAGAAAGAAAGTTTTAAGGTATGTTTATTGTCAAGATCAAATAAAGAAAATAGGGAAGTTTATGGCTTCCCTACCCGCTTATTTTTGTTTATCAGCCCATCCAAAAACAGATTGCAAAATACTGGAGTTTCGAGATCCACCAATATTTTGTCTGATTTTTAATTCCTCATCAGCAACTTTCAAGAATAGACCATCGATTGCTTTTTGCGTGACATAAGCATTTAAATCCGTTTGTACTTTATTCGTAGAGAATGTGTTGTACGCTGATGTTAACTGCGTCCAATACGTATTAACTTTATTTCTACCTAGTGCAGATTCTATTATAGGACTAAACTTCTGTGTTAAAGTAGCTGAAGTCGTTCTTTTAAAGAATGTAGTTGCAGCGTCTTGTTGTGAACCCAATAAAATATTAAAAGCATCCGTCACAGTCATTTGCGAAAGCGAATTCACAAATACAGGTGCAGCTTCTTTTACTGCTGATTCAGCAGCTCTATTCAAACTAAGTACAAAATTATCAACTAATTTACCCATTCCTGCAGAACGCAAAACTTGCTCGATTTTTTGTGCTTCTTGTGGCATCATCACTTTTACCAACACATCACCATAAAAGCCATTGCTAGCAGATAAAGTTTTGATACTATTTTGCAGACCATTATTCAATGCTTGTTTGATACCTGTTGCAGCCTCCGTTTGCGTTATCGTTCCACTATTGGAGTTTGGATTCGAAGTCGTTGAGCCCGGATTCGTTTGCGGTAATGTACTAGCGATTTGACTCATTGTCTCGCAGCCTGTGAATAACGGCAACGAAGCAATGCCTAATGCCAAATATTTAATTGTTTTCATATCTATACTATTGAAACGCAAAAATACAAAATCTTATTTCCAGTCCATATGTACGGCTACAGGAAAATGGTCCGAAGGATATTTTCCGAAGTAGGTATCTGTCAAAATACCATACTTCGAGACCGAAAATGGTTTGGAAACGAAGATATGATCAATACGACCTTTTGCTTTGATGCTTTTCCCCCAACCGTTGAATGTTGAATTTGGTTCGTAGACAATACTTGCCAGCTCATAAGTATCTTGAATGCTTAGTGAGTTAGCTAATGTAAAATAGGCTTCATCGTTTTCATCTACATTTAAATCGCCCATCACGATTAATGGGAGATTCGATGCTAAAACTTTTGCTTTTTGAAGCATCAATTTCGCACTTTCTTTTCTTGCAATTTTTCCGACATGGTCAAAATGTGTGTTCATCAGAATAAATTGCTTACCATTCTTTAGATCTTCAAAAACTCCCCAAGTGCAAATACGCGGTAATGCGGCATCCCAACCTTTGTTAGGATTTTCGGTATCTGTAGTAGAAAGCCAAAATGTTCCACTTTTGATTACTTTGAAGCGATCTTTTTTATAGAAAATAGCCGAATATTCCCCTTTTTCTTTACCATCATCACGTCCTACACCAACGTAAGCATATTTTGGTAAAAGCTTTTGCATATCATCCATTTGATCTTTAAAGGCTTCTTGAACACCAAAAACATCAAACTCATGATACTTTATAAGGTTACAGACTTTGTCTTTACGGTCTATCCACAGATTTCCCGTGTCTACCTGATTGCGTTGGCGAATATTATAAGTTGCCACATGCATGGACTGTGCAAATGCTTGATAGGAGCACCACAGCAATAGCACCAAACTAAGCGTCTTTTTCATATTATTTCTTTAATACTTGTTTCAATAATTCAGGCTCGTCCGTCGTGATATAATCTACTTTTTGATCAATGAAGTATTGCATATCCTCTTGATTGTTCACCGTCCAAACATTGATTTTCATTTTTCGTTCTTTAGCTTGTTGAATATATGTTGGATTATTCTTGAATACATTGTAATTGAAATCCATTTCAGAAAAACCGTCGTTGTAGAGATCTATAGGACTTTTATTGCTACCCAAATATTGCACGCGTACTTTTTTATCCAATTTCTTCAAGTGTAAACATGCATCATAACTAAATGAGATGAAAATCGTTTTTTTCAAACCTTTCATTTTTTTCACCAAATTGTACGCTAATTCAGCAGCTTGAACAGAGCGTTCTACCCCCAATGCGCTCGGTTTAATTTCAAAAACCATTTTAGTACGTTTTTGTTTCAAGCCTTCGCGTAAGTATTCTTCTGCCGTAGGCAATTTCTCACCATTAGCTAGTTTTTTCTGACTTAATGTCGCGTAATCGTTAGTGGCTATATCCGTTCCTTGGTAATCATTATCGTGATTGACAACCAAGACATCGTCTTTGGCCAATACAACATCAAATTCAGTTCCCCAGACTTTTTGTTCAATGGCATGTTTTAACGCCGCAATTGAATTTTGAGGCACTTTTGTGTTTTTCCAAACACCGCGATGAGCAACAATTTTGGTGGATTGTGCAAATGTTGTAATGGCAAATGTGGATAGTAATAAGATAAGTAATGAAATGTTTTTCATAATCGTAAGTGCTGATTTATTTAGTAAAGTATATGATATTAGAAACTTTTCGCTCGCCTGCATGATCGAATTTGTTATTGTCTGCAGGATAGTTCACAATGCCATTATGCGGCTGATCGCGAATATACATTGACGTACTCCCACCACCATCAAGATTCATTGCATTTTCGCAACCATACCACTTTAGGATATTGGTCAACTCATGCAAGTTCATGCCTTGCGATTCATTTCTACGACCATCCACAGTAATGAGGATTAATTTATTTCCTTTTAATCCAATGGCAGTTCGCGGATGTCTATTGTCATTAAATGCATTTTTGGAAAGTTGTACTCTTGCATCTTGAGCTAAAAGCATTGGTCCAGCAAGCATAATATTTGGGTAGTAGCCAATCGATGAAGAGTCGGAAGTAATACGCGTTGATTTTTTGTCGAACGCGAAATAAGCATTGGCACGCACACTTTTAGAAAGTGTCTGGTTCACAACGAAATTTTCAACTTTGATAAAATCAACTGCTCCACCATTTTTCATATCAAAGAATCCACCATTAATCGCCACTATCGCATTTGCTTCTTGCGCTAGTTTGGATGTCAATTCACGACTTTTTGGAAGGGCTTTGAGTCCAAATTTTTTTTGATTCTTCTTAAGATCAATTTCAAGGATGTTTATGATCTGATTGCTATTGAATATGGTTGACGTAGAAGCGCTTTTCCACAGAATTCCTTTAACAATTTTTTTAGTTTGCCAAAGTTGTTGTACAAATGCGAGCGAATCTTTCTCGCTACTTGTTTGACTAAAACTTAGTAAGGGAAATAAGATTATAAATAAAAAGGCAGTAATGTTTTTCATAATTACTGCCTAATTTAAATATCTTATATTAATTTAAAGTACGATTATCTTTTTCCTTCCCATTCTGCATAAAATTGTTGCAAAAATCCTTCCATATATTGATGTCTTTGTTCCGCTATTGCTTTCGCCGTAGGTGTATTCATTTTATCTTTGAGCAACAATAATTTCTCATAGAAGTGATTAATCGTAGGAGCTGTAGTATTTTTGTATTCCTCTTTACTCAAGTTCGTTTTCGGTTTTATGTTTGGATCATACATCTCTCTATTTTTGTATCCACCATAACTAAAAGCTCTGGCAATTCCTATAGCGCCAATTGCGTCTAATCGATCCGCATCTTGTGCTATTTCCAATTCTTTGGAATGAAATGCTACTTCTCCCAACGAAGCCTTGAAAGACATATTCAGAATGATATTCTGTACATGCTCTATAATTTTTTGATCTACACCTATTGAAGCTAAAAATTCGCCAGCCACACGTGGACCAATGGTTTCGTCACCATCATGAAATTTACTGTCAGCGATATCGTGCAAGAGTGCAGTCAATTCGCAGACAAGATGGTCGGCTTCTTCTGTTTCTAGTATCAATTTCGTATTGTTCCAAACACGCTGTATATGCCACCAATCATGTCCTGATTCAGCAAATTTCAGCCTATCTTGTACAAATGCTACGGTTAGATCAATTGTTTGTTGCATGTGATTTTTCTTTTGTTCCGTCGTAAAGTTCGTATTGTAATAATCTGCAGTCTAATTTACCATTAAAAAATTCAAATCTCCTAGAAGCTTTTAAACCAATTTTCTTTGCAAGGTCTGGATTGCCTGTAAATACGTAGCCACGGTAATTTTTGCATTCTTGTTTCATAAAATCACCGACACGTTTGTACGTAAGTTCTAGTTTGCTGTGCGTTCCTAAACGTTCACCATATTCAGGGTTGAACATGATAACCCCTGGTTCTTCGGGAACTGTTGTCTCGGCAAAATCACATACTTCAAATTGAATTAAATGCTCTACACCAGCAGTTTGCGCATTCATCTTTGCAATCTCTACGGCCTGCTCCGAAAGGTCAGAAGCTATGATTTGAGGAATATTGTGTTTATTCGCCTTATCTTTTATCAATCTTCTTTCTTCAAAAAAGACTTCCTCATTGTAACCAATGATATGCATGAATGCATAATTCATACGTTGCAATCCCGGCATTCTGTTTTGTGCAATTAATGCTGCCTCTATTGCTAATGTACCCGAACCACACATTGGATTGATAAATGGTGATTTGCCATCCCATTTTGTCGCCATAATAGTCGAAGTCGCTAATGCTTCCAACATTGGGGCTTTTCCTGGATGTTTGCGGTAGCCATGTTTAGCTAATGTTTCACCCGAAGTGTCCAAGAAAATCTCCGCGCGATCTTCCATCCAGTGCAAATGAATCACCGTTTTGTGCGCGTCTGGACCTGTATCTGGACGGACACCTTTTTTATCTTTTATTCTGTCTACAATCGCATCTTTCACCTTTACATTGGCAAATAATGGGGTAGTGATTGTATCGTTGTGTACATTAGATGTCACCGTGAAATAACCATCAAAAGGGATAAGTTCTTCCCATTCGATTTTCACTAATGCATCGTATAATTCTTTTGGATCGTTCGCACGGAATGCACTGATTTCATATAGTACCTGACTTGCGGTACGCAGATTAAGATTCAAACGGATACAGTCATTAATAGAAGCATGAAGTTCCACTCCTGTATTGAATGCTCTTTTTATTTCGAATCCTAACTCTTTAATTTCTTCTTGAAGGAATGGTGATAATCTCTTGTTACAAGTTATAATCACTTTGCTTGCTGTGTTGAAAACTTCTTTCATATTTGTGCAAAGTTAATTAATCTTGAACGCAAAAATTGTGTAATTTTACGGTTTAATACAATTAATGATATGGAAATCAGAGGAAAAGTTCACGAAGTAGGTGCTGTACAACAGGTTACTGAGTCTTTTAAAAAGAGAGATATGATTGTTGCATACGCTGAAAACCCACAATTTGTGGAATATATTCGTTTTGAAGCGACGCAAGATAGAGTTAATATATTTGATAATTTAGCTGTTGGCGAAGAGGTTGAAGTTTCTTTCAATTTACGTGGTCGTCCATGGACAAATGCGCAAGGTGTTACAACTTATTTCAATTCTTTGGTAGCTTGGAGAGTGACAAAATTAGCTAATACAGCTGCTGCTTCTGCGCCTTCATATAATGATATGCCAGCTCCAGTAGATATTTCTTCATCAGGTGCTGATGACGATGATTTACCATTCTAGTAAATAAAAACCGTATACCACATACTTTTAAAAGCTGTCTCGTTCGAGATAGCTTTTTTTGCTTTTTACCCACTCACATATTTCCCATAAGGAATTTTCCTCAAGACATAAATTATTCCAATAGAACATAGTATTGTTAATAGCGTTGCAAAAGGTATCACCCAAACTGTACTCATATATTTGGAGATAAAAGGATGAATATAATTCAGGGGTAGTATATGAACCAAGTAAATCCCAAAACTATGTTCATCGACAATCTGAATCCATTTGGGAAGTTTGGCGTCTTGTGGTATTATCTTTTTGAAGAAAATAAACAAAAAGCCAGCTGCGAGAGCCGTATTTGGAAAAACATAATGATACCAATGGGGATTGTATTTATTTGCGGATAAACTCCATGTGTACGTCATGTAAGCTGTGAACATGGAAATCGAAATATATCCTATTATAGGTAGCCATTTGTTCCATTTGAATGATTTTACGGACAAATAATATCCTAATACCAAGTAACCTAAATAACCTGAAAAGAACGTAAGGTCAAATTTCGGAACTACAGGATAATAAAATTTGTTCATTACGAACATCGAAAGAAACCATAATACTAGAAATATCTCTAGTTCTCGTATACTCACCTGATTTATTATTTTGCGTAAGTAAGGAATAGCTAAATACAATCCAATAATCATATATAAATACCACAAATGTGCATTTGCGCCATGTAAAATTTTATCTTGTGCAATAGCGATGATTTTTTCTGACGACAATAACGAGAATTTCGTATACCGATAGAAGTAATAGATTAAATATATTATAGTCCAAAAAGCGAATGGATATATTAATTTGGTAATTCTCTTTTTGTAAAAAGTCCAAGTTTCTTCGTCCTTGTGTAATAATAATGCACCAGACAACATGACAAATATAGGAACAGAACATCGGGTAGCCGAATTAATCCAATTGGCGTAATTCCAATCAAAGCTATCGGCATCAAAGCGATTCAAAAAACCAGTGCTGGCATGAATCAATATGACAAACACTGTCGCTATGACACGTAAGTAGCTGATATAGTTGTTTTTTGTAGCCATTATGTAAAAATATTGAATATTGGAATAGGAATTGAACGTTTTCTGTCTATACGGTGGAATTTATTTCCGCAGAAAGCTTGAAAATTGAGTATATTAGAAGTGATTATATTAATTGATAAAAATGGGTTTTGCGACAAAGAAAACTAAAAGATGGGAATTTGGACAACTGAAATGGACTTTTTTGTCTATTTTATTTTTTGTTCCGCCGATACATCCTTTGGTGATGATGTCGCAAGCTTCCAAAAGTAAAGTGCGTTCTTGGTATGCGTTAGCGTGGGTATTATTAGCTATTCAACTTGGCTTATTCTTTTCATTTTATTATTTCGCGGGTGCCATGTCTTCAGGCATGTTGGCAACTATTGTTGGATACATAAGTTCGTATATCGTAGGTAATGGGCTGTTATTAGGGCAATCCAAAGATTATTTGCAGCGTATAGAACTTTCGGAAGTCAGACAATTGACTTGGGTCAATAACATTGCGCATCAGCGTCGATTAGAATTGGCGCAAGCCGAAGTGGAAACGCCACAATCATTTGTTACTAAGTTGATGTTTTTTCAAAAAGCTATTCTGAATAGAACGTTGCAAGCCCACACAGAAAAGATTGTACGCATGTTTCATTTACTGGAACAACGTGATATTATGGAAGCTGAAAAATTTCTGGTAAGGCATGGCACTGTGGTCAATGTATTGCGTGAATATTACGATTTGGAACAAACAAAATTGAATAATGCCATAACCTTAGAATCTAAAAACAAGTTGGAATCGGTTTTGGTGCAAGCATCTTCGGCTATTGAGCAAGATGTGACAAATTTGATTAAATACCGTTTGTTGGATGTATCTGCTGAGTCAGATGTGTACATTCAAACGCTAAAAAATAAAAAACTACTTAATGACTAAAATATGAGTACAATAGATTTGACAACTTACGACGATAATACACCGAATAAGAACCAAGAAATTCAGGTTAACTTTTCGGAAGAAGATAAAGCGGTAATCAAACAATATAAGGATAAAATAAACTTGCAATCGACTACGGATATCATTCAATTTGGTGTAGCGAGTCAGACGAAAGTAAGTAATTTTTCGAATGAAATCTTAAAGCAAGTTCGAACAAAAGATATGGGCGGTGCAGAGGATATTTTATTGAATCTACGTTCGGATATCAAATCTTTTGATGAAAATCTAAATAAAAAGCCGTTGATTCCTTTTTTTGATACATTGAAGAAAAAGGTGCAACGAATGCGTACAGAGTATGCTTCGGTGGAAAAAAATATACATCAAATTGAACTAAAATTAGAAGGGCATTATAAAACCTTGTTGAAAGATGTCAATATATTTGATAAGCTTTTCCAAGAAAACCAGAATTATTTCAAAGAGCTTTCTTTGCATATTGCGGCAGGAGAGGAGAAATTGCAAGAAGTACATTCGGTGACGTTGCCACAATTACGAAAAGAAGCGGAGGAATCGGGAGATCAACACAAAATCCAAGCATACAAAGATATGGAGCAGCATGTCGTACGTTTTGAGCGTAAGATTCATGATTTGAAGTTAACGCGTATGGTCGTTTTGCAAACTGCTCCACAGATTCGTATGATCCAAAGCAACAGTTCATCGCTGATGGAAAAAATCCAATCCAGTATTGTGAATACTTTACCGCTTTGGAAAAATCAAATGGTATTGACTTTGGGTATTGCGCATTCGCAACGTGCTTTAGAAGCACAGAAAGCGGTGACTGATGCAACAAATGAATTGTTACGTAAGAATTCTGAAATGCTCAAAGAATCTACAATCAATGTAGCACGTGAAACGGAACGTGGAATAGTTGATATCGAGACGATCAAAAAGGCGAATGTTGACATTATCAGCACAATCGAACAGGTATTACAAATTCAACGAGATGGTCGCGAAAAACGTAAAGTCGTAGAGCAAGAATTATTACAATCCGAAAACGAATTAAAGCAAAATTTGCTGAAGTCTTCAGACGATTCGAAGTTAATAAATTAGTAAGAGCCGCTTTAAGCGGCTCTTGTTAATTATATACGTCATTTCGATGTTAGGAGTAGGAGAAATTCAATTATTTTATTCCTCTATCAGGGAAATTTCATAAATATCAATTCTCTTGATACTTTCATCTTTTCCTTCAGCTGTTATTTCTTTGTATAGTTCAATATAAGTAGCTACACCATAAGCTGAATTATATTGATACGTATTATGGAAGTAAATGTCCATTTGCAGATCTTTAAATTCTTGTTCGTTAATAGGTTTTTCTTTGTTTTCGTATTTTTTGAAAAAATCAAAAACTTTTTCCATGAAATTTCCTTCAACTGTCATCTCTTGGATTATAGAGATAAAATCATTTTCTTGGTCGTATTCATCACAATACAGTATTCCATTCATGGTGATAGGAGCGTTTAAAATTGGTGCAACAATTTCTTCTTCAAATGGAATGGTATCTCGAAGATTGAGTGAAGCACCCAAAGCATAATGTAAAGCATGTATGTCTTGCGCATATGTAGTAATTAATGACTTCGGATCTATGGAACCTATAAATCCCTTTATAAATTCTAGTGTTTTTTCATCATTCGTTTCTGCGCTTAGAATATTTAATAATCTTTCGAAGTCATAAGATATCTTCTCGGAAAGTTCATCCTCATCTATAATACGCTTAAAGGCCCCTAACTCATTTGTTTCATAATCGAATTTTATAGTAGATAACTCAATAAGCTTTTGTTGTATGTTTTCTTCTAAATTACTCAACTGAGGCGTTGCAAATACATCTAAAGTTCGATAATAGCTGATAATATAGTTTGAATCTGTAGAGTCTTTTACTGTGATTTTAAAATTGAAGGAATTTTCAGTGGTCTTTGATTCTTTAGTACTACTAGAATCAATAGATATTTTTAAGACAGAATAATTTAAAGTTTCTCCCTTAGATATATAGGAAATCAAATTAATAGTTTTGGTACTATCACTTTGACCATAACAAACATTAATAAGAATTGTGGCAATAAGGAATAAAAGTCTTTTCATATTGGGTTAAAAATTTAAACTAAAAATGCCAATATTATTTGGCATTTTAAGTTTAAATTTTACATTTCCCAACGTTTTTTAGGGACGCAGGTAATATCTTGCGTTTTGCGGAGAGTAATAGGTTTGGACTCAAACTTATTTTGCAAGACGATGCTATCAGCAGCAATAGAAATAATTTTAAAGCGGGGCAAATACTGACCATTTTTGTAGCAGCCAGATATCTTTTGTTTGCCGTTTGGACGTGTATATACGCCTTCTACGACTAAACTATCGCCTCGTTGTACGTATACACCTTTAGCATATTCTTTCCAATTTCCATTCTGGAAACAAGAGTCAGGCATTGTTTTGGTTTTTGCATGGACATCCATTACTGCATAAATGGAATCACAACGAAAAGTGAATTCGTGAAGCGTGTAGCTCAACAATTGTTCCTTATTGTCAACACTATCTTGCACCCAAACACCTTGAAGATCTTTCACGCCTTCAGTCTGCATATCCGAATGACGGTAGCAGCTCGAAAAAGCGAAAAGCATACCCAGCAAAATTGATAGGTATGCTCTTGTTAAAGTGTATTTTTTCGAAAGTTTAATCACTAAGCTAATTTTAAACTTCCAACCATTTCTTCTGGTTTCACCCATTCGTCAAATTCTTCAGCTGTCACATAGCCTAATGCGATAGCTGTTTCTTTCAACGTAGAGTTGTTTTTGTGTGCTGTTTGTGCAATTTCAGCAGCTTTATAGTATCCAATTTTAGTATTCAATGCTGTTACCAACATCAATGAATTATCTACTAATTCTTTGATACGTGCGTAATTAGGCTCGATACCTACAGCACAATGCTCTTCGAAAGAAACACAAGCATCACCGATAAGACGAGCTGATTGTAAGAAATTAGCTGCCATTAATGGCTTGAAAACGTTCAATTCATAGTGACCTTGCGTACCACCAATAGTGATAGCGACATCATTACCCATTACTTGCGCTGCTACCATTGTCAAAGCCTCACATTGCGTTGGATTAACTTTACCGGGCATAATAGAGGAACCTGGTTCGTTTTCAGGTATTAAAATCTCCCCAATACCCGAACGAGGGCCTGAAGCCAACATACGGATATCGTTCGCAATTTTATTCAATGAAACAGCCAATTGCTTTAATGCGCCGTGTGTTTCTACAATAGCGTCATGTGCCGCTAAAGCTTCGAATTTATTAGGTGCAGTCACAAATGGATGACCCGTAAATTCTGCAATATATTTAGCTACTACAACATCATATCCAGCAGGTGTATTCAAACCTGTACCTACCGCAGTACCGCCCAAAGCAACTTCTGCTAAGTGAGCTAAAGTATTTTTAACAGCTTTGATGCCATAGTTTAATTGCGCTACATAACCTGAAAGTTCTTGACCTAAAGTCAATGGCGTAGCATCCATCAAGTGTGTACGGCCGATTTTCACCACGTTCATAAACTCTTGAGATTTACGTTGTAATGTATCGCGTAATTTTTCTACACCCGGAATTGTGATTTCTACTACCGCTTTGTAAGCTGCGATGTGCATTCCCGTAGGGTACGTGTCGTTTGAAGATTGTGATTTGTTTACATCATCATTCGCTTTCAATACAGGCTCACCTTCACCGATTTTGCCACCAGCCAATACTTGCGCACGGTTAGCCACAACCTCGTTTACGTTCATGTTGGATTGTGTACCCGAACCTGTTTGCCAGATTACCAATGGGAATTGATCATCCAATTTACCAGCTAAAATTTCGTCACAAACTGCAGCAATAGCATCACGTTTTTCGATAGGTAATACGCCTAATTCGTGGTTTGCATATGCAGCAGCTTTTTTCAAATAAGCAAAACCTTCAATAATTTCTTTCGGCATAGAGCCTGAAGGTCCGATTTTAAAGTTATTACGTGAACGTTCAGTTTGTGCACCCCAGTATTTGTCTGCAGGCACTTGAACTTCACCCATTGTATCTTTTTCTATTCTGAATGACATGATAGTAAAGTTTTATTTTTTTGTGTCCCAAAGTTACTGAATTATATATAGAATAGAAACTTGAAGCTACATATGAAAAACAACTTTATTGTCAAAAAATAGTATATTTAATAATCTTTCACTCTAATTATATGCTACGATGAATGCTCATAAGTCAACAGGTTTTATTTTATCACTTTGTGCTTTTATTCTTATTTTTTCATGTGTAGGCGAACGTGGTTCTGATACTAATAATTCAGATTCTACATCCGCGACACTTGATACGACTCAAAGAATAGATCAAGATGTTTTTGGTACACTTTGGACGTATGATGCGGAGGGAGATAGTATGGTCAAAAATGATATTCCAGATGACTTGACTGTTGATTTTGTGATGGATGTACTCAATAGACGTTATGAAAAGTTAGACTTAAGTCTCTCAAGAACTTCTGCTGACACAGTATTTGTCAAGTTAGGTGATGTTTCTTATTTAGAACAATTGGGTTCGACAGGCAACTATGCTTTCATGGCTGAAGTTGTGTATTGTTTGACTGAAGTTCCCTATGTTAATTTGGTAAATTTTGATTTTCCAGAATTGGATCATGCTTCACCCGGAATTTATAGAAGAGAAGACTTTGACAATAAAATCGTAGAATAATTACATGCCCAGTCGCTTTTGCATATGCTCTTCGATATGATGAAACAATTGTCTTGGTTTTAAAGTGCGCCAAGGAATTTCATTTAAGAAGCCTCCAATGTTCAAATAATAATCAATATTCTGCGATTGCAATTCTTCAATAACGTGCTCGCGGAAATGCAAGCCTGCAATCCAACCATCTTCAATATCTTGAAACCATTCTTCGTAATAGGAATCATCAGAACCGTGGAAATTTAGCACATTCTCACCTATTAAAATATATTTGGTGATACCTTCGCCAATCATGATGTCGATTATCTCTCGCTTGAGCAGCATAATGTCATTGTAAATGGCGTCATTCCACTCTCCAATAAATTCAATCACAGCAAACTGTTTATCGTAATCCGTATAGATGACTTTCAGGTAAAGTGTCTGTGAACCAAAGTCATCCCATTGGGGATGTAAAAGGTAGTTATACACTTGTTTATCAAATTCGAACTCATTGTAAACCGTGCCGTAGAATGGAGATTTCTCATCATCCGCAGCAATATATTCATGTCTCCAATTGTAGAAAGGTTCGATTTCGTGCATAAATTCCAAATTAAATTCAAAGATTGGTAATTATTTATTGATAATAAAGAGATTGGAATACAATTTGTTTTAATAAATATTGAATTATCTATACATTAAATAGAATTAACTGTTATTTTTGCTCACGCGTTTATTTCATGCAAAAAGGTACTGGAAGGAATCTATTTGTAGCTGCTACTTATGCTGCTACGCTTTTACTCGGATTGATACTGGGGCAAAATTACGTTGCGCAACAGAATAACAATCCAGGTGTATCGCTTGTGCCGATTGGACTTTCGGATAATTCGTACAAAATCCAGCAAGTTCTTGATTTGTTGTCAAACTCGTATGTGGATAGTATTGATTTGGATTCTTTGCAGAATGGCGCAATAAACCACATTATTTCGCACCTTGATCCATATTCCACGTATTTAGTTCCTAATGAGTCCAAAAATCAAAATGAACTTTTAGAAGGTACTTTCGAAGGTATAGGTTTAGATTTTTTTAATCTCAATGACACTTTACTGGTAGTTGGGGTGGTGGGAAATGGTCCCGCAGAAAAAGCTGGTTTGAAAGTAGGTGATCGTATAATACGTATTGATACGACATTTGTATCTGGACGAAACATTGGGCAAAAAGTTGTTGACCGATTGATGCGTGGCAAGAAAGGCTCTGTCGTAAATATATACGTGAATAGAGAAAACGCGCCATCGAACCAATTGTTTAAAGTGAAGCGTGACCAGATTAATGTGAGTTCTATCGATGCTTCATATCTATTGGAACCGCAAATTGGTTATGTGAAAATTAGACGGTTTGGTCTGAAGACCGCCGATGAATTTAAAACATCCATTATCGAACTTAAGAAACAGGGTGCTAGTAATTTAATCTTAGATTTGAGAGATAATGGTGGTGGTTATTTTCACATTGCCATAAAAATAGCAAGTGAATTTTTCGCGGATAAGAAGCTGTTGGTTTACACGCAGGGTGCGCACGAAACAAAAAGGGAATATTTTTCTGATGGAAATGGAAATTTTGCATCCGGTAAATTGGTTGTTTTAGTCAACGAATCTTCGGCTTCCGCTTCAGAAATCGTTGCGGGTGCATTGCAAGATTGGGATCGCGCTACTGTCGTAGGACGCCGTTCCTACGGTAAAGGTATTGTGCAGGAGCAATTTGATTTCTTGGATGGTTCACGCATTAATTTGAGTATTTCCCGTTATTATACGCCTTTAGGAAGATCTATTCAACGTAAGTATACGGCAAACTGGTCCAATATGGTTGATTATGTGACTATGTATAGAGGATTGTGGGCTTTGGATACAACATATACCAGCAATCAAATTTTCAAAACTTTGGCAGGACGTGAATTATTCAGTGGAGGTGGCATTAGTCCAGATTTTACTATAAATATCGATTCCAATGCGACCAGCCTGTTGTACCAAGAAATTCTGAAATCCAGCTATATCGAACAGTTCGTCTACGAAAGATTTACAAAGCTGTTGCCCGCATATTCAATTGAGAATTTTCTTCAAGGTTATAGACTTCCACAGCAAGAATATGATACGTTTATTGAATACCTGAAACAACGAGGTCTCGTGATCAGCGAGCGTAAGAAACGTGATCTATTAAAACTTATTCAATCGGATATAGAAGCGATAGTTGGACGTTATTATTTTGGCAGAGAAGCTTATTTCAAGGTTAAAAATAGATATGATAATTTTGTGGAAGTTGGACTGCTGCTTTTGCGTCCCGCGCCTACTGATGCTGCTTCTTAATAAATCAAATCGGCCCAAATAGGGTAGTGATCCGATAATTTCTCTTTCAAAATACCGTAATCATCTATATTAATCCTCTTGTCAGTCATGATATAATCAATCTGGAAGATGGGTAAAATGCCGAAATAGGTCACACCCCAACCAAACCCCTTTTCTTGAAAAGCATTATTCATATTCTTACTCAAAAGATTGACACTGTACGACATTGGCGTATCGTTAAAATCGCCCATTACCATATAAGGATATGGACAGCTTGAAATGTGTTTGACCAGTGTGCTTGCCTGATTACTGCGGCTCGTAAACGCTCTTTTTAATTTACGCCCTAATTTCTTAGTTTGCTCTTCGTTTTTCACCTGTTCGGTAGGTGATTTTTGAATGAAGTCTTTATCTTCTTCTTGCAATGCAAAGGACCGTAAATGCACATTATACACGCGTAGCGTATCTGCTTCACGTTTTATATCTGCGAAAATAATACGGTTAACACCATATCCATTTTCTTCAATCGCTCCTGAATTGATTATCGGATATTTCGAATAAATGGCCTGTCCATATCCTTCGTAATCATTTTTTTGGAAGGGTTCGAAGTAATAATCCTCAAAGGCCCCTTCGTCTCTAAGTGTTTTTGTAAATTGTTTAGAACCTTTTAGTCTACTGTAAAATTCTTGGAAGCAAGCTACATCGGGATTTATAGTTCGTACGAATTCAATTGTTTCTTCCCTAAACTTATTTTTTTTGTTGTCGTAATGTTGAAAGAGGTGCACATTAAAACTCATGACACGAACGATTGTATCCGCTTTGATAAGAATTTTATCGTTTTTATTTTTAAAATTTATATGTTGAGTTAGGAAAGACCAGCCAGCAACAATCGCCAGTAGGCTTAACAATACATTCCGTTTTTTACGTAAAAGCCAATAAAAAATAAAGCCACAATTGATAAATAAAATGGGTGGATAAGCTAATCCAAAGAATGCTATTATCCAAAATTCGCGTGGGTCAATAAAAGAAGCACAATAACTTAATAGCAAAGCTACTACAGCCAAAACATTAGCCGTAAAAACTGTCTTGCTAAAGAAACCGAGTTTTTTCTTACGTAAAAACGGTTGGTTTTTCATCAATCTCCTTTTTTGCTCGCGCGAAATAGCATTTCTTTCTCTCGAGGAGTAAGACTTTCATAGCCTTTGAGCGAAATTTTATCTAATATTTGGTCAATCTGTTGTTGATCTGGATATTCCTGATCCTTGGTTTTGTTTGTTTGTGCGAAATTTCCTTTTACTACTTTCAGTTTGCTGTTTTTCCTTTGGAAGATTAAGCTCCAATCTTTTCCACGTTGCAATTGGCTCGTAAACAACATTCCTGCAAACACAACGATTAAATAACTCAATGCAGCAGCTTTATTTGTTGTCACTAAGAAAGCGAATTGAAGTCCTAAATAGACAGCTGCAATCCATTTGAATTTGATCGTGCCTAAAAGCAATAGACGCAGTTCGGAATTTGGCACTAATAACGCTAGACTACTTATCATAGCACCAATTCCAAAAGCAATTGTACTCCATGTTAATCCTGGCGTATGGAAATAGGGAATAAACCCAAGCGCCAAGAATAATGTCGCGCCGAATGTTAATCCGCCAATGAAAACGGTGTTTAATTGATGTTTACTTAGAAAATTTAAATATAGATTGCCAATCCAATACAACCAGAGGCAGTCAAAAAGTAAATTCCAGAGACTCGAATAAATAAATGGATGTACGATGAATGACCAAGGCTGTGCTATGAAATCTTGTATGCCGATAGGCAGCACAGTTTTATTTAACAGCAAATTATACAAATCCACTGAAGTAGTCTCCGAAAAGGTAAGAAGGTCAAAAATATGCAAGAGAATGAATAGGACAACTTGTCCTGTAATAACGTACGGAATAATGGATGTCGTTTTGTACGTGTCTCTAAAAAATGTTTTCAAGACATTCTCTTTCATGTTATTCATTGTTAATAATATCCTTTTTTGTAGCCCCACATCTTAATCATAAGATAACCGAATAAAGCACCACCAACATGTGCTAGATGCGCTATGGAAGAACCAGAATTATTAAAACCTAAGTATATTTCGATCAAAATATATCCGCCAACGAAGTATTTTGCTTTGATAGGAACAGGAATGAACATAAAGTAAAGCGGCATATTTGGGTAGAAATAGGCAAATGCCAATAATAAACCAAATATTGCACCCGATGCTCCAACCATAGGTGTACTATATATATCTGCAATGGTCGACATACTGTCTGCATCTAAACCACTATCCAAAGGAAAATATCGCCCAAATTGAGGAACATATTGGAGTGTTGATTTGACAAATGGTGTTCCCATTATATTTGTAACCTCTATAGCTTGTACACCATATTGAAGAATTAATGCGCCTAAAGCTGTAACGATATAATAGTTTAAAAACCGTTTTGAACCAAACAGACGCTCTATAATAGGTCCAAACATCACTAACGCAAACATGTTGAAAAAAATATGTGTAAAATCCCTATCGCTATGCATAAACATGTAGGAGATAGGTTGCCATACTTCAAAAAATGGTGAATCAGGGTAATACACACCTAATAAACGATTTGCATTTGGAAATATCATGGTGCCCACAAAACAAATGATATTTATTATCAATAAGTTTTTGACTACAGGCGAAAGGTTTCCTAAAATATTATTCATCTAATTTAATACGATTAAATTTTGTCAAATTTCTCCATCAATTCTGCTAGTGTGAGCGTGATGATGGTTGGTTTTCCATGTACAGATATATTTGGGCTTTCGCACGCAAATAATTTGTCAATTAATTCTTCAATAGCATCGTTATTCAACGAGATTCCCGCTTTTATGGCTGCACTTTTAGCCAAAGATTTAGCAAGATGGTCTCTTTTGTCTACTTTTAGTTCTGTGCGATTATGTTTATAATCTTCCAAAAGTTGTTCAATAATCTGCTTTTCGTTGATATTATTTCCCAAATCTGCTGGAATTCCATCTACAATATAAGTAGTTTTTCCGAAAGGTCTTAATTGAAAGCCCAAAGTTTGTAATTCTGGAAGAATATCATCCATCAACTCAAAATCCGAAGGGGATAAATCTATCGTCGTCGGAAACAAAGATTGTTGACTACTACCTTGATTATTTTCCAATTGCTCTTTGTATTGCTCGAACAAAATACGCTCATGCGCGGCTTGTTGATCAATCAGCATAATGCCAGAATGAATTTGCGAAACGATATATCTATTGTGTATCTGGAAAAAACTTTTTTTCGATTCTGCTTTCGGAATGATTACAGGTCGCTCATCTGTTTCTTGCTCTTCTGTATCCAATAAAGGCAATTGCGTAGGTGTTTCTGTTTCTGTGATTTGATACAGTGTATCCCAATTTTTAGGAACGGCCTCGCGTTCGAATCGTGAACTATAATCATTCGATCGTGAATTATTTGAAGGCCTTAAAGAACCGATTTCACTTTCGAAAGGATTAAAATTTGGATTAAACGTAATTGTAGGCGCTTGTATTTCATCAATAGGCTTAGAGGAAATCATTCCACTAAAGCTAGTTTCTTGATCAAAATCAAGTGATGGCGTGATATTATAACGCCCTAATGAACGTTTTACGGCAGAACGAATTATCGCATAGATTGCTTTATCGTCCTCGTATTTGATCTCTGTTTTTGTAGGATGTACGTTGATATCAATTTTGGATGGATCAATATCGATAAACAATACATACATTGGAAAAGTCTCCGCTGGTAAAATCTCTTCATACGCATTCATCACGGCATGATTCAAGTATGGATCACGGATAAAGCGTTTGTTTACGAAGAAAAATTGCTCACCTCTAGTTTTCTTGGCATATTCTGGTTTGCCAATAAAACCAGTTAAATTTATAATCGAAGTTTCTTCTTCAACAGGAACTAATTTTTGGTTATAATTATTCCCAAAAAGATGCACAATTCGTTGCTTGAGAGTGCCGGGAGTCAAATGAAACAATTCATTATTTTCACTATGAAGACTCAAGAAGATTTCTGGATTAGCTAAAGCGATGCGTTGAAATTCGTCTATAATGTGGCGCATTTCCACAGAATTGCTTTTTAGAAAATTTCTACGCGCCGGAATATTGTAAAAAAGATTTTTTACTGAAATACTTGTGCCAGCGGGCAATGCTTCTGGAAATTGATTAACTACTTTGGTACCTTCAATCTGAATAACTGTCCCCAATTCATCCTCAATGCGTCTTGTCTTCAATTCAACTTGCGCAATAGCGGCGATAGATGCCATAGCTTCTCCGCGAAATCCCATCGAACGGATGGCAAACAAATCTTCAGCTTTACGAATTTTGCTGGTTGCATGACGCTCGAAGCATAATCGTGCGTCCGTAACACTCATTCCACAGCCATTATCAATGACTTGAATTAACGTTTTTCCAGCATCTTTGACAATAAGTTTTATACGATCCGCACCAGCGTCAATAGCGTTCTCAATCAGTTCTTTGACAGCTGAAGCGGGTCTTTGTACCACTTCTCCAGCAGCAATTTGATTGGCTACTGCATCAGGAAGCAATTGAATAATATCCGACATACGGCACAAAGTTACAAAAAATAATATGGCTAATTATTTGTCTAATGTATAATCTACGGCATAAAAAAAGGCAGCCAAAGCCGCCTTTTATAACTATTTAAAAGTCAATTACTAGAGTGTAATTTGACGTTTTATACTTTCTTCTAACGAGATAATTGTTTCGGTACGTTGAATACCTTTTAGTCCTTGTATATCTTCATTCAACACTTTACGAAGATGTGCTGTATCGCGACATACAATTTTTGCAAACATACTGTATTGTCCTGTGCAATAATGTAACTCAACAACCTCTTTGATGTTTTTCAATTGTGCGACTGCATCCGAATATTGAGATCCTTTTTCTAAGTAAATTCCCAAAAAGGCAGTAATATCAAATCCTACTTTCTGTGGATTAATAATTAAATTTGAACCATGAATAATCCCTAGTTCTTCCATCTTCTTCATGCGTACATGAATTGTACCACCTGATACAATTAATTTTTTCGCAATTTCAGTGTATGGAATCGATGCATCTTCCATTAAAATGGACAAGATTTGAACATCAAGATTGTCTAAATCGTAATTAGAATAATTTTTTTCCATGAATGTGATTTTTTCCAACAACCGCGAACTCCATCGCGATAATTGTGATATTTAGCTTTTGTTAGAGCAGAAACTCAATTGTTATTTTAATAGATTGATGTATTCTACAGACAATCAGAAAATATTCTTTCTGCGAATGAACCAATTTTTAGCCATAACGGTTGAATCTTTTGCAAAAATAATAACAAAATTTGATATTTTATTTGGTTTTTTTGAATAAATGCAAATTAAAATTAACATATTTATATAATATGACATTGTTTAAAATTTATTAGCTTTAATTAAAAAAATAAACTGTGAAGGGAAGATGGAAATAGAGGATGTAATTATTTCACGTAAGAAGCCTATTTATCCAGTTGGGCATGGATTGGCAAAATATTTAAAGATGTATCAACGTGATGCAAAATTGCCTATATCTTATTTTGATTTATTGAATTTTCAGGAAACAGTGCCAGTTATGGATAAATTTGGCAACGATACTTTCTGGGAAACACCTTTGTACCCGCCGTACATGCAAGATCAGTTGTATGATGGCTTGAAAATCATTTATGCCAAGCTGAAAGCTTCGGGAAATACGCGCATAGTGCAACACAAAATCATTGATCGCATCGAATATTGTGCTTTCGGAAATACAAGACCTTTTCGGATTCGTATTATTAATAGGTTGAATGATGTTTACGACTATTTTTATATCAAGCAAGCAGATGCTTCACGGATCTATGGCTTGGAATTGGAAGAAATTTTGTCTCCTAATCAAGTGAATTATCTATATGATTTCGAAACTTTGGTTGAAGAGCATATCGTAGGTATTCCAGGAGATGTATTTAGTAAAACCAGAATTACGCATCCAGATTACAACCAAACACGTATTGCTAAAGAGTTCGTGAAATTTAATGAGCGCTGCACCATAGCTTTGTTGGGTGATATGCGGGCTTATAATTTTGTGATGCAGATAACACCAGATTTTGATGATTTTCAATTTCGCATACGTGCAATTGATTTTGATCAGCAATTTTATGAAGGCAATCCGAAGGTCTACATGCCACAATTTTTCAAAGAATGTTACCCATATGTGAAGTTGTGTATGGAGCATTTGACGGATAAAACAGTTTTGCAGTATCAGCAAGAGGAGCGTTCCTCTATAGTTCATCGTGTGCGCAGCGAGCGCCATCGGATTAAAGATTTGCGAGATGCTTCAAGAGGACAGGAATTGTCTACGCAAGAAAATATCAGGAGCTTACGCGAAGGTTATGCAAAGATTTATGCTAATGACCAGTATTACCGTTGTAAAACAATGACGGATATTGTAGAATTAAATGTAAAAAATGTAGTTCGTTCGGTACAAATCTAGCGTACTCTATTTTCGTTGTCTTTGACAAAAGCTGACCAGCCCGAATAGCTTTTAGAACCTGAGGTGGTATTTTGCTGAAAGGAATGACAAACTGCCACCGCCAAGCCATCTGTCGCATCTAAGAATTCGGGTGTTTCTTTAAATCCCAGCAAGGTTTGCAACATCGCAGCCACTTGTTCTTTGCTGGCATTTCCACTGCCTGTTACAGATTGCTTAATCTTACGAGGCGAATATTCAAAAATCGGAATATCTCTACTCAGTGCTGCTGCCATTGCGACACCTTGCGCACGGCCTAGCTTCAACATGACTTGAATGTTTTTTCCATAGAATGGCGCTTCCAAAGCCACACAATCAGGATTGTATTCATCAATCAAAGCCAATACTTTTTTAAAAATACGTTGCAACTTCAAGCCATGGTCATCCAAATGTCCCATTTTCACCACACCTAATGTTTCGAGCGAAACCTTTTTTCCGGTTTCTTTCACTACACCATAGCCTAGCACAACTGTACCGGGATCGATACCAAGAATAACACGCTCTTTGGCCTTTTGTTTTAGCATACAGCAAAAATACGGTTTTGCTTAGGCTTTTTATCTATTACGATTGTTTTACATAAAATTATTGTTAAAATTGTGCGACCAAAAGGAAAATGCTGACAAAGACGCAAAAGAAATATTTCAATTATACCCTCAAATTGACTATCGTTGGTTTGGCATTTTGGTTTATTTATACTAAAATCAATAATCAAAAAAATTTATTAGAATTTAAGTATCTAATCAACAGCATAAATACCACTGCTATATACTGGACAATTGGAGTTGTTGTTTTTCTAATGTTTTTAAATTGGTTTTTTGAAGTTGCTAAATGGCAATATCTGATTAGAGATTTGGAAGAATTGAATACTTGGAAAGCTACCAAATCTGTTTTTTGTGGTTTGACATGGGCTATTTTTACACCAAACAGAATTGGCGAATACGGCGGTCGTATTATGCTATTAAAAGTAGAAAATAGAGCTAGAGGCGCTGTGTTAATGGGGGTTGGTTTGTTTGCTCAATTAGTTTTAACTAGTGTTTTTGGTGCGTTAGGTATTGCCTGGTTTGTCTCTACTTTTTTAGAAACTCCATCTGCCGTACAATTCGGGATTTGGATATTGGCAGCGATTTATGGACTTGCTTTTATATTGTTATATTTCAATGTTTATTGGGTCGATATCTTAGTAAATAGATTTAAAATGCTTCAGAAAATTCAGCCTTTTTTTGATGTGCTAAGAGAAGTAAATGTTTCTCAATTAGGTTATGTATTATTACTTTCCTTAATTCGTTTTATAATTTTCACATCACAATATATATTGTTAATGCAAGTAATTTTGCCGGATCTAGCTTTACTTCCAATGATTCTGATGATTTTTATTTTATTCTTTGTGCAGTCGGCATTACCTACTTTAGATATTTTTGATTTCAGTGTACGCAGTTTTGTTGCAAGTAATTTGTACGCTTATATTACGACGCAAGATATTGCGGTGATGGCAATTGTTTCTTTTATTTGGTTTGTGAATCTGATTCTTCCTGCTATTATAGGGTCGTTTTTTGTGTTGAATGTAAATTATTTTGGTGATAACAATTCTTAATCTCATCTTGACTCTCTGTGCACTTGTCTATGTGCTGATTGTGGTTTATTTACGCAAAGGATGGTCAACTATACCATTTTTTTCGGCAGATAAAACATCTGATAAAAGGGTTTCTATTCTTATTGCTGCGCGTAATGAGGAGGAAAATATTGCAAGAACTATTGATGCTATATTAAATCAAAATTACCCTACTTCACAATTGGAATTAATCATTGTTGATGATCATTCTACAGATAGAACAGCCGAAATCGTTCGGTCTTATGGAGATAGAGGCGTCAAATTGTTGCAATTGCAAGTAGGTGATAAGCTCAATTCGTACAAAAAGTATGCAATCACGAAGGCGATAGAAATGGCATCGGGCGAAATAATTGTGACAACAGATGCGGATTGTCGAATGGGACGCAATTGGATTCGGACAATTATGGCTTATTTTGATCAAAATGATAGTTTTTTGGTTTCTTCGCCTGTGGCTTACTCCGAAGAAAAATCGAAATTCGAGGAATTGCAAACGCTAGAATTTTTGTATTTAATTGGTCTTGGAGCTGCAGGAATCGGAAACGGCAATCCAACGACTTGCAACGGTGCAAATTTAGCCTACCGTCGTGATGTTTTTTTTGAAATGGGTGGTTTCAAAGGGATTGATAATTTGGCGTCTGGGGACGATGAACTTTTTTTACATAAAGTAGCTGAAAAGTATGCAGATAGAATTGGTTTTTGCAAATCCCGTGAAGCAATTGTGTATACGGATGCGAAACCTGATTTGACTTCGTTTATTAGTCAACGTAAACGTTGGGCTTCAAAAAGTACAAAGTACAAAGACAAGAAGGTAATTGTGTTGGGTGTCTGTATTTGGTTGTTCAATTTGGCTTTAATATGCTCGTTGCTGGGATTTCTACTTTTATTGCCTGCTCAAAATTGGTGGCTATTGACGGCATTTGGCTTGAAGATGTTGGTAGAATTGCTGTTTATGATTCCAGTTTTATCTTTTGCTAAAAGATCTGAATTACTTAAATATTTACCGTTTCTGACGATCATCCATACTTTTTACCTCGTATATATTGGTGTAGCGGGAAATATTGGGAAATACGATTGGAAGGGTAGAAAGGTGAATTAACCTTCTACCTTGCCGCGAACTGTATCTTCTGCTAATTGCACAATTTCTTCCAAAGATAGCCCTTCAGTTTTCAATGGATCTAATATTTCCCACTTCAATGGCGTGAAAGGTCTTAAGGGAAACATGCCGTAACTCGTCATTTCGTAAGACCCTGTGATCGCCACAGGAACAATCAATGCACTTGGGTTTTTCTTCACTAACGTCGCAATCCCGCCAATGTTAAAATGTTTCATTTTACCATTACGCGTTCGCGTACCCTCTGGAAATATGAAGGCAGACCAATTTTTCTGTTTCATATTATTTGCCAGTTTCAAAATTTCGGCAATTGATTGTTTTGGATCTTTACGGTCAATATTAGCAGCACCACCATGTTTCAAATTAAACGATATGCTCGGTATTCCAGCTGTTGCTAACTCAATTTTGGAGATAAACTTGCCGTGAAATCTGCGTAGAAAATAAATCATCGCTGGTATGTCGTACGTGCTTTGGTGATTTGCAACGAAAATAATGGGTGTATTTAGCGGTAAATTCTTGTTGTCAATAAATGTAACTGTATTGAAAAGAATATAATTACAGTGTGTCAAGAAGAAATTAAGGATATCTACACTTCTTTTGTGCGCTGAATAACCTCCAACTTTCAAGCATACCCACTGAATAGGATGGAAAATAATCAACAGAAGGACAAAAGCCAAATAAAATATTGGGGTAAGAATAAATCCTAAAATTTTTCTCATGTTTCGATTCACTTAAAATTTAGCAAATATAAACATAAGGTTTCGAGTATAGAAAACAACTTTATGGCTTAATATCTGGAATAATATATTCAATTATATTAATATATGGTTTAATATAATTGAATTAATTTTTATATTTGTTTATAAAAATATTATAAACATGAAGTTGCCTGTACAATGTCCTAGTTGTGAAAAAAAACTCAGTGTATCCAAATTGGTATGTCAAACTTGCGAAACTGAAGTTCTCGGTAAATATGGAATGCCTTTATTTATGCAGTTGTCGACGGAGGAGCAGGAGTTTATTTTAGAGTTCTTAATGAGCTCAGGAAGTCTAAAAGAAATGGCTAATAAGATGGGAAAAAGTTATCCAACTGTTCGTAATAAGTTGGATGATTTGATTGTGAAAATAACAAGTTTGAGAGATGAGAAATAGTGTGTATACAGAAAAACAAAGTTTCTGGACATGGTGGCTTATCTTGTTATTTGTCCTAGTATGGATGAAGAAGCTACAATCCATATACGTTAGCAATTGGAAGATTGATAACTCCAGCTATGTTGAGTTGGGAATTCTTTTGTGTGTTTTTCTGTTTTTAGCATTCGTTCGTTTGCATACAAAGATTGACGAAAAGGGAATTAGCATTAAGTTTTTCCCTTTTGTACGAAAGAAAACCTGGCTTTGGGAAGATATTGATGATCTTTATATCAAAGAATATTCGATCACAGATTATGGAGGTTGGGGTTATCGGGTAGGTAAAAACGGGACAGCCTACAATACAAAAGGCAAATATGGCTTACAATTGTTGCTTAAAAATGGTGCGCGCTTAATGATAGGTACTCAAAATCATGAAGAATTACAGCATATAATCGAAACATACAGAAAAACGAAATCATGAAAACCTTAACCAATCCGTTTGAAATTTATAGAGAAAGAAATTTACTGATTATAGGTGTGGTATTTGCGATATTGACTGGGTTAGTTTCCAGTTATACCAGTCACTTGCTATTCGGCTCTCTAAAGGTAATTAGCAACCAAAAACAATTGTGGTATGAAGCGATTCTCAATATTGCCATTACATTATTGAGCAATACAATAATGTTGTATGTATTTGCAAGACTGCGTTATGTAAAAACTCGTTTTGTTGATGTGCTAAATGTCGTATTGGTTTCTCATCTCGTATTGTATCTAATGCTGTGTTTGACGGTGTTGCCTCTTGTGCAAAATGCAGTTACTGCTGTAGAATTGGAAATATTGGATAAGGGTTTTGCAGCTCCAGAACTTTCGAAGGTACATATGATTACATTGGTAGGTTATGGTCTAGTTGTGATAAGTCTTTTATTCTATTTCTTCTATTTGCTCGTAGTCGGAATGAAAATTGCAATGAATAGCAAACGTAAACTGGATGTATTCTTACTTATTCTGTTAGTTTTTGTTTGGAATACTATTTTGCAATTTTTAAATCCGTTTTTAACGACATGAAATATTTAAGTATAGTTCTTTTTTTAGTACTACAATCTTGTGTGGGGTTTAGTCAAGATTTGATTGGAAGTTGGTCGGGAAAGTTGGATTTTGGTGTACAAAAGTTAACGTTTGTAGTGCATATCAATCAGACGGATGGCAAGTGGATAGCCAAAGCGGACAGCCCAGATCAATCGGCATTTGGAATTCCATTCCAAATTGACGTAAAAGGTGATTCTATCTTTCTAAATAATCCAAAAGGAATTAGCTTAAAACTTAAACATGGTGACGATGGTAAATTAAAAGGTCATTTTTCTCAAAATGGCATGACAATTCCTGTGGTACTTGAAAAAGGAGCTGCGGTTATTCAGCCTAAAAGTTCAGTGAAATTTCAGACTCCAAAACCACCTTATGCTTATGATACTGTGGATGTGGTTATTCCCAATACCTATTCTGACATTAATTTGGCGGGAACAATAACTAAACCCAAAGCAAAAGGTAAATATCCAGCTATAATCTTAGTTACAGGGTCTGGTCCACAAGATCGCGATGAAACATTATTTGGACACAAACCTTTTAAAGTATTGGCAGATTATTTAACCCAAAATGGAATTATTGTATTACGTTACGATGATCGTGGGGTAGGTATAAGTGACGGCTCTTTTGAAAAGGCAACGATTGATGATTTCAGTAAAGATGCTTTATCTGCATTGGATTTTTTGAAAAAACAACCAAATGTTGATATCAATAAGATTGGGATTATTGGTCATAGTGAGGGCGGTTTGATTGCAAATTTGTTAGCGGGACAGGGAGTTCCAAATCTTTCTTTTATTGTGACATTGGCTGCTCCTACAATTCCTATTCGTGATTTGATGGTGGAACAATTGTATAGCGTAGGCAAATCAGAAGGAATGTCAGAATTCCAGTTGGCAATGGCCAAGGAAATCAATAAAAAGAACTTTGATGTAGTCAAAAGTAATCTTGGTACAGAAGAGGCGTATGCACAGCTCAAGAAAAATATGAATATTTTAGAAGAGTCGGATAAGAATGTAGCTATTCGCAAAGAAATGTTAACCTTATTAGCTCCAGCTTATCGCTATTTTGTGCGAATCGATCCAACAAATTTTATCAAAAAGATTTATATTCCTGTTTTTGGGGCATTTGGAACGTTGGATGTACAAGTTCCATCTACGTTGAATCTTAGAGGATATCACGATAATCTTCCAAAAAATTCACAGACAGTTCTAAAAGAATACTATGGAATGAATCACTTGTTCCAAAATGCTAAAACTGGCAAAGTTTCGGAATATGCACAAATTGATGAAACCATAAATGAACAAGTACTTAAGGATATAGCAGGGTGGATAAAGGGATTTTAAACGAGATTCGCCAATCAAAGTAATGATTGACGAATCTTTTTTTAAGGTGTCGTATTCGATACAGGTAGTATTTTGCCATTATAGTATTTGCTGCCATTTTGGGCGAATTCAGCTACATAACGACCCATTTCGAAAGCCAAAGTTCCTGCTTCCATACCTGGAAAAGCAGCTTCAAACATTTCTGTCTGGGATGATCCTAATGCCAAACAATTTACCTTTATATTCTTGTCTTTAAATTCTTCAGCTAGGGATTCTGTTAAGATTGCCAAAGCACCTTTACTTGCCGAGTAAGCACTTAAGCCAGCAAATTTCGATGAGCCCTGAAAACCTCCCATACTGCTGATATTCACGATATGCCCTCCTTCTGTCATCATAGGTGTAATATGTTTAATCATATTGATGTGTCCTAATAAATTGGATTGGAGCATTTGTGCGAAGTCTTCTGTTGAAGTTTCCAAGAACGGCTTATTTATCAGTGCACCAGCATTATTAATCAAAATATCAACTTTGTCAAATTTAGATTTAATGAATGGAACTAGAGAGTCAGCATAATTATCATAAACAATGTCAAATTGTGCTGGGTACAACATTCCGCCATCAAAATTTAAGTCCGAAGATATTTCGTGCAATCGACGCAATTTGTCAGCAGATCGTGCCAAAGCAATTACATTATTTTCTTTGTTTGACGTCAAATCTAGGACTGTTTCAAAACCAATTCCACTGCTTGCTCCTGTAATAATAATATTTGCCATGATTAAATTTCTTCAGTTTTTTCGTTGTCAATAATTTCTTTTTCTACTTCTTTTGCGGATGGTAATTTATTTTCACCTAATCCTGATGGTCTGAAAATAATATATAAACCCGGTAGTGAGGTAATTAAAGATATAAAGTAAAAAATCAAACTTATAGTTCCTGCCAATTGTCCACTCACGCCTAAGTATGTGGCTAGTGCTATCGAAGAGGTGTCACGAACACCTAAAGCACCTCCAATAGATGGAATGATGGCGGTAATGGATGAAATTAAAAAGATCAATAGATGGGGCGAAAATTTGTCTTCGTGATTTAATGCTAATAAAATCAAGATAACAGAAAGGATCTGAAATCCTTGTACGCCCATAGCTTTGATATGTGTCTGCAAAAATCTTTTTGCAAATGGTCTAAAAAATAGAAATAATACATACAAATAAGCTGCACTTCCCATGATTGCCACTGCTACAGTGATATAGTTTGGAATAGCGAAACGAGGCATAAATACCACAAAAGCACAACAAAATATAGCCACAGCCCATAATCCACTCAATCGATCAAAAAACACAGCACTCAGAAGTTTTTTTGTAGGTATATTATATTTTTTCTTTAAGAAATAAACCTTGTAAGCATCACCTCCAACTCCGCCAGGCAGAAAGAAATTGTACAAAAGTCCAAGCCAATATAATTTGATGTTATACTTCTCCGAAAGTTTGAGATGTATGGTTTTAAAAAAACTGTTTAATCGAGAAGATGCAACTAACTGCGAGGTAATATAGCTTAAGAAGGCTAGGAACAAGTAGAAAAAGTTGGCATTTATAATGGAATCCTTAAATTCATGGAACTTTAAATTCCTGGATAGCCAATATAATGCTATAACCGTAACCAGTACTTTGAAGATATTTTTTGCTATCTTGAGTATTTTCTGTTGAGTCATATGATAAGGTACATTGCTTGCAAAAGTAAACAATCTCTACAACATTGATTCTTTCGAAATATAAAATTACTTATGGTATGATTTTTGGATGACATGGCCTATTTGGTATGCGATTATTTTATATTTGTGTACTAACGTTCAAAATGAAAATAAACAAAATAATTATGCGTAAACATATTCTTTCGATGCTATCCATTTTTACAGCGATAGCTTTATTGTCAAGTTGCGGTGCACAACGCAAAGATGCTGGAACAAATACTAACTCTACATCAAGCGCTGTATCATCTTCAGGACCATCTGCATCGCAGTGGCGCAATGGCGTAAAAGGCAATTGGGTGTTAAGTTCAGTGACACGTCAAGATATTCCACAGTCGTATACGATCAAAAATATTTTTGACGAAGCTCCAGTAGATTGTTTTATTGGTAGTGTATGGAATCTTCCTACAGGAAATTATAAAGGAAGTATTACTTTCAATTCCGCGGGAACATTATGTGCAAACGGAGCTGTCAGAACTATTATTTGGTCAATCTTTAATCCTAAAGATGGTGGAGAACCAGAATTTCAATTTAAAAAATTGTATGCTGGTGATAAAGCAGCGAATGTAACAACAGGTTATCGTTTGGGTTTAATGTTTGCAGATGGTCAGACATTAACCATGAAAATGCCAGTTCCTTTGGATAACGGAACTACTGGACACTTGGTTTTAAATTTTACAAAACAAGCGAATTAATAAGCATAAAAAAAACTCCGATGAAAATCGGAGTTTTTTTTATGCTTATTTCGTTTTCTCGAGCGCTTGCAAGATATCACCTATGATATCTTCTTGATCTTCCAAACCAACAGATAAACGTATACTGCCAGGTCGGATACCCAAGTTAATTCGTTCTTCTTCCGAAAGTTTAGCGTGCGTTGTCGTAGCAGGATGTGTTGCAATAGTCCTTGAATCGCCTAAGTTGGAGGTATAGCGAATCATAGCTAGCTCATCAATAAAACGGAATGCGCGATCTTTTCCTCCTTTTACCTCGAAAGTCACAATACCGCCACCAGCTTTCATCTGTATCTTAGCTAATTCATATTGTGGATGGGATGGTAAGAACGGATATTTCACATCTTCTATTTCTGAATGCTGTTCCAAAGCTTGGGCTAAAGCCAAAGCATTCGAACAATGTCTATCCATACGTAGGCCTAAAGTTTCCAAGCTTTTGGATAATATCCATGCATTAAATGGAGACATCGATGGACCTGTATGACGAATGAAAAACATCAACTTATTAATCAATTCTTGTGAACCCACAATTATTCCGCCCAATACACGACCCTGCCCGTCCATGTATTTCGTAGCCGAATGAATGGATAAGTCAAATCCGTATTGCAAAGGCTTTTGCAAATATGGTGTTGCAAAGCAATTATCGATGGAGAAAATCACATTTGGATGTTTCTTTTTCAAGTCACCCAATTTTTCCAGGTCGTATAATTCCAATCCTGGATTCGAAGGTGATTCCAAGAAAACGATTTTTGTGTTTGGCTGAATAGCTTTTTCCCATTCTTCCAGATTTGCAGAATTAACATAAGTGAATGATACACCCCATTTTGGAAATTGCTGTGTCAGCAATTGATGTGTAGAACCGAAAATTGCACGACTCGACACTATGTGATCCCCTGATTCAATAAATGCAGCGAATGACGCAAATACTGCTGCCATACCTGATGAGAATGCCAATCCAGCTTCCGCATTTTCCAGTGTGCATACACGATTAATAAATTCAGTGGTATTGGGGTTAGCGTAGCGCGAATATACCATACCTTCTTCTTCTTCGGCAAAGATGGCTCTACCTTGCTCTGCACTTTCAAAAATGAAACTTGAAGTTAAATATAAGGGTACAGAATGCTCGCGAGTAGCCGAACGTGGCACTTGCTCACGTATTATTCTGGATTGATCTTTTTTCATAACAGCCGTAAAGTTAACTATTTGTTGTTTGAAAATCTATCAAAATAGTCGTGTTTTTTTAAGTTTTTTTATAAATTAATAAACTATTTTTTGATACTGTTAAATCGCTGTATTACTGGATTTTTAATGACTATTTAAATAATATTATCTTTATAGGCTTATAAACTTAATTTTTTAGGGTAATATAGTTTATTTCAGTGATAAATTAGTGTATCAATTATTTGCCATAGCATTGTATTTTAGTAAAGTATTAATATGTATAATTCGTTGAATTAAGCACTAACAATTTATAAGCCATGAAGACTCTTCCTTTTATTTTAGCAAATAGCTTGTTTGTTTTGCAATTAAGTGCACAGCAAGCACCAAGACCATATGGTGCATTACCATCAGAACGTCAACTCAAATGGCATGAAATGGAAACGTATTGCCTTATACATTTTACGCCGACAACATTTCAAGATAAGGAATGGGGGTTTGGTGATGCTGATCCTAAGATTTTTAATCCTTCAAATTTTGATGCCATTCAGATCGCTAAAGCCGCAGCATCAGCTGGGTTTAAGGGACTAATAAGTGTAGCCAAACACCATGATGGGTTTTGCTTATGGCCTACAAAAACTACCACATACAGTATCGCTAGCTCCCCGTGGAAAGATGGAAAAGGGGATATGGTCAAAGATTTCATGGAGGCCTCGCATAGCAATGGGATGGCATTCGGAACTTATCTTTCAGCCTGGGATCGAAATGATACACGTTATGGTACAGCAGCATATACCGATGCATACAGAGTGCAATTGACAGAATTAATGACCAACTATGGAGAGTTATTCACTTCATGGCACGATGGCGCAAACGGTGGTGATGGATATTATGGCGGTCGAAATGAAAAACGTACGATAAATTCGGCAACATATTACGAATGGGAAGAAAAAACTTGGCCTATCATTAGACGCTTGCAACCGATGGCATCCATTTTTTCAGATGTCGGCCCAGATATGCGTTGGGTAGGTAATGAACATGGATTTGCAGCAGAAACTTCTTGGGCTACCATTACCCCTAAAGGAAAAGATGGTCAAAAGCCTATGCCTGGTTCAAGTACAGACCCTTCTAATTTACCATCGGGTGACCGCAATGGTAAATATTGGATTCCAGCAGAATGTGATGTTCCTCAAAGACCAGGTTGGTTCTATCACAAAAACCAAGACAGCAAAGTAAAAACA
This sequence comes from Sphingobacterium bovisgrunnientis, assembly GCF_009829085.1. Classification (GTDB taxonomy): domain Bacteria; phylum Bacteroidota; class Bacteroidia; order Sphingobacteriales; family Sphingobacteriaceae; genus Sphingobacterium; species Sphingobacterium bovisgrunnientis. The sequence continues at coordinate 259,881 of NZ_WUQY01000001.1, forward strand.
CCAAACCAGTTATTTGAAATTTATTTGAAATCTGTAGGACGCGGTGCAAATATGAATTTGGGATTGGCACCTATGCCAGAAGGAATTTTGCATCCCAATGATGTGAAATCATTAAAATATTTTGGAGAAAAACTTGATAAGACGTTTGCGACTAATTTAGCGACTGGTGCAAAAGCCACTTCGAAACAATTGCGTGGTAAAAGTGCTGAGTTTGCTTTAGCAAATATCTTTGATGACGATAGATACAGTTATTATGCGCCAAAGGATAATGTGTTAAACCCTGAAGTTGAAATAACATTGGATGGTGAAAAGGAATTTGATCTTATCCGTATCCGAGAAAATATAAAATTAGGTCAGCGTCTGGATTCAGTAGTTGTTGATACTTGGAAGAATGGTAAATGGGAAAAATTAGCTTCAGCAACGAGTATTGGTGCAAATAGACTGATTAAGTTGTCTGAGCCAGCCAAGGTAACCAAATTGAAAGTTAAACTTTATGCACCTGTTGCGCCAACATTAAGTGATTTTGCATTATTCAAAGAGTACGATGAAGATTTTAGTTATGATATAATCGATGCGGCAGATCAAAAAGAAAAATCAGAATTCAAAGTTATTTCTGATAATATAAAAACGGATGAAGTGCTTACTAATGTTTCTTCAGAAGGATTAATTTTTGAATTGCAAGGCCAAATTTCTTCATTGGGGTATATGCCACGACAAGATGGTAAAAAAGAAGGAATAGTCCAACGCTATGAAATTTACGAAAGTCAAGATGCGAAGAATTGGGTAAAAGTCAGAACAGGGGAATTCTCGAATGTTTTATCTAATCCTATAGAGCAAGTTGTTGGATTTGATAAACCAATTAGTTCGAAGTACCTTAAATTTGTGGCAACAAATATGTCTTCTGGATTTACGTATCGTAATTTTTCATTTTATAAGTAATAACTACCTATCTACCGATGAAAACGCTATTTGTTATTTTACTTTTATTAATGCAAGTTAAAGTCCACGCACAAGAATTGAAAATGTGGTACGATAAGCCTGCTAAGAGGTGGGAGGAAACCTTGCCATTAGGAAACGGCTGGATAGGTATGATGCCAAACGGAGGGATTCAAGAAGAAAATATTGTCTTGAATGAAATCTCTATGTGGTCTGGAAGTTACCAAGACGCCAATAATTATAACGCTTACAAACAAGTAAGCACCATTCAAGAGTTATTAATTCAAGGTAAAAATGACGAAGCAGAAAAATTGGTCAATGCCAATTATGTATGTGTAGGCGCAGGGTCAGGATACGGTAATGGGGCAAAAGTTCCTTATGGCTGCTTTCAAAATCTGGGGTACCTTAACATTAATTTTTTAAATGCGAACAAAGGTGCAGCGTACAAAAGAGAATTGGATTTGAGTACAGGTATCGCTATTGCACAGTACAGCATGAGCGATACAAGTTTTTCGCGTGAATATTTTGTTTCACAAAATAGAAATATTGGTGCGATGAAATTTTCGTCCAATAAGAAAAAAGCACTCAGTATTGCGCTTCATTTTTACCGTGATGAAAATGTAAAGTCACATGTGGTAAATGGAAATACGATCTTAGTTGAGGGCAATCTACCAAATGGATATGGTGGAGATGGATTGCTCTATGCAACGAAATTTTTAGTAGTCAATAAAGGTGGAAAAGTGACTAACCACGATAATCAAATCATTGTGCAAGATGCAGATGAAATTGTCGTTTATTATACCGCCTCAACAGATTATTACGAACATAATCCTACAAATGCAGTCAATACATTGTTAGCAAATAAATTGGATTACAATAAGCTGAAAAATGCACATATTCGCGCATACAAAGAAGTATTCGATCGTGTGAAATTATCAATCCCTGATGAAAATCCGAAGCATACCATTCCTACTGATAAAAGGTTAAGTAATTTCTATACAGATCCTGCACAAGATAATGGTTTAGCTGTATTATATTATCAATTTGGACGTTATTTGACGATTTCAAGTACAGCACGTAATTCAGACAAAGCACTACCTCCAAATTTGCAGGGCTTGTGGGCGCATGAGATTCAAACACCTTGGAATGGAGATTATCATCTTAATGTGAATGCACAAATGAATCATTGGGGAGTAGAAGTGAATAACCTCTCTGAATACCATAAGCCATTTATTCAGTTGATCAAACGCATAGCAGGAGAGGGGCATAAAACTGCAAAGGCGTATTATAATTCGCCAGGATGGGTTGTCTATATGATGACTAATATTTGGGGATATACTGCTCCAGGTGAACAAGCTTCTTGGGGCGCAAGCACAGCATCAGGATGGCTGTGTAACCATCTATGGGAACATTATTTGTTTACTGAAGATAAAGAATATTTAAAAGAAGTATTTCCTATTTTGAAAGGAGCTGCTCAATTTTATAAACATACTAATGTATTTGATCCAAAAACAAGACAGTTCGTTACTTCTCCATCTGTATCTCCTGAGAATGGATTTCGAATGCCAAATGGCAAGATTGCATCTGTAGTGATGGGGCCAACAATTGACAATCAAATTGTTCGTGAGTTGTATCAGAATGTGATTGCAGCGGATTCAATCTTGCAAATTAATGATTCTTTCACGCGAGTTCTGAGGACAGACTTGCAGCATATTCCTCCAGCAGTAGTGGTGAGTAAATCAGGTAGAGTGATGGAATGGATGGAAGATTATGAGGAAGTGGAACCTACACATCGTCATGTTTCGCATCTGTATGGATTATATCCAGCGCCATTTATTTCGCCTATTACGACGCCTGAATGGGCAGATGCAGCCAAGAAAACATTGGAAGTGCGCGGAGATGGTGGTACAGGTTGGTCCAGAGCGTGGAAAATATTGTTTTGGGCGAGATTGCACGATGGCGATCATGCCTTGGAAATTCTGCGTCAATTGCTAAAGCCTGCTATTAACGAGCAAGGCAAAGTTTCGGCTGGAACATACCCGAATTTATTTTGTGCTCATCCACCATTTCAGATTGATGGTAATTTTGGCGGATCAGCTGGTATAGCGGAGATGCTGGTACAAAGTCATGATGGATTTATACATCTTTTACCAGCCTTGCCTCAAGCATGGTCTGAAGGTAATGTAAAAGGACTTCGTGTACGTGGAAATAAGACTATAGACGTCGTTTGGAAGAATAATAAAGTCGTCGATTATAAAGTTTACGGTAAGAAAGGTGAATCAGTAAATGTTCGCGTAAACCAGAATATTGAAAATAAAATTCTATAAAATTAAATTTTGTTATTTTAAATTAATTATGTGGATTTAATGGTAGTAACTAACTATTTATCACATATTAATTTAAAATAACATTTTTATGAAAAGTCTATTTCACTTGACGTATAGACTTTCATTTTTTATCATCTTTATTTTAGCTATTTCATGTAAAAAGGATTCTTACGTTGATGAAGAAAATGAATTAGTCTTTCCAGTTAATTTTACATTCACAAATTTCAAAAGCTCCTCCAGCTATTTGAAAAGTGCGTCATCGAAGCAGAATTTGTACGCTTCATCACAAATTCCCGCAAATTATAGCGAAGGCTATATTTATTTTTGGAGTTTCAACAATGAAACGTTGACACCTGATATCAAGTATTCAAAATCAGCTAATCCTTCTATCACTTATAACGATGGTAAATCCATTAATTGGGGTGCAGGAATTGCTTTTGAAAATTATCCAGCTGGAAGAGCTTCAAATTTTGCAGCTCCTAAACAAATACTTATTAAACTCCCTATCAAGGATGTTCTTTCTATTAGTAGATTAGGATTTGATATGACTGGATCTGCCATGGGACCAAAGGATTTTGAAATGTACTATAGCTTTGATAAAGGTGATACCTATCACGAACTTTCTATGGTCAATCAATTTGGTAATCTCGCTACTAATGGAAAAAATTCTTTTACTTATAATTTGGAAGAATTAGAGCTATCGGGTGAGGAGCTTTGGATACGTATTAGTCCGAAAGCAGGAGATCGGACAGGTGGTGGTGCGTATAATGAATCTACGGGAACGTTGAGAATTGACAATTTACATCTGGTAGGTATAGCACCAACTTCTAATGAAGGTTTTGTTATTAATAAATTACATTATTTATTATTTCATAAAACTAATGGTACGATTTTCAGGGCTATACTGATGATATTAGCAATTTGAATGTTCAACTTCAATTGCCAGTGGGCGAATACGATATCTTCTTTGTGTTGAATAATTCCGATGAAGAATTGATTTTAGCACCAGATATAGCTAAGGCTTCTGATGTGTACATTTCAAATAATTTTTCTAACAAGGATGCTGAGATATATGGGTATTCTCGAGTGTTGGAGGTAACAGGCAACATGTCGATAAATATTGAGCTACAACGCATGTATAGTCAAGTTAAAGTGGAATTTACAGATATTGATTTATCTACAATGAAATCAATATCTGTAAACCAAGTTCACGAGCCATTTTTTTATAGCCCATTTACTACGGGTATGGCGAATCCAATTCTTGACCAAACAGAAATCAAAATTGATGAGGATTTTCAGGCAAATAAACAGATTGTTTTCAATCAGTTTATGGGAATCCTTTCAGAGAGTATTCCGGTAAAATATAGTATCACTGTCCAGGGTGAATCAGAGGTGATACGAAGTTTTGAAATCAATAGCGCCATGAAAAATAATATTCAATTGGTATTCAGAGGTGAATTATTAGAAGGCGCGACTAATAATGTTGCCTTTCAAATCACGAAAAACGAAACTTGGGATGGCGAAAATGAAGTTAGTTTTTAGTCTGTATAATTAAATTAACAAGAAAGGGAATAAACATCATTGTTTATTCCCTTTCTTGTTCTTGGTAATATTATATTAAAGATTTATTAACTTAGTGTTTTCTGTGTAAAGTTCTTTTAGTCAGTGTTTTATTTTTTAATATTGTTTTCTGCTGACAAAAAAAATACAGTATGCGTGTGTCATTAACATTATGTTAACATTAGATTAATGGTTTATTTATACGTACGCTGCAATTTTGTACCGATGAATAAAATCACAACATATTATATCACATTCGGGACTTTATTAGCAATCCTGATTTTTGCTGGCTGTACGGATAAGAGCCACTCTATCAAGATGAAAGGCTCCGATACGGAAGTAAACTTAGCTGTAAATTTGGCTGAGAAATTTACTGAAATCGATCCTGAATTTAGTATTGCTATCTCTGGTGGTGGGTCTGGCTTGGGTATAACATCCCTGTTAAACGGTCAGGCTGATATTGCTAATTCTTCTAGACCATTATCCGAGGAAGAAGTAGAACAATTCAAAAGTAAAAATATTGAGCTTAAAACGGTAGTGTTTGCAGAAGATGCAACTGCGGTAATTGTTCATAAAGATTTGCCATTAGAGGAAATTGATTTGGAGACTTTGGGAAAGGTGTTGGATGGAACAATTGAAGATTGGAATGAATTGTCTAAAGTAAACATGCCAATAAATATATACGGTAGACAAAGTAGTTCTGGAACGTATTCATTCATGAAAAAGAAACTGAAAATTGAATTTGCACCCAAAGCAAAGGAGATGACAGGTAATGCACAGATTATTGAAGGTGTGAAGGCTGATAAATCAGGTATTGGTTACGTGGGAGCAGGTTATTTGTCTCCTGATTCGGAAAACAAACAGGGCGTTAAAGTTTTAAAGATTAAAATGACAGCACAAGATACAGCGTATTCTCCTGTAGATCCATACGCTATCAATAATAATTTGTATTACTTCCAGCGTCCACTTTACCAATTCATTCTTGCATCATCATGGCACAAGGTAAAGCCTTTTATCGATTTCGAATTAGGTAAAATAGGCAAAGAAATCATCCGTGACCACGGATATTACATCAAAGAAAATTAAATATGAAATATCAAGCTCGTTTATCTTTAGATATCGTCTTTAAGTATATCTTCAAAATCACAGGTTTGCTTGTATTGGCAGCTTTGGGAGGGATTTTGGCCATATTGATTTATAATTCATTTTCCTTCTTCTTAGATGTTAAGCCTCTTGATTTTATCACTGGATTAGAATGGAATCCTACAGGTAAGTTGCCTCAATATGGTATGTTGCCATTAATTTTGAGTACAACATTGGTAACTTTTGGTGCTATGCTTATCGCTATTCCGTTAGGAATAGGTACTGCGGCATTTATATCGGAATACGCCAGTCCTAAATTGAAAACATTCTTAAAGCCAGCAATTGAGATGCTTGCTGCAATTCCTTCTGTAGTTATCGGTTTCTTAGGAATTGTTTTAGTAGGTCCAGGTATTGCGGATTTAGCGAATTTACCAAATGGTTTGAATGCCTTAAATGGTGCTATTTTATTAGCTGTAATGGCATTACCAACTATTATTACGGTTGCGGAAGACGCTATCCATGCTGTTCCAAAAACATATAAAGAAGCCAGCTACGGAGTAGGCGCCACCAAATGGCAGACGCTATGTCGTGTGACCATTCCTGCTGCTGCACCAGGTATTATTGCGGCAATCATGTTGGGTGTAGGCCGTGCAATTGGTGAAACAATGACGGTTTTGATGGCTACAGGAAACGCTTCATTATTGCCAGAAGGTATGTTTGATTCGGTAAAAACAATGACAGCAACTATCGCTATTGAGATGGGAGAAGTTCCGTATAAAACAACGCATTATTTTTCATTGTATGCTATTGCTACTGTATTGTTCTTTATGACGCTAGTTGCGAATTTGGTGGGCGAGTTTTTCATTAATAGATTTAGAAAGTATCATGCAGCGTAAAAGATTTCAGTTCACTTCCATCATTGAATGGGGAACATTATTAATAACCACAGGATTAGTCTGTTTCTTTTTGGTGCTTATCCTTTGGGAGATTATTTCTCAAGGAGCAGGATCTCTTTCATGGTCTTTCATCAGTGAAGTTCCTCGAGAAGGAATGACAAAGGGAGGAATTTTAACCCCAATATTAGGTACGGTTTTATTGACCTTGTTGACGGCTTTATTCTCCATTCCTTTTGGTGTTTGTTGTGCTATATACTTGAATGAATATGCTGAGGATAATTGGTTGACCAAAACAATTCGTGCCGCTATCCGTAATCTATCTGGAGTACCTTCGATTATCTATGGTTTATTCGGATTAGCTTTGTTTGTACAGGCATTACAGTTAGGTACTTCGATGTTGTCCGCTGGTCTTACATTGGGATTATTGTCATTACCGTACATCATTACGACGACGGAAGAAGCATTGATGCGTATTCCTGCAAGTACACGTGAGGCTGCATTAGCGGTTGGTGCGACAAAATTAGAAACAATAAAAGATGTTGTATTGCCATCGGCAATGCCAGGGATTTTAACAGGGGTTGTTTTGACATTATCTCGAGCAGCAGGGGAGACAGCGCCGATATTATTTACAGGAGCAGCATTTTATATTAATGGTATAGGTGGGACAGTGGATAATGAGTTTATGGCGTTGCCATACCATTTATACATGCTTTCTACACAGCATCAATCTATCGAAGAAGTAAGACCAATTGCATATGGTACTGCTTTAGTATTAATAATCGTTGTCTTCTTATTGAATTTGACAGCATTTTATATTCGTTATAAATACAGAAAAAATGAAAACTAAGTTATCAGCTGAGAATTTACATATTAGCTTCGGCGCAAAAGAAGTACTTAAAAACATCAATGTTTCATTTAATGAGCATGAAATTACGGCATTGATTGGCCCTTCTGGCTGTGGTAAAAGTACGCTATTACGTAGTTTTAACAGAATGCATGATTTGTCTCCTGATGCAAAAATTACAGGGACATTAAAGCTAGAGAACCAAGAGTTGTATGATCGTTCTATTCCGGTTACAGAAATAAGGAAACGTATTGGTATGGTATTTCAAAAGGCGAATCCATTTCCAAAAAGCATTTATGAAAATATTGCTTACGGTTTGAAAATAAATAATCTACCACACGGAAAAGATGTAATCGAAAAAGCTTTACGTGAAGCTTTCTTATGGGAAGAAGTGAAAAATGATTTGAAAATGCCAGCTACACGTCTTTCAGGTGGTCAGCAGCAACGCCTTTGCATCGCTAGAGCGGTGGCATTGCGTCCAGAAGTGATCTTAATGGATGAGCCATGTTCGGCATTGGATCCGGTGAGCACACTTAAAATTGAAGATTTAATAACACACTTGAAAGAAAAATATACGATTGTAATTGTGACGCACAATATGCAACAAGCACAGCGCATAGCCGATAAAACGGTGTTTTTATATTTGGGTGAGGTGAAAGAAGAGGGAAATACCTACGATATATTCAACAATCCTAAAGAAGAAATGACCTCAAATTACATCAAAGGTAATTTCGGATAGCAGACAAAAGCGCCACAACTTTAAATTGTGGCGCTTTTGTTTGCTAGTCATTAATAGTTAACTCACCTCGAATATCTTTTTCTATCCAATAAGCTACAGCATCTTGATCAGCTAATTCGCCTTGCAAGTACATAAGTTTGGTCACAGCAGCTTCGAAAGTCATGTCGTATCCATTGAGTACGCCAATTGCCTTAAGGCCTTGGCTAGTTTCATATCGACCAAGTTCAACTGATCCTACGCTACATTGGGAAATGTTCAGAATGTTTTTTCCTGATTTGATTGCATCACTTAATAAATCCAGAAACCATTTTTCGGTTGTTGTATTTCCCGAACCAAATGTCTCCATCACGATGGAGCGCACGTCAGCATCCAAAATAGATTTTATAGTAGTGGCACTGATTCCAGGGAAAAGTTTGAGTACTGCTACTTTGTTATCGACTTGATTATGACAAATAAACTCTTTGTCCGAATTATTCATCAACGCTTCAAAATTGTATTTTAAATGTATGCCAGCTTCTACTAAAACTGGGTAGTTTGGAGATCGGAAAGCTTCAAATTTTGCAGAGTTGTATTTGAAAGATCGGTTGCCACGGAATAATTTATTGTCGAAAAGAATGCACACTTCTTGCACAATAGATTTTCCATTGTGTTTGGCACTGGCAATTTCGAGTGCCGTCATCATATTCTCGCGGGCATCGGTACGTATTTCACCAATAGGTAATTGTGAGCCAGAGAAAATCACAGGTTTTTGAAGACCTTCTAACAAAAAGCTTAAAATCGATGCCGAAAATGCCATAGTATCCGAACCATGTAGAATTACAAATCCGTCGTAATTGTCGTAATTGTCTTTGATGATTTGTGCCATTTCAATCCAAATTTCTGGTGTCATATTCGACGAGTCGATAATAGGATTGAATGAATGAACCGTTAATTGATAATCCAATCTGCTCAAATCTGGGAGGTTGTTTTTGATTAATTCAAAATCAAAAGGCACAAAAGTACCTGATTCATCTTGAACCATACCGATTGTGCCGCCTGTGTATATGATGAATATTTTCATTGCTAAATACCAAAAATGTCTTTAGAATTTTGTGTTGTTATTCTGGCTACTTCGTCTATGCTTATTTCTTGTATATCTGCTACTTTTTGCGCAACATGGATTAAATAAGAACTCTCATTTTCTTTACCTCTAAATGGAGAAGGAGCTAAATAAGGTGAATCGGTTTCTAAAACGATATGTTGTAAATCAATGTCTTTAACGACAAGATCTAAACCTGCTTTTTTAAACGTCACGACACCGCCAATTCCTAACTTAAAACCAAGATTTATAGCCCGCTGCGCTTGTTCTAGTGTTCCTGTAAAGCAGTGAAAAATTCCAAATAATTTGTCATCATTCATGTCTTCCAATACCTCAAAAATCTCATCAAATGCTTCGCGACAATGGATGTCAATTGGTAAACCTAATGATTTAGCCCAATTTATCTGCGTTCGAAAAGCATCTTGTTGCCAGGTCAATGTACTTTTATCCCAATACAAATCAATACCAATTTCTCCAATAGCGTAAATCTTTTGATTTTCGATAGCTTTTTCTATTGTTGAAAGTTCCTCTTTGTAATTTTCTTTTACACTACAAGGGTGTAAGCCAAGCATAGGAAAACACATATTCGGGTATGTTTCTACAGTTTGGATAACTTTCAAAATAGATTCTGTATCTACATTTGGAAGAAATAATCGCTGAATATTATTTCCTATACATCTATCGATTTGCTCCTGCATTTTATCTGTTCCGATATGATAATAGGCGTGAGTATGTGTATCTGTAAGAATTTGATTTGGTATTGTCATGGCTAAATAAAGCTGTAAAAGTAATAAATTGTTAAAATAGAATTTGTTTTAAAAAGAAAAAACACGATTTTGATAACAAAACCGTGTTTTTATTTTGATAATGATAATATATCACATGGTATATTATATATAATTTTTCTAGTTAACAGGAGCTGGAGCTGTTGTTACAGCAGAATCCGCTTTAGGAGCAGTACCTTTGATTACATCAACTAATTCAACTTCAAAAACAAGAGGAGCAAATGGAGGGATGCCACCTTGAGGTGCACCGTTAGATCCATAAGCTAATTTTGAAGGAATAATCAATGTCGCTTTACCACCTTTGTTTAATAATTGAAGACCTTCAGTCCAAGCAGGGATAACAGGATCTACACCTAAAGCAAATTTAATAGGCTCAAATGTACGCATTGGATTAACAGGAAGTTTTGCTTTATCTGCTTCTTCTTTAATAGAAGTATCAAATACTTTACCATGTGTTAATTTACCTACATAATTTACTTTTACTGTGTCACCGATAGCTGGTTTTGCACCTTTTCCTTCTTCAGTGATTACATATTGTAAATCAGAAGCTGTTTTCTTAGGTTCTAATTTGTTGTCTTTAACGTAACTTTCAAGTTTACCAGCTTCCGCTTTTTCTAAATTAGCGATTAATTCTTTGTAATATTTGTCTAATTCTACGTGTGCGATTGAATCAGGCAATTCAGCTTTTTTGAAATGCTTTCTAACTTTAATAGTAAACGTTAAGAATTTGTCACCAATAGGAAGTTTTGGTTGACCTGATTTAGCCGCCATTGTATCTAAGTTAAGACGGAATACTGCACTATCACCTTCACCTAAATATTTGAACATTGATGAATAACTGCCTTTGTAGTTACCAGGGATTGTGTCCGATACAATGTTTACATATTGAGGTAAACCTAAGTCATATGTACTTTGAATTAAAGAGTCATTTCTATCCGATTTAACGATCATATCCACAAATAAGTGGTCGCCATCTGCAGCTTTAACAGCAGCTTCGTCTTTTACGATTTTATACTCAAGACCGCCGTCTCCTTTTTTAAAATTTTGGCATGAAGTAGCGAACAAACCTACTGCAGCAGCTAATACAAAAATTGATTTTTTCATTTTATTGATTAATACTTATTTACTTTATTAATAATTCTGAATATTCAGGTAATATTGATTTAAATTTGTTTACAACGGACGATAAGTCTTCAGAAGAGCTACCCCCAGAAGCATTTAAATGTCCACCCCCATTGAAATATTTTTTACATATCTCATTACAAGGGATTTCACCAATCGAACGCAAAGATAGTTTAATTAATTCGGTTCTGTCAACTATTAATGCAGCTAGTCGAATTCCTTTTATAGATAGAGCATAATTCACTAAACCTTCTGTGTCTCCAGTAGTTACATCAAATTGCGCTAGATCTTCTTTCGAAATAGCAAAAAGAGCAGTATTGTATTCTGGAATGACTTCTAAACAGTTTAATAAACAGTAGCCCAAAAACTTCAATCTACGTTCTGTAGCACTGTTGTAAATTTGCTCATGAATTTCCCAATTTCTTGCTCCAGCGTCAATCAAACTCGCAATAATATGATGAACTGCTGCGGTCGTCGATCGGAAACGGAATGATCCTGTGTCGGTCATGATACCTGCATATAGACAAGTTGCTATATCTGCATCTACTTGCGCAGCTGATTGGCATACTTCGGCTATGAATGTATAAATTAATTGTGCTGTTGCGGCAGCATTAGAATCCCAATATGTCAATTGCGCGAAATCTTCTGGGTCCAAATGGTGATCAATCATCCATTTCTGTCCTTTCGCATTTGAGATAATAGACTCTAAAATATTGGTGCGAGACAAAGCACTGTAATCAAGACAGAATATGATCTCTGCATTATCAATTAATTCTTTAGCAAGCTCTGGTTTCTCTGGATAAATAATTACATCCTGACGACCTGGCATCCAATCCAAAAATGATGGGAAATCCGAAGAAAGTACCACCGAAACATCGTGATTGTTCTTTTTCAACCAATGATAAAGGCCCAATGAAGAACCTAATGCATCACCATCAGGTTTGTGGTGCGTCGTAATTGTAATTCGGCTAGGTTTGGTCAGTAAATGTAAATTCTCTTCTCCTTGTAACATATCTTTATTAAGAATACAAACGTACAAATAATTCGTCTCTACGTAAAATTATTTTTGATGCTTAAAAGCATACAGTTTCTTGTCTCTGCGCATACACAAAAGGTATGTATCACTGTTGTAATTTATCTTGCCATAATAGAATAGTGGTTGACCTTCTACAGGAAATCCATTCATCAGTGTTCCAGTAATTCCAAAAAGATACAGCAAATTGGTAGCTTTCGAAGCTACACCTATTTGATATTCGTTGGAAGTCGGTATTTTGAAAAATTGGGGCTTATCCTCTATATCTTTTGTAAAATGGAATTCGAACATTGGCTTATACGAATTTGTTTCATAGGCGCTGAGTTTGTTTCGCGCAATCAATGTAAATTCTTGAGCTGATGATCCACTGATATTTTTAAATGCACCGAAATATTTATCTACATGTTGTTCGATTTTTATTTCAGATAAAATTTTGTCCGAATTAATTCTATACAACGTTGAATTATCATCAAAAGCTAAGATTTCGTATAAATTGTTTCCAATATCTACGACGCCTATTTGTGTCTTGAATTCTACATTTCCAGGAATATCAATCTCTTTTTGTAATGAGCCATCATTATTTAAAAAATATACGCGACCATAGGAAGTACCAACGACATAGTTGGTTCCTGCTTGTTGTACAGCACCTAATATTTTCCCATCGAAATTCTCATCTTTCCAATCTGAAAGTCTATTTCCTTCCAAATCAAAAGCATAAATAGAATTTTTGGATGTAATCAAAAAAATGTTTTTATCATTCCATTTGGAGATCAGCGGTTCTGCAATTGGTTCTTCTGTAATTCCTGCTGAAAATCCTTTTAATGTTTTTCCAGAAGTATCAATTCGATACAACCTGTTACGGTCTGTGACAAATACTATGCTACGATCGTCCATTTGCTGCATTTCACCGACGATGCGTCCAGATATTACAGTAGACCAAAGTTTATTTCCAGATGGATGTATCGCATGAAGTGTATGATCTAATTCTTGGATCAAAATCATCTGGCTGGTATCGGATTGTTCGAAAACATGGGGAGCAGTGATCGCTCTGTCTTCTAATTGGTAAGTCCAATCTGGCGTACTTCCTAGAGCATTCTTGCTTTTATATAAGGCATAGATTTGAGAAGAAAAATTGCCATTATTTCCAGATAACTGAACTGACCACGAATAAAAGTCTTGAAAACCATAGTTTTCTTTATCCCTAAAGCTTGCTTGGTAATGACGAGGTAATGAATTCAATATTTTCGAAAAAGCATTTTTGTTGTGCACAAATAAAGTCACATTGGCATCGTTACCTTGCAGTTTTTCAAAATTTTTGAAACCCAGCGTTCCGGTCAATAAGTCTTTCCTACGAAAGTCATTAAGATAATTCCTTAATTCATTGCTTGAATTAGAAATTACTAACACATCGTCCACTCGTGAGACATAAGGACGAGACATATTTTTGAATGGTTCACCGTAAAGCGCATATAATATATTCCCATTTCTAAAACGATAAATATCATCACCTGCATCTTCCAAAATTCGATTGGCAATTTCTTTCCAAGCTGAAGTATCGTTTATTCCTGCATACGCAATATGTGTTTGATTTGTTTGTTCAACGAGCGCGAAGCTATTGTTCAATGTGGACGGTAGCTTGCTCAAGGATGAACTGCTATCGGCTAAAGATTGCAACGTTGATTTTAGTTTTTCAGTTTCATCACGTGCTTCAAAATATTCCTTTAAGTCAGCTTTAAATTTTGAATAATTACTTACACTATATTCCATAAATACAGAAGTATTGGCAGGGAAATAATTGTATAATCGTTGTGTTTTCTTCGTTTGATTTCGAAATAGAGCGATATAGTTTTTAGCAGATTTTTCAACTTCACTTTCTCCGGTCAACATCAGCGCATCTTGCTTGAAATTGATATTCCATGCCGATTGTCCTTCTAATCCTACAAATTGATCAGAGAAAATCCCTTTTTCACGTTGTTGAAAATGTTTTATAATATTTGAATATTGCTGATGAGGGAAATAAATAGTTAAAGGAGTATTCTTTGAATTATTTGAAATGAAATAATCAATTTGATTTTCCGAAAGCTTAGGTTTACTCTTATCTAGTACCGAAATTAACGTGTTTTTAGAGTATGAGGCAAATATTACCTGTTGATAATATGTCGTATACAATGTCGAGTCAGGATTTCCAAAGCTTAAAGCCGTAATTTTTTGTCCTAAAGTATCTGAGGTAGTAATTTTAAAAGATTGACTGTATGCCTGCATTAAAGCTGTTAAATCACTTTCCTCAATAGTATGTGATGTTGGAACGGTAAATAACAGATTTAACGAATCCGCCTCGGGATGAAATGAAATATAAACATCTTGATTTTCGATAAACTCATACAATGCTTCATGGCGCAGTATTTGATTTTTATATTTTTTAATCAATTGCATTTCTGTTTCACCAAGTAATGCATCGAATAGGTCAAAATCTTTAAAAATATTATCCGTTATCTCGTCATTTTTGATTGAAGCAATCAGAAATGTGCTTTCAGGAAGATACTTTAGCGGTTTTAAAGAATTATGTTGCTCTTTGTTAATATCACGAAAGTAATAGATAGAAGCCGCAATCACCCCAATAAATAACAACACCGTAACAATGATCGTATTCCTCATTTTACAAACCTAATTATTTCCGATTTCGAAATGAAACGAAAGCGATAAAAACATTGGTATCTGTCGTATATTAGTTCGTATTTTTTGTACATTTATGACTGGAATTAACTGAAATTATTTTTTGAATCGTAATTAATGAATAAGCAAATCATTCTAACAGCCTCATTTTTTGGAGTTATAGCTGTGATTTTGGGGGCTTTTGGTGCTCATGGATTAGAAGGCAAAATCAGTGAATATCATATTGATACCTGGAAAACGGCGAATCAATATCATTTCTACCATACTTTAGCTTTATTATTTTTATCTACTTTTTCACGTGCAAAAAGTCAGTCTATTCGTGTTTCCTTTATCTTTTTTACCATTGGGATTTTGCTTTTTTCTGGCTCATTATACTTATTGAGTGTACGTGAATTGTTGGGAATTGAAAAGGTTTCAATTTTAGGTCCGATTACTCCTTTGGGAGGCTTATGTTTTATTGTTGGCTGGATAGGTTTGTTTATTGCAGCATTGAAGAATAGAGCGTAACACCATTTACGCCCAAAATATTGAGCCTCTGATAATCGCTATCAGAGGCTTTTTCTTTACATTTGTGTATATGTCGAGTCCAGATTTATTTGCAGAACGAAAAACTTTTTTTGTAGAGGTCATCTTACCATTGGCTATCGCCAAAACGTATACCTATCGCGTGCCACATGAGCTGAACGAAAAGATTGGTATTGGTGTGCGCGTGATTGTACAATTTGGTCGAAATAAGGTTTATTCTGCTATCGTAAAAGATGTGACAACAGATCCGCCTGAAAAATATGAGGCTAAGTATATTTTGGATGTAGTGGATGAACAGGCTATCGTGGATGATGGTCAATTGAAGCTGTGGGAATGGATAGCAGATTATTACATGTGTTATTTGGGTGAAGTGATGCAAGCTGCTTTGCCAGCAGCCTTAAAGATGGCATCTGAGACTAAAATTATAGCTGTAGATAATCAGGAATTGGATCGATCGGTATTATCGGACAAAGCTTTTTTGGTATTGGATGCATTGGATGTGTCGGGTGAATTGTCTGTAGGGGACGTTTCTAAGATTCTCGGGCAAAAATCTGTTTTTCCTTTGTTGAAATCATTATTTGAACAGGGTTTTATTCAGATTTCGGAAGAAATAAAAGAACGATACAAACCAAAAACTAAGGCCTACCTGCGATTAGCTGCATTGTATAATGATTCAGAAGGAAAAAGACTTTTGTTAGATAGCTTAAATCGCGCACCGAAACAACAAGATGCCGTTCTCGGATTTTTGCAATTAGCAAAATCGCAAGAAGATATTACGCGTCAGGATTTGATGGAGGCCACAGCTTGTGGTGCAGGTGCGATAACAGCGTTGATCGATAAAGGTGTTTTTGATGTAAAAGAAAAAGTTGTTAGCCGTTTCCAAGGTTTAGATGTATTGTTGACAAAAGATTTTACATTTAGTGAGACACAACAAAAGGCTTTCGAATCGATAAATCAACAATTTGAGCAAAAGGATGTAGTCCTCTTGCATGGTGTCACAGCATCAGGGAAGACACAGATTTATATTCGGATGATTGAGCAGGCATTGGCTTCAGGCAAAAATGCATTGTATCTTCTGCCTGAAATTGCATTGACTACACAGATTACAGAAAGACTAAAACTCCATTTTGGCAATGATTTGGGTGTCTATCACTCCAAATTTAATGACAATGAACGTGCAGAAGTGTGGCATAAAGTCATTAAGAATGAGTTCAAGATAGTTATTGGTGCGCGTTCGTCGGTATTTTTACCGTTTCGTGATTTGGGGTTAATAATAGTAGACGAAGAACACGAAAACTCATATAAACAATATGATCCAGCGCCGCGTTATCATGC
This sequence comes from Sphingobacterium bovisgrunnientis, assembly GCF_009829085.1. Lineage (GTDB taxonomy): Bacteria > Bacteroidota > Bacteroidia > Sphingobacteriales > Sphingobacteriaceae > Sphingobacterium > Sphingobacterium bovisgrunnientis. Next base: position 276,817 of record NZ_WUQY01000001.1, read on the forward strand.
GCGTGATACGGCGATCTATTTGGCACATTTGCATCATGCAAAAGTATTATTAGGCTCGGCTACACCTTCTGTGGAGAGTTATTATAATGCTAAAGCCAATAAATATGGATTAGTAGAATTATTGCAACGATTTGGGGAGGCGCAATTACCAGAAATAGAAATTGTCGATATTCCTGAAGTTTCGCGAAAAGAAGAAATGCATTCATATTTCAGCGCAAGTTTGTTGAAAGGAATAGAAGAAGCTGTCGCAAAAAAGGAGCAAGTTATTTTATTCCAAAATCGTCGTGGTCATACACCATTTGTGCAATGCAGTACCTGTGGCTATGTTGCGAAATGTGTAAATTGTGATGTGAGTATGACTTATCATAAGACTTCTGATTTGCTGCATTGTCATTATTGTGGGCATTCGGAGAATACCGTAAATGTATGTCCAGCTTGTGGACTGCCTCATATGGAGAGTAAGGGGTTTGGAACGGAAAGGGTAGAAGAGGAGTTAGAAATTTTGATGCCTAATCTACGGATTGGACGTTTGGATTTGGATTCTACGAAAGGTAAATATGGTTTCGATCGTATTATTTCGGCTTTTGATGATCATGAGTATGACGTGCTAATCGGTACGCAGATGGTTGCGAAAGGGTTGGACTTTGGTCGTGTGAGTCTGATCGGGATATTGAATGCAGACACGATTATTAATTTTCCTGAATTCAGGGCTTATGAACGAGCTTTTTCACTATTTTCTCAAGTAGCAGGTCGTGCTGGTCGTCGTCAAAATCAAGGGAAAGTAATCATCCAAACCTATACGCCGAAGCATCGTGTCATCGAACAAGTCGTGAATCACGATTATAGCGGTATGTTTATGCAGGAAGTGACCGAACGTAAAAACTTTGCCTATCCGCCTTTCTATCGCATTATCAAAATTGATGTTAAACATCCCGATCAGCAGCAGACTTTAGATTCAGCCCAGAAATTGGCTAATCTACTGAGAGCTTCTTTGGGAAATAGGATTTTAGGACCAGAACCACCGTTGGTTTCTCGCGTGCGTAATCATTATATACAAACCATTACATTGAAAATCGAACGTACGAATATTAGTATCAATAAAGTAAAAGAGTTGATACGTACAGCAATATTGCATTTCGAACTGGATAAACATAATGCAGGTGTGCGAACAGTAATTGATGTAGATCCGTATTAAATAGAAAGAGCGAGGTTTATCTCGCTCTTTATGTTATTATAGTTTTATTTTTGATATTTTAAACGGTTTCTTTACCGCTTTATGCGCAGCTTGCTTGGCAATTTTAGCTTGTTTGTCGGAAACTTTTTCTGGTTTGTAACTATTCTTTCGTACATCAATACCAAATAACTTTTCATACCAAGTACAGGCCGCGGTGAATCTTCCGTAGGTCAATTCCAAATGATAACCATCACGTGTATAGGTGTCTCCTTGCGAAGATGTACGCGCATTTTGAATAGCTGTTCCTGCTGGAATTACCATGTTAAAATCTTTTATTTTGCTAATTCTCTTTGTAGTATTCGCTATTGCTGTATACATCTTAGATTGGCTTTTATCGTAGTTCGCGAAACCTTTGTGATCAGAATCATGTTGATAAGCCCAAGTTTGGTGATACAATAATTTAGTGTGAGGCTTTTTCAAAGAATTGACATACTTTATTAATTCTGGTAATTCATTCATAATTACATCGTATTGTCCCGAAAAAGGACTTGCTTGTTGTAGGCTTATGTAATCCCATTCTTCATCTGCGATTGCTTTAGAAATACTCACATCCTTTGTCGCGACTTTTTTTCCGTCCAAACCTATTTTGCGATAAGCATATGCAGCTTTGTCTTCACGTGAATTTTTGACATGGAGTTCGACAGAAGCACCACCAATGTACATGTTTCCAATAATGATTTTTTTGCCATCAGCTTTTGCTAAATCATAAAGATAATTTTCGATTCCATCTTCCGAAAAACTATTTCCTATCGCTAGGACTTTTAAGATTTTATCTTGCGCGGAAGCACTTAGGCAAAAGAAAATTAATAGCAATAATGCTGTAGAGATTTTTTTCATAGTGTATGTGTGTTTCTTATAGGATTTGCAATAATTTTAAAACTTCTCGTGTCGCTATCTCTCGTCCTTCTGCAAATTTACTTGTGTTATTTTGGTCGATAGGTTCCGCATTTAGTGCGAAATAAAATACATCAGGTCTTTTATCAATTAGTCCGACAAACCAGCCATTATTATGATCGTTGTCTTGTGACCAGCCTGTTTTCACAAAATAAATGTAATTAGATGTGTTTTCCTTTTCAAAAATGCGCAACATTTTATCATAAGTTGAGTTTAGTATGGGCAATTTCTTCGTGTAAAAGCGTTGTAAGAAATCAACTTGCTCAAATGGCGTGATGCGGGATTTCCCCTCAATCCAAAAATTAGCAATGGTACTCTCGCTTACATCCATGTTATTGTAATGCAATTTGTTGAGATAAGTTTTCATACGCTTTTCACCAATATGTCGTGCAACATTTTGATAGCAAGGCAGACAGGAGGCTTGGAAGGCCTCACGTACTGTCATATCTTTTTCCCAAGAGTCAAAAGCGCGCTTTTCTCCATCCCATTTCATGGAATCATTCTCATCCTTAAGCACATTTGTTTCCAATGCGATAATGGAATTAACGATTTTAAATGTGCTAGCAGGCAAATATCCTTTTTCGGCTAGTTCAAAATTGTTTGAATAATAGGTTTTATTTTTTGAATCAAAAACTAATATTGTTCCCTTTAAATCTTGTTTGGATAAAATTTTTTCGATCTCACTTTTGAATTCTTTACTGCGGTTAGGGTTATCACCTTGAAAATCACAGGAACTAAAAATCACGAATAGAAGGGGTAGAAAATATCGTATTATCATAACATTTATTAAATTTATGAAATTACCTATTAAAAACTGTAAACCCTAAAATATGAAAGGAAAATCTAAACCTATTGGCTTCGAATTAATTGTATTTATTCTTTAATAATATGGGCAAACAATGGTATTTTTGACGAACGATGGCATATAAATTCATAGATAATTACAGAGAGAAGGGCGCAAGGAATAAGCTGGTAAAGCATCTAGAAAGTCGAGGTATACAGGATAAGCGTGTGCTCGAAGCCATCGGTAAAGTTCCACGTCATTACTTTTTTGACGAGACATTTTGGAATCAAGCATATAAAGATATTGCCTTCCCAATAGGCGATGGACAGACGATTTCGCAGCCGTATACAGTGGCTTATCAATCGGAACTATTGCATGTGAAAAAGGGAGATAAGGTACTAGAAATTGGCACTGGGTCGGGTTATCAAACTTGTGTATTGTTAGAGCTAGGTGCAGAAGTTTACACTATTGAGCGTCAGGAAAATTTGTACAATCGTACAATTCAAGTATTGCCTTACATGGGCTACAAGCCTAACTTCTTTTTAGGAGATGGTTCTAAAGGCATTGCTGAGCATGCGCCATATGATAAGATTATTGTGACTGCGGGAGCTCCATTCGTTCCTGAAATTATGCTTAAGCAATTGCGACTAGGCGGATTACTAGTCATTCCGGTAGGAGATGAGAAATCTCAAAAAATGGTTACGATTCTTCGCATAGGCGAAAATGATTTTGAACGTATAGAATTAGATACTTTTCGATTTGTTCCGTTGGTTGGCGATAAAGCTTGGTAATTTTATTAGCATTCCAATTCTTCAAGAGCTTTTGACTATCTTTAGCCCTAATGAAGGCATTCTACGAACAAAATATCCAACAGACAAAACAAGAACTTGCATTTCTTGATAAAAATATCAACAGAAATAGTTTAATGCGATTGGCACTAATTCTAATTGGTGCTATAGCTTTATTCCAAATATTCCAAATGAACAATATTTGGATATTGCTTATTGCAGTTTTTGCGATCGTATTAAGCTTTGCATACTTAGTGCTGCGTCAAAGCAAGCTGGAAAAACTTCGTGATGAAAAGAAAGCGTTCTTACGTGTAAATGAGAACGAATTGGCTGTGAAAGAGCATTCGGAAAACATATATCTTGATGGAATAGAGTTTGATGAGCCTAAACATGCTTACACCTCCGATTTAGATATTTTCGGTCCAAAATCTTTATTTTCCTTAATCAATAGGGCAGCCACAAATGATGGTGTATCAATGCTAGCTTCATGGTTTTTGAAGGCAGCCAGCAAACATCGAATTTTGGAAAGACAGGAAGCAAGTGCTGAGTTAGCATCCAAAAGAGAATGGACGCAGTTATTGCAAACTAAATTGTTGTTTAATCTTGGGCAAAAGGTAAATATCAAAACATTTCTGACGCGCTATATGGAAGACGGATCATTGAATTTTGGTTCATCCTTTATGCGTATATACGTCAAAGTAGCACCATTTCTTTTTGTGGTAGGCGTAATTGTATCATTGTTTGTGACTCCCGTGTGGAATTATATGTTGCTTTTGGCGCTTATCCATTTGATGTGGGCAATGGCGTTAGGAGGTAAGGTTTCTTATTTTTCGAGTAGAATCGATAAGATTGGAGTTACTTTGATTGCGTATTCTGACGCAGTGAAGATGGTAGAAGACGAAAAATTTTCTTCGGAATTGAACCAAAAATTGCAAGCGGAATTAAAAACAGACAAACAGGAAAATTTATCAACAGCTTTTAAACATTTGGGAAGTCTAGTGGATAAATTGGATGCGCGCAACAATATTCTCGTTGGGGCTGTATTGAATATGCTTTTGCTTTGGGATTTCAAGCAAGTATTAGCCATCGTTGATTGGAAGAAGAATTATGAAGGTAATGTGTTAAAAGCATTTGATATTATCGCAGCATTTGAAGCATTATTGAGTCTAGCGACACTCAAAAGTAATTATCCGAATTGGTCTATACCTAAGATTTTAGACAGTGCACATAGTGATCGTATTTCAGCAATTGATATTAATCATCCCCTAATCAACAAAGATTTTGCAATAGCAAACAATTATGAAGCTACGGATCACCAGTTGGCGTTAATTACAGGGTCTAATATGGCAGGTAAAAGTACTTTCCTCCGAACTATTGGGATTAATGCTGTGTTAGCGTATGCTGGAGCGGTGACTTGTGCAACCAAGTTCGAATTACCTATTTATAATTTAGTGAGTTATATGCGTATCAAAGATAGTTTGAATGAAAGTACTTCTACATTTAAAGCCGAATTAGATCGTATGAAGTTCATTTTGGATCAACTTTCAACAAATTCCGACACGTTTGTATTGATAGATGAAATGCTTCGAGGCACTAATTCTGTAGATAAATATCTGGGTTCAAAAGCTATTATACGCAAAATATTAGCAATAAATGGTAAAGGGATGGTCGCGACGCATGATTTGCAATTGGCAAGTTTGGAAGAAGAATATATGGGCCGTTTGAAAAATTACCATTTTGATATTCAAGTAAAGGACGGCGAAATGTTGTTTGATTATAAATTGAAAAATGGAAAATGTACGATTTTCAATGCTTCACTTTTGCTTAAAGGTATAGGTGTGGACGTGCAAAACTTTTAGAAATTGTACTTTTGTGCAAATAATTTAAAAATGACTTTAGAAGAGAGAATAGATCAGGCAGAGACAAGGGTGTGTACGACGGTATTTCCATTTTTGACGAATCATCATGACACTTTGTTTGGAGGGAAGGCCATGGCAATTATGGATGAAGTTTCATTTATGGCAGCGACTCGATTTTGTCGTAAAACATTGGTTACGGTATCGTCGGATAAGATTAATTTTGAAAAAGCTATTCCGTCGGGAAGTATCATTGAAGCTATTGCTCGAGTAGATAGTGTAGGGCGTACAAGTTTGAAAGTGAAAGTGGAAATTTATCTTGAGCATATGTACGAAGAAGGACGTGAACTCGCTATACAAGGGATGTTTACGTTTGTCGCATTGGGAGAAGATAAAAAGCCGATTCCTGTATTAGAAGGTTTGGATATTAAATAAAAGACAAATGGTTTGATTAAAAATCGAACCATTTGTCTTTTATTCCGCTTCATTTTAGAGATAATATATCTCAAAATTGCGGATTGTTACGTATAAAGTTATTTTTTAGCGGGACCAAATACATTTCCTACCATGGTCATTGCACATCTAAAGCCAATCATTGCATTAGACTCATCTTGTTGCATATGACGACGTGTGCCTGGGTTCAACCAATATGCACGATCGTTCCAAGACCCACCTTTATAAACTCTTGATTTATCATTTACCAAAGTTGTTTTACCGTAAAGTTCTTTTTGCTCTTCGTCTTTGAATCCTCTTACATCACTATCGTATGCAGCTTGTTCATTTGTATTTTGTCCAGATTGCAATTCTTCCCACGTCTGTTTACGAGGAGCTTTTGCCGCTATTTTAATTGGTCTTCCGTACTGATCTTTTGCTAACTTTCCAGTCTCCGCATCTTCATATTGGTTGTCCATGAAGACATGACCACGGTAAGGATTGAAATCCTCAAAATCTTCAAAAGAGAGTTGGCGATATACATCACTTACCCATTCGTTGACATTACCAGCCATATTGTATAATCCAAAATCGTTTGGTTGATAGCTTTTTACAGGAACTGTAATATCTCCACCATCATTTAGATTACCAGCGACCCCCATGTTATTTCCGCTTGTGATTTTGAAGTTTGCTAACATTCGTCCTTGCGTACGACGTTTGTGATCGCGAACACCTAATCCATTCCAAGGGTAAGTTTTGTTTGATTCAATATTGCCTTCGAAAGTATTTCCGATCAGTCCTAGCGCTGCATATTCCCATTCTGCTTCTGTAGGCAGGCGATATGCCTGTTTCAATATGCCATCTTCCATACGTACAGTACGACGTGCATTTTGTTGAGCACCCGGGCGATTATCTTTAGGCATCTTATCACCATCTATTCCTTGACCTTGATATTGACCGTTTAAATATATTTCAGAATTGAATGGAGAATTTGTTTGTTGTTGCTGATTAACTGTTTGGTAATCTGCTAAAACCCCTCTTTGTCTCAAAATATGTTCGTTAACACGATCAGTACGCCATTGTGAATAGGCATTTGCTTGATCCCATGAAACCCCTACAACAGGATAATCTTGGAAAGAGGGATGACGCAAATAAAAATTCACGTAGGGTTCATTGTATGATAAAGGATTACGCCATACTAAAGTATCGGGCAACGCATCGTAGTACATTTTACGATCTTGAGGGAAATTTTGTCCTATCCAATGCAAATATTCTAGCCAGTCTGCATTAGAAACTTCTGTCTCATCGATATAGAATGAAGCGACTGTAACACGACGTTTGAGATTGTCGTGCGCGTAAGCCACATCCTCATTGAGACTTCCGCCCATAACAAAAGTACCCCCTTCTATTGCTATCAGTCCTGGACCTGGAGCTTGTTTAACTTTTCTATTTATTTGAAGGCCTCCATTATATGGATCGTTATACTTAACGCCAGTTTTATCAGATACATTATTTCTGTTGTTTTTACATGAAAAAACAGTAAATAAGCTTAATGTAATAAATATAGCTGCTAAACGTATACGCAAATTATGCATAGTATGGATCGAATTGGATTAATAGTAACATTCAAAAATAGAAATTATTTTAGAACATACTGCATAGTCTTGCCATTATTACTAATATTTTGTCCTTTTAAAAGCGTATTTTCGTCTATTATGAAAATTAAAGTAGGTTTTGGTTTTGATGTACATCAGTTGAAAGAGGGGCATCCTTTTATTTTGGGCGGTGTACAATTAGAACATCATGCTGGTGCTTTTGGGCATTCTGATGCGGATGTATTGGTTCATGCTATTTGCGATGCTATTCTTGGGGCAGCGAATTTGGAAGATATTGGCTATCATTTTCCCAATACCGACATGAAATGGAAAGGTGTAAGTAGCTTACTCTTGTTAAAAGAATGTATGCGATTAATTGGCGAAAAAGGCTGGACGCTCGGGAATATTGATGCTATGCTGTGTTTAGAGGCACCTAAGATTAAACCATATATTCCACAAATGAAGGTAAAAATCGCAGAAGCAACTGGACTTGATGTAGATGATATATCTATCAAAGCTACCACGAATGAGACAATGGGCTTTATCGGTCGCCAAGAGGGAGCTGTTGCTTATGCGGTGTGTCTAATACAAAAATAAATCATTTCTTTCTGAAATATACGAACGCAATAATAAGTGCTGTAATGGCTAAAGCAGCGGACAATATAAATGGTGCACCTGGAAAATACGGGTGCACATCTTTTTTAGAAAAGTAAGCGAACAAACTTGTCATTAACAAAGGACCGATAATAGAAGTTAGACTAATAACTGATGTAATTCCACCTTGAATTTGTCCTTGCTCATTTTGTGGAATGCGATCCGAAATATAGCTTTGCAATGCTGGACCAGCAATTCCTGCCGACACAAAAAATATACTGATCGCATACATCATCCAGCTGGCAGAAGCAAATCCAAAAAGGGAATACGCTATTACATATAGAATTAATCCCGTAAGAATTGCTTTTTGTAAGCCAAGTTTTGGAATAGCAATACGTATCAGTCCTGCTTGCACAATCATCAATAACGTGCCAACAAAGCCTAAGGAAAATCCCACCATTCTTTCGTCCCAACTGAATTTTTCCATCGTGTAATAAGACCATGTACTTTGCACTGCGTTAGCTGCGATGTTAATCAAGAAAATACAAACTATCAGAGGAATGATATTTGGGTATGATTTGATGTGTTTAAACGCGCCAATAGGATTTGCATTTTTCCAACTAAAAGGTCTTCGCAATTCGGGTTTCAGGGATTCTGGAATTACAAAATAGCCGTATACAACATTTAATAGGCACAACCCTGCTGCCGCAAAGAATGGAATACGTGAACCGTATTGTCCTAAAACACCACCTAAAACAGGTCCCAGAATGAATCCCAACCCAAATGCTGCGCCCAGAAGTCCAAAATTTTGTGCTTTATTTTGAGGGGTACTGATATCTGCAATATAAGCTGCTGCGACAGTATGGCTTGCGCCAGTGACTCCAGCTACTAAGCGTCCTATAAAAAGCCAAAGAATTGAAGGTGCAAGACCCGTCAAGATATAGTTAATACAAAATCCAAACAGTGAAAACAGCAGAATGGGTCTTCTTCCGTATTTGTCACTCAAATTGCCAAGTACCGAGGCAAAGAAGAATTGTGCAAATGCATACACAAAAACCAGCCATCCACCATAGGTCGAGGCTTGACTCAAATCGCCATGGATGAGTTCTTGAATAAGTTTGGGCATCACCGGAATGATAATGCCTAAACCAATGGAATCAATGACAACTGTGATAAATATAAACAATAAGCCTTTAGACGACGATGCTTTCATATTTTGTACCTTAAAGGTAAGGATTCAAATAGTATTAACTAATTATTTTAGGTAAATGCTTTGATGTAAATTCGCTTATGCGTACATGAAATATTATATTTGAGTACTTACTTGACCAATTTGGTAATTGTGAATCAGCTTTCAAAAGTCTTTCTGTATGGCGTATTCCTCATCATTCTATTGATGGAAGTAGGTTGTCGTTCGGTGAATAATACTTCAGTAAATTTGAAAGCTTCCAACTCGGCTGCATTCAAATTACGTTATAACGCACTATATAATGTCGATAAAGTATTAAAGGAAGTTGAGGAAGGAATGGTAAGGGAAGAAATTATTTGGTCACCGAATTCTTTGTTTGGTGTGCCCGATTTTAAATACGAGAAAGATGTTGAAGCTGCGATTCTAAAGTTACTAGAAATATTACCACAAGCCACAGATTCAGATTTCAAAAATAGCCTATATTTTAAATTAGGAAAAGCCTATTGCCTCAAAGCAGATTATTACACCGCACTTGAATATTTTGCATTATCGGAGAACAATTTATTGACGTCAGATATTATTTTCTGGAAATCTAGAGCGCTTAGTCATATTGGAAAAGAGCAGGTCGCTTTGCAACTATTGGAGAAATTAAGTGTTGATAGTTTATCTAAAAAAGATAAAAGCATTTATGCTGCACATAAAGCCGAAATCTTTTTTCAGCTAGATAACTTGGATTCAGCAATATTTTATCTTGAAAAAGCAATAGAGAATAGTGCTCCTAAAAAATATAAAAAGTATTGGCAATTAAAAGTAGGAGAGCGATTGTCTATAAAAAATCCCGATAAGGCTGTTGGGTATTTGCATCAAGTTGCTCGATCGAATACTGCACCTTCCGAATTGAAATTGCAAGCCGAGATTGAATTGATTTCCTTACAGCAATTGGAACGAGGCCAGCAGATCGTGAAATTGGAAGCTCTAAATAAAAAAGGTTATACGATAGGAAAGGAGTGGCAGCTGGATTTTGCGCTGGCAAATTTGTATAGCGAGCATCTAATGAGTGATTCAGCAAGTTACTATTTTGAGAAAGTATTAGAGCAGGACGATACGCCTTCTCTACTAATAAGTAAATCACATTTTGAATTGGCTAAACTTTTTGTCAAGGATAATATGGATGATCTAGCACAAAATCAGTTTGCAGGTATTGAACCCAATCATTTGATTTATTTTGAGCGTAAAGATCAAAAAATAATAACGAATTCTACAGAATTGCTTAATCTGCTAAAATCGGAAGACGCAGATAAAACGATTTTTCATGCTAAGTATGATTTAGCCAAGTTCTACATTAATCTTGGTTTGCACGATGAAGCTTTGTCTATTATAGAAAAGTTGGAAATTAAAGATACTGCCTTTGATTACTTTCACCTTACTGCGATTTTGGATACCTCAAAAGTTGACATCTTGAATAAGAAATATTCTGAGTTGATTACTCGAAGACAACAGTTTTTTACAGTTTATTCAAATTTATATACTCAATATCAGGTAGACAGTTTTCAGAATGTGATAGTTGGGGTAGAGAATTTAGTGATTGATTCTAGCTTATTCCCGCAAGATCGGTCAAGATTGGCTTATTTGAAAGCATTTGCGATTGGACATAGCTTTCCTGTTGATTCTTTGTTAAGATCTTTTACCGAAATTGTGACAACTTATAATCAGGACAGAGCTATTGTAAAAAGAGTTCATTCACATATCGATTTTATCGAAAGGAATAAGTCAATGTTTGCGAACCGTCAAATTGCATTAGAAAAGGCAAGATTGTTGTTTGCTGATTTAGGCGCAATAGATAATGATAAAACTACATTGGAATTCGTTGCCGATTCTTCTATTAATAAAACTGGAACATTTATTGACTATAAACTACCAGAATTAGAACCTTATTATTTTGTTGTCCTTATAGATGATCTCAAAATTAATTTGTCGGCTACGCGTTATGGAATTGGTCAATTTATTCGTACAAGGTTTCCCCGTCAGGGCTATGGGCATAATTTATCTGAGTTAGATAATTCACATCAAATGATTAAGGTTGGGGTATTTGAAAATTTGGAGACTGCTAAAGAATTTGAAAGCAAGATTCTGAATTTGCTGCCTCAAATAATCAAAATTGATGAAAAAAAATATAGTACATTTGTAGTTCCAAAATCAGTATTGGATAAGTCGGAAGAGATGTCCATTATCAATGATTATTTGAAGAAATATATAGAAAATTAGTGTTCTACGTGATAACATGAAGAGAGAATCGAAGAATAGTAAACTGACAGCAGAGGATATAAAACGTTATACCCGCAGGTTCTGGGTAATATTGTTAGGGCTAATTGGATTTGGTGCGTTGTTTTTATTTCTAGTACGTATCGGCCTGTTTGGAAAGTTACCAAGCTTTGATGAATTAGAGAATCCTCAAAGTAATCTGGCTTCCGAAATTTTGACTGATGATAATCGTGTATTAGGGACATATTATAGACAAAATCGTTCCAATGTTGAGTTTAGTGATCTATCTCCATATTTAGTTCAAGCCTTGATTTCCACAGAAGATAAGCGTTTTTATGGACATTCTGGTATTGACTATTCGCGTACAATAACGACTGTTTTCCACACTTTAATGGGAAACAAACAAGGGGGAAGTACGATTACACAACAGTTAGCATTAAATCTTTTTGCGGAGAAAAGAGAACGTAATACGATTAAGCGTATTATGCAAAAATTGCAAGAATGGATTACGGCGGTGCGTTTGGAGCGAAATTATACCAAAGAAGAGATCATAATGATGTACTTCAATACCGTAGATTTTGGCTATAAAAATACATATGGTATAAAGTCCGCATCACGTACTTTTTTCAATAAGACTCCGGATAAACTGTCCATTGAAGAGGCTGCGGTATTGGTCGGAATGTTAAAAGGACCTTCGATGTATTCTCCCGTTCGTAATGTCGAACGTTCCCAAGAACGTCGCAATTTGGTGATGGCAAATATGCGCAACGAGGGTTTTATTACTTCAGAAGAATTAGAAGCGGCTAAAGTAAAACCATTGAAACTAGATTTGAATGTTTCAAGTTATGGTGAAGGTCTTGCTCCTTACTTCAGAGCGGTTCTAAAAGATGAAATTAAGAAAGAATTTCAACACCTTGGCATTACAAAGGAAGATGGAACGCCATATGATTTGGATAAAGATGGATTGAAAATTTATACGCCAATAAATTATGAAATGCAAGAATATGCAGAAGCTGCACAGAAGGAGTGGATGCAAAAATTGCAAAACGAATTTAATAAGCAATGGCGAAATCGAAGTGCGTTCACAGGAGAAAGAGCAAAGCTTCTAGAAACTGGTATGCGTCGTTCGGATCGTTATATCCAAATGAAGAATGATGGGGCTACGGATGCAGAAATCAAAAAAGCATTCAATACCAAAGCGCAGATGACCATTTTCACTTGGCGTGGAAACGTGGATACGCTGATGACGCCTATGGATTCTATCAAATACAATAAGCTGATACTACGTAATTCTATGATGTCGATGGAGCCAAAAACAGGGCATATCAAAGCTTGGGTTGGTGGTATTAACTTTGAACATTACAAATACGATCAGGTAAAAATGGGTATCCGTCAAGTAGGTTCTACAGCCAAACCTTTTACATATGCTGTAGCCATTGACAATGATTATTCGCCTTGTCAACCTATCCCGAATTACCAACAAACGTATGGTGATTGGACTCCGAGAGGTACAGTGCAGGGAGGTAATCCCATTACGTTAAAAAATGCGTTGAAGTATTCGCAAAACTATGCTTCTGCTTATTTAATAAACCTTGTAGGTGCTTCTAATGTGGCTGATTTGACGCGCAAAATGGGAATTACGTCTAATGTTCCTAACTATCCATCTATTGCATTAGGAGCGTACGAAGCTTCCGTGTACGATATGGTGGGTGCATATTCTGCTTTTGTGAATCATGGAACTTGGATTAAACCGATGATGATCTTGCGTGTGGAGACTAAAGATGGAACTGTTTTATATGAGAATAGACCTGACATCAAAAAAGTGTTGAATAGCGAATCTGCTTACATTATGGTAGACATGCTAAAAGGTGTTGTTGATGGTGGTACTGGTAGTCGTCTTCGTCGTGCTGAATATGGAGGTTTGACGTACCCGATGGGTGGTAAAACAGGTACAACCAATGACAATTCGGATGCTTGGTTTATTGGTGTGACACCAGAATTGGTTACGGGCGTATGGACAGGAGCCGAAGACCGCAGTATTAGTTTTAGTAATATGCAGTACGGACAAGGTGCTGCTGCTGCACTTCCTGTATTTGGATTATATATGAAACGCGTTTACGCCAATTCAAAATTAAATTATTCAAAAGGTGATTTTCCTGAGCCTCCAGGAGGAATGACGCGTACAATTGATTGTTCTAAATATGGTGGTGTATATCATGGCGGAGAGCCACAAGAGCCCGAATTGCAGGATGACCGTTTAGGTTTTTAAAATATTTACAATTAATAATACGCCAGATAATGAATTTTCGTAATTTGTTGTCTGGCATTTTTGTTTCGCATTGATGAGTTCGTTTGATTACAAAGAAGAGTTAAAAAAGATTCCGCATAAGCCTGGGGTTTATCAATATTTTGATAAAGAGGATGTCTTGATTTATGTGGGGAAGGCGAAGGATTTAAGAAATCGTGTAAGCTCTTACTTTGTAAATGATAGACAATTCAATTCGAAAACCCGTGTGTTGGTCCGAAAAATCCAACGTATCGCCTTCACGATAGTTGATACCGAAATCGATGCTTGGTTGTTGGAAAATAACCTTATCAAAAAGCATAAACCTCGCTATAATGTGATGCTCAAGGATGATAAAACTTATCCTTGGATTGTTATCAAAAATGAATATTTCCCGCGCGTCTTTTGGACGCGTAAATATATCAAAGACGGCTCTATTTACTTCGGGCCTTATGCATCGGTTGGGATGATGCATATCGTCTTGGACACGATTCGAGAATTATTTCCTCTACGTACTTGCAACCTAAATCTTGCTCCGCAACAGATTACCAAAGGTAAATACAAAGTCTGTCTGGAGTATCAAATAGGGAATTGCAAAGGTCCATGTGAAGGTTTACAAACTTTGGAGGATTACGATCAAAATCTTTCGGATATCAAAGATATTTTGAATGGTAAAATTGCTGTCGTAAAAAATCGGATTAAGGAGAATTTGAATGATGCTGCTTCTGCGTTGAATTTCGAATTGGCACATCACCTCAAAAACAAATTGGATAAACTCGATAATTACCAATCAAAATCTACAGTTGTAAGTTCGTCAATTACGAATGTGGATGTGTTCAGTATTGCTTCAGATGACAGTTTGGCTTTCGTGAATTTCTTGAAAGTGGTGAATGGCGTTGTCATTCAGACACAGACTTTGGAAATGAAAAAGCGATTGGATGAAACAGATGCCGAATTGTTGCAAATTGCAATTCCAGAAATTCGAAATCGTTATAAATCGGTTTCTCGTGAAATTATAGTGCCTTTTGATTTGGAAATCGAAGGGATTCCAGATTTCGTGAAATTCACCGTCCCTAAACTTGGCGACAAGCGCAAATTGCTGGATTTATCGTTGAAAAATGTAGCATACTTCAAGAAAGAAAGAATGTTGCAATACGAAAAACTGAATCCAGAAGTACGAACAGATCGTTTGTTGTTACAGATGCAAAAGGATTTACGTTTGAATGTATTGCCTCGCCATATTGAATGTTTTGATAACTCCAATATTCAAGGTAATTATCCTGTATCGGCAATCGTTGTTTTCAAGGATGCCAAGCCATCAAAGAAGGATTACCGACATTTCAATGTGAAAACAGTAGAAGGGCCAAATGACTTTGCAACGATGGAAGAAGCTGTGCATCGTCGCTACAGAAGGATGTTGGATGAAGGTCATGAGTTGCCACAATTAATCGTAATTGATGGAGGTAAAGGTCAATTGGGCGCAGCCTTAAAGAGTTTGCGTCTATTGGGTATAGATAAAAAAGTAACCGTCATAGGTATCGCTAAACGTTTGGAAGAATTGTTCTATCCTGGTGATCAATATCCATTGTATTTAGACAAAAAATCCGAAACGTTGAAAATCATTCAACATCTGCGGGATGAAGCACATCGTTTTGGTATTACATTTCACCGCAATCAACGCAGTCGCAAAACTTTTGTATCCGAATTAGAAAATATTCCAGGAATCGGAAAAACTACTGTAGAGAAACTTTTAAAAGAGTTTAAATCCGTAAAACGTATCAAAGAGCAATCGGAAGAAGAATTAAAAAAAGTGCTTAATCTAAAACAGATTAAAGCACTTCGAGAGTATTTTCAATAATAATTCAGCTATAAGACGCTCAATTATTTTATAATTATTAATCTTCGTATCCGAATCTTTTCAGAATATTTTTCTTTGCTCTCCAATCTGGAACTACTTTAACAAAAAGCTCTAAAAATACCTTTCCGCCGATGAATTCTTCAATATCTTGGCGCGCATATGTGCCCACTTTTTTGATCATTGAGCCCCCAGTACCTACGATAATGTTTTTTTGTGAATCGCGCTCCACATATATTTCGGCAGATATTCTGGTAATATTATTTTCTTCTTTGTACGAAGTGACAGCCACTTCCGTACTGTAAGGGATTTCTTTTGAATACAATTTAAAGATCTTCTCGCGAATCATTTCAGAAGCAAAGAAACGCATAGATTTGTCCGTCAATTCATCTTTTTCGTAATATGGCGGATGTACTGGAAGCCTATCTTTGATATAGGTAAGGATAGGAGGTACATTATAGCCTAATAAAGCCGACATCGCAAAAATAGCTTCGGGATTAAGTTTCTCCTTCCAATATTCAATTTTTGCACGAACTTCTTCTTCTGTTGATTTATCTATTTTATTAATTAATACTGCGATCGAAGACGAAGTGTTTTTCAATTTTGTGATAACATCTTCCTCGTCGTGCTTCTCATTGATATCAGTCACAAATAAAATAATGTCTGCATCTATTAGCGATCCTTCTACAAAACTCATCATAGATTCTTGCAAAGAATACTTAGGTACGATGATACCAGGCGTGTCGGAAAAGATGATTTGATGATCTTCATCGTTGACAATTCCCATAATACGGTGGCGAGTTGTTTGAGCTTTAGGAGTAATGATAGACATTTTTTCACCTACTAAAGCATTCATTAGCGTAGACTTACCTGCATTTGGCTTACCTATGATACTTACGAATCCAGCTTTGTGCGACATTATTTAAATATTTATTTGTTTTACAAAGAAACAAATAATATCTTTGTACTCCAATTAAGGGAGTAAATAATCTTTGATTTTGACATTAAGAACAAAGATTTTGACATATAAAAATATAATGCGGGATGGAGCAGTGGTAGCTCGTCGGGCTCATAACCCGAAGGTCATCAGTTCGAGTCTGGTTCCCGCTACTAATATTAAAAGTCTAACGCGAGGTTAGGTTTACAAAACATAATGCGGGATGGAGCAGTGGTAGCTCGTCGGGCTCATAACCCGAAGGTCATCAGTTCGAGTCTGGTTCCCGCTACTAAAATTAAAGCCTAACGCGAGGTTAGGTTTACAAAACATAATGCGGGGTGGAGCAGTGGTAGCTCGTCGGGCTCATAACCCGAAGGTCATCAGTTCGAGTCTGGTCCCCGCTACTAATATTAAAAGTCTAACGAGAGGTTAGATTTTCACAACATAATGCGGGATGGAGCAGTGGTAGCTCGTCGGGCTCATAACCCGAAGGTCATCAGTTCGAGTCTGGTTCCCGCTACTAAAAATTAAAGCCTTACACTTCGGTGTGAGGCTTTTTTTTGGTGCGCCCGGCATGGGCGATAACTCTAGGGTGCAAGTCCCGAACACGCCATTACAGTTGGAAGTGTTAGCCGAAGGCAAGGGTGTCCACCGTGAGGTGGAATCTGAAGGAAGCCTCAGGCAAATTCGGATCATGTACAAAACCTGTGGAGTAGAAGAAAAATAATCGGATATTTGCATTATTATATTATTCAGATGCACGATTCATTTAAAGCTTTAATGCCTCTCATTATTCCAGAAGGGGTTTCCGATTATTTTGAAATGACCCATTATTCAAAAGGCGAATGTCGCTTGGATATATTTTTGGAGGAGATGAATGTTATTCCTGATGAATTCAAAACCAATAGCTTATTATCCAAAGGTTTTTTTGATCCCGTTACTTTACAAGATTTTCCTATTCGTGGTCAGCAAGTTTATTTACATGTTAAACGTCGAAGATGGCTCAATCAAGATACTGGTAAGGTAGTTTATAGGGATTGGAATTTAGTAGCAAAAGGAACGCGTGTCACATCAGATTTCGCGGCTTTTTTAAAAGGTATCAGCGGATAATCAAGCGCATAGCATCGAAACTATTAGCTCATTTTATGGTATATCCGCCAATAAATTAAGGCGATATTACCGTAATAAACTCAGTGGTTTTCAACAGTGGGCCCATCGCGAAAATGCACAGGAAGGACTAATATTTCCAAAGAATATAGGTAGTAGTCTTTCCATTGATGAAACCAGTCTTTCTCATGGTGAACTTTATACGGTGGTAACTAATAAAGAAGCTCACGGAAAGAAAGGGACTATAGTTGCAATTCTCAAAGGAACTAAATCCGATAGTATTATCCCTGTGCTTCAACAAATTCCACTCCGATTACGCAACAAAGTACGGGAAATAACACTTGACTTAGCTGGTAATATGGGGATTATAGCTAAGAAGTGTTTTGCTAATGCAGTGCAGGTTATTGATCGCTTTCATGTGCAGCAATTGGCAACTGAGGCACTTCAAGAAATCCGGATAAAACACCGTTGGGAAGCTATTGATGAAGAAAATATTGCCATTGAAGACGCTAAAAAGAGGAAAGAAACTTACTGTCCAGAAATCCTATCAAATGGCGATACTATAAAGCAAATGCTAGCTAGAAGTCGCTATTTACTCTATAAAAGTGAACATAAATGGACAGTAGAACAAAAGGAAAGAGCTAGTTTACTATTTGAACGCTATACTGAAATTCAAAAGGCTTACAAATTATGCCAAGAACTATCTTGGATATACAACACAACTGTAGATAAAATATATGCTTTTACACGACTAGCTAAATGGGCTGAGAAGGTAGAGCAAGCTGGGTTCATGTCTTTCAATACCGTGTCAAGAACTATAAATACGCATCACAAAAAGATTCTAAACTACTTTGATAACAGAAGTACCAATGCTTCAGCAGAATCTTTTAATGCAAAAATAAAAGCATTCAGAAGTCAGTTTAGAGGGGTTCGTGATATCAATTTTTTCTTATTCAGATTGACTAAGTTATTTGCTTAGTCCACAGGTTTTGTACATGATCCGTTTTAATTTAATTTTAAATTATTATTTGTAGAGAGTTGGCTATAAGTTAATGCAAGGACAAAAAAAGCCTCACTAGTTAGTGAAGCTTTTCGTGATCCCGCTGGGATTGGCTCAGCCCCACCTTGCCCGCACGCATACTTTGAGCCTTCTTTGAATCGAACCCCTCTTTTCGCCCTTTCAGGGTACAAAAAAAAGCCCAATCTTTCGATTGAGCTTGTTTTGTGATCCCGCTGGGATTCGAACCCAGGACCCATACATTAAAAGTGTATTGCTCTACCAGCTGAGCTACGGAATCTTACTCTTTTTCTTGAAGTTTCCTTCGTTGTTTGGAGTGATGCAAAGGTAGGTTTTTTAGTTGTAATTGCAAATTATAGCCAAATAAAAATTTGACTTTTGTTGTAAATGGCTCTTTTTGTGTTGATTATTTTTGAAAATAGTATTTCTAATTCTCAACCGTAAGCAAAAACACATGACCAACTTTCAATTTTAAGCTAATTACTGTAATATTTATAACCTAAAAGAGCAGATTTGATTCCAAATCTGCTCTTTTAGGAACTTTAAAACAAGCTAAACTAGGGTAATTCAGCGAAATTAACTGACGGTGCTACTTGTTGATTTTCGAATTTGAAAATCGTAGCAGGTTGCTCAACCTCGTCAAAAAAACCACCCATTTTTAGGAAGTAGCCATTCGATGTTTTACCTCCAGTTGCATCAACACGATTACCCTGTTTGTAGGTGGCATCTACTGTTAATCTTGCTTGTTCCATTTTGTGCCACTCGCCATTATAGACCCATTGATTTTTGAATTCAACTTGACGCGTCAAATATCCTTGGTTAGGGTTGAAGTTTTCTAAGAAGCTATGAAAACCTTTTAAATAGGTATTTGTTTTAGGACGTTTGAAACTTGCAATTAAATCCCATTTGTTTATTTCTGGTACAAAAAACCAAGCTGTATAATCTGTATTTCCTTTTCCGTCAGGTTCTCCTTTTAATAAGAATTTGTAGGTCACACCAGATTTCCAATTATAACGTCTAAAACTTTGACCACCTGAGCCTTCGTTTCCAAATTCGCCGGTGTTGACATTTTGACCTTTTTTCAAGAGTTTGATCTTTTGATTTTCAGGAATGGCATTAGGATCATCTGTGTGAAAAGGACTCCAAACTGAAAATAAAATTCGACGTTCCGTTTCAGAGTTCACTTGAATACCGAAATAGCCTTCACTAAATCCATTTGCCATAAAATAAGTCCCAATTACGTCTTGACCTTCTGGAACCAAAATTTCATTGTAGTAATAGGTTGTGTTTTCAACCTGTGGACCGTACCCCAAGTGGCACGATGGACCTCTGCGTGTCCAATAGAAGTTATCAGCATCACGGCAGTAAATAACACCATTTGTGGTAGCAGCTCCTTCTAAAAGCACAGCTTCAATATCAACATTGCCTGTCGAGGAAATAAAATCAACACTTTTGTAACCGCTTTGCGCAATATTAAACGATCCTAAATCAATAGTTTGATAATCTTTTGATACAATTTTTATTTTTCTTTTCTCCTTTCCAACTGCAATTTCTATAGTGGAAGGGGCTTCATCAAGCGATTTTGCGGTTAATTTCACCACTAAATTTCCAGTATTTGCTAATTTGAAATATGTACTTACTTTCTTTGAGTTTGGAGAAAGTTGTACACTATTTTTCTGCACAGCTGATTTACCATTATTGTAGCCAATTTCAAATGAGTTGCCTGCAACAGGAATTAAAAATGTTGTTTTTTCGGGTTGTTGAGCTTTGCTACTTGCTAGGAATAATACAATTAAGCAAACCGTATTGAATAATCTAATCATAAAAGTTATAGTTATGAAGTGAATTTATTCATTTTTTATAAGAAAATACCGGCTGTACAGATACGAAAGGTGAGAAGTGGCTAAGAATCGTATAATCAAACGGTTGTCTTAAATTGTAAAATTTTAGTGCATGTCAAATAAAGAATTTTAATTTTTTAATTTCCTCAAGTCATTAACTTTTCCTTGTGAATTTTTGATTGCTAATTGCTCAATTTTCGCTTGTAATGAATTTGTACTAGACCTGTATCGTACGACTTGGAACTAATGAATTCTAAATTTTGTTCAGGTCTATTATTTTGAAATAATCGTATGCCATCTCCAAGTAAAACTGGCACGATTGAAATCGTCATTTCATCAATCAAATCTTCCTTTAGCAAGGAATTGATTATTTCAGCACCGCCATCACAATACATATTTTTGCCGGGTTGAGATTTTAATCTGACTATGAGATTTTTTAAATCTTCACTATAGAAAAATGTTCGGCCAACATTGGTCAGCGGAGTCCTGCTAATCACATATACATCACGATCACCATTATCATAATGCGTTGTGCCTATATTATTCTTTACCCAATCGTAGGTTTTACGTCCAATAATTAACGTGTCTATGGTGGCGATGAAGTCATTGTAACCATAATCTTCGCCATTTTTTTCTACTAATTTTAGAAAACTTAGGTCATCGTTAGGTTTTGCAATATAGCCGTCTAGGCTACAGGCAATAAATAAGCAAAGTTTACGCATGGATTGATATTTTTGATAAATTTTGGTGTTAGAAATATGTTTTTCTTAATAGTGTTAAACAAGAATTGTTTCTATCAATACCGCATTTTTTGATTGGTCATAATAGGTACAAGTCATTTCGAACAGATCTACAATCCATTTCTCAATACCTGTTTCGGCGCAATGCGTGCAAAAGGTATAATAATCTGTTTGCCCTTTTTGATGAATTTTTAGGTAATTTTTAAATTGCTCCAAGTCTACCTGAGTAGAGATTTCTAGGTTTTCGTATTTTGATGTGGACTGAGTCTGAAAGCCATTGTTCCCAATATACACCGTATGACTATCACGAACCCAAGTTTCAAAAGCTAATACGCCTAATTCCTTAATTGCTTGAATATATTTGGGAAAGTCAGCACCTGATTTTACTTTTTCGTGCGCATCTTCAATTTGTTGGACGGAAAACATAAAGCTAATTGATTAATGTTTTCAAATATACTAACTGAACATGACAACTGATTGTCAGCAGTATTCAAATTTTTTTTAATATCATAAGGTATATTGATTCGTACTTTCATATTATTCGTGTGGATGAGTCTGTCAATGAATCTGAACTTATTCCAAGTAGCTCTTTTCTCTGGAAACAACAATTATTTATTGATTAAAGTAAAGAGCTCAATAATTGATTGAGCTCTTGCTTGAAACCGGTGGCTTTCATGGAAAGCCTATGTATGTGTGATTATTTTAAGTGGTAATAGAATTGATGGTAAGTTCAACCTTTTTTTCCAATTCATCCAAATCAAATGGCTTGGATAAATAAGTCTCTGCTCCAGCGCGATTTGCCAGTGTTTCTACATCGTTATTTGCTGAACAATAAATTACTGGAATGTCTTTATAATCTGGATGATTTTTTAGAAGCTTAGTGGCTTCTACGCCACCTATTTCAGGTATCCAATTGTCCATGATGACTAAATTTGGTTTCACTTTAGCCACTTTCTCAATAATATCATGCGACGTAGAAGATATTTCTACGTGATATCCTGCGCTTTCGAGCACTATTGAAAATATTTCTAAAATAGCTTTATCGTCATCAAATACGAGTATCGTCTTATTTTTCATAGGTATGCTGATCCTTTATTTTTTCAAATGATTAATATATGTTGCCATATGCTCGGGTAGGAGTTGGCTAATTTCTGGTATCTTCTCTAGAGCTTGCTGCGGCATATAACTTACTTCTGCTGTTTTCGGATCTTGAATGGCTACCTTTCCGTGGTGATAAAGTATAGTTTTTAACCCTTCTACGCCGTCTTGGCTGCCTCCCGAAAGTAAAATAGCAGCAGCAGTATCGTGGAATATACGTGCGGCAGATTCGAATGTGACGTCTATGGATGGTCGCGAATAATTTACTTTTTCGGAAGCATCCAAAGCAATATACTGCTCGTTCTCAAATAGTAAATGATAATCTGCTGGCACCAGGTAAATAGTGCCATTTTCTAGCTTAGTTTTGTCTTCCACTTCCTGCACCTTCATCGCAGTGGAGGTTTCAAAAAGCTGATGCAAAGTACTTTTTGGATATGCTTTGCGGTGCAAAATAATAATAATAGGAAAGCCAATCTCGACATGAATGTCGGGCAATAATTGCAATAGTACGGGTATACTACCTGCTGATCCACCTATTAATAATACTTTTGTTTGCATGCAATTGTTAACTTATTTTTTGCCAAATCTTTTGACCTTTAAATTGTTTGTACCGTTTTTCTAGTAAGGAAAAACGTATAGTCTCTTTATCACCTAAAGCTAAATAACCCAATGGTTGCAAGCTATTGTCAAACAATTCAAACACTTTGTTTTGAAGATCTTTGTCAAAATATATCAATACATTTCGACACATAATCAGTTGAAATTCGTTGAAAGAACTGTCTGATACAAGATTGTGTGTCGAAAATAATATTCTACTTTTCAAATCTTCTTGTAATTTTACCACGTCATACATTGCCGTGTAATAGCTGGAAAAATCTACTGTTCCGCCAGAATGAATGTAATTTTCAGAATATTGTTTCATCACACTCAACTGAAATATTCCTTTCGAAGCCTTCTCAATCACCGTTGGATTAATATCAGTTGCGTAAATTAATGCTTTGTGATAAAGGTTGATTTCCTTTAGTAGAATAGCGATAGAATATGCTTCTTCACCAGTGGAACAGCCTGCCACCCAAATGCGAATAAACGGATACGTTCCCAATTTTGGAAGAATATCGTTGCGAAGTTTTTTGTAAAACAAAGGATCACGAAACATTTCTGTCACATTAACAGTAATCTCTTCTACGAAGCGCTGCAAATAGGACTTATCACTGATTACTTTGTATCGTAATTCTGCAAAACTTGCAAACTTGTCTACCAAACAAATTCTATTCAAGCGTCTTTTTAGTGATGCTTTACTGTATTGCGAAAAATCATAACCGTATAATACCGATACATCGTCCAAAAGCAATTCCATTTCATCATCTCGGATAATATCTAGCTCCATTTTTACATATATTTTCTAAGGATATTCATCAAAATATCCACGTCAATGGGTTTTGCAATATAATCTGTAGCACCCGCTTCAATACAGCGTTCGCGATCACCACTCATAGCCTGTGCAGTAACTGCAATGATGGGTACCTTTGGATATTTCTCTGACGAGTGAATGATTTTTAATGCTTGGTAACCATCCATCTCAGGCATCATCATATCCATCAATACAATACCAATATTTGGTTTAGTAGTCAAAAATTCCAAACCTTCTTTGGCATCCGATGAAGATATAAATTTGTAGCCTTTAGCCTTCAATGTTAACTGCAAGGCGAAAGTATTGCGGTTGTCATCATCAATGATAAGGACCACATCTCTGTTCTCGGTTTTCATCTTCTTTTAGATTTATATCTCATATAACCAAACACGCAACAAGGATAATAGTTGATCTTTATCCACTGGTTTTGAAATGTAATCTGAAGCACCAGCCTGTATACATTTCTCCCGATCACCTGTCATCGCTTTAGCCGTTACAGAAATAATCGGTAAGTTTTTATAAGCGTTCATTTCTCTAATTTTTTGAATGGTCTCGTAGCCATCCATTTCAGGCATCATCATATCCATGAGTACAATAGATACATCGGGATTGCTTTTGAGCTTTTCAAGAGCTTCCTTACCATCCATAGCCGAGACAACATTGACATTGTATTTTTCTAATATTTTGGTCAAAGAGAAAATATTACGCACGTCATCATCGGCAATCAAAATTGTCTTGTTGTGCAAAACTTCATTTAATGCGCCTAACTTGTTGGTTTTATTCTTCGAATCTCCGTTTTGTTCTTCGACTAAGTGCAAAAACAGTCCGACTTCATCTAAAATTCGTTGGAACGAATGCGCTGTCTTGATAACCACAGAATCGGCATAATTTTTTATTTTTAATTCCTCAGCATGCGATAGATTCTTACCCGTAAAAATAATTATTGGTAAATTTTCTAAACCTTGATTTCTTTTGATGGCTTCCAATGTAGCATAACCTGTTTTGTCTGGTAGGCCCATATCCAAAATAACACAGTTGACTTTTGAATTTAATAAAGTCTGCACGCTGTCTTCGACATTGGTTTTTATCTCAGATGTGATATCAAAATTGTTTAAGAAATAGGAGAGTGCTTCAGCGTGTTTTGGATTTTCTTCGACAATCAACACTTTTTGCGAATGACGATTTAAAGCTTCCTCTATTTTTTGGAAAATTTGTCCCATTTGTTCTAGTGCCACAGGTTTATTGATAAAATCAATAGCACCTTTCATCAAGCTTTCTTTTTTCATTTGTAAAGAAGACATGATGTGCACTGGGATATGACGTGTTTTGCTGTTGTTTTTCAACTCATCCATTACTTCCCAACCATTCTTAACTGGTAGCTGGATATCCAGTAAAATGGCTAATGGTTGATACTTTTCGGCTACTTCCAATACTTGGTCGCCACGCACAAGGACAATACCTTTATATTTTTGCTGATGCGTATATTTTAATAGCGCTTTCGCGAAATTCGTATCATCTTCCACAATCAAAATGATTTTGTCACCGACCTTTAAATTATTGCGGTCATCATCTATTTCCTCTGGAATATCTATTAATGTATAAGGGATTTTTTCTTCTTTTAAATCTACTGTAAGTTCTGATTCTTGCTGATAAGAAGTATTATTTATTGGCTCAGAAATTAATTTCTGATCAATTATGGAATCCTTATTCATAGGAATCTGAATAGTAAACGTACTTCCTTCATCCAATCGACTTTGTAATCCAATATTACCACCAAGTAATTTTACAATTTCTCTGCTGATTGATAAACCTAAACCAGTTCCGCCAAATTTACGACGTGTAGAACCGTCGGCCTGCTGGAAAGCTTCGAAAATAACTTTTTGTTTGTCTGCGTCAATTCCAATTCCAGTGTCTGAAACGGAAAAATGGATAAAATTATGGCGCAAAGGGTCTGGTGTAATACGTAAGCGAACTTCACCCTGTTGTGTAAATTTAATGGCATTAGCAATCAAATTGCGTAATACTTGTTCCAAGCGAAGTTTGTCCGTCTCCATGTAATCTGACAACAAGGAATCGATCTCCGTGTAGAATTCCAATCCTCTATCCAAAGCAACAGGACGGAACATATTTTGTAAATCTTGACACAACGAAGAAAGTGAAACAGATTCGTATTCTAACTTCATTTTCCCTGCTTCAATTTTAGATAAATCTAAAATTTCGTCAATCAAACTCAATAAACTTGTACCAGAACTTTGAATTACTTTTGCTGATTCTATTTGATCTTCATTGAGATTTTCATCCGCATTTTCAACCATTAAACGCGACAAAAGTAAAATTGAATTTAACGGCGTACGCAACTCATGAGACATGTTTGCTAGGAATTCGGATTTATACTTTGTACTCAATGCAAGTTCTTCGGCTTTTTTCTGAATTTCTGTATTGCGAATAGCAATAAGCTGATTTTTTTCTTCCAAAAGTTTGGCGCGTTCTTCCAGTTCTTGGTTGGATTGCATCAATTCTTCCTGCTGCACCTTCAGCTCTTCTTCAGAAGCTTGTAGCCTTTGTGTGTATTCTTCTAAGTCATTATTAAGACCCTCTAGTTCACTGTGTTGCATTTGTAGTTCTTCGGATTGCGCTTGTGTCTCTTCGAGCAACATTTGAATCCGCTGTCTACTTTTGGCAGCTAATATTTCTAATGTGATTAGTTTGCAGGCATCTTGGAAAAATTCAAGATCAACTTCCTCAAATTCAGTATCGGATGCCAATTCAACTACACCAAAACATTCGCCTTTCGCAGTGAGAGGTAGCCACAGAATATTTGCTAACTTAATTTGACCATTAGCAAAACTTACTACATAATCTTCCTTAGCAATATTCTCTAGTAATTTTATTTTTTTATCCAAAAATACTTGTCCTACCATTCCTTCACCAGGTTGGTAATCTTTAAGCATAGTCGATTCTAAACCATATGCGCTCTTTAAAGCCAGTTTTTTATTTTCTAAGATATAAAACGCACCATTCATACATTCACCGTAGTGTATTAGGTGTGCTAATGCGTCGGTTGCTATTTCGATTTCAGGTTTATTGCCTGTTAGAATTTCATTTATTTTAACTAATCCAGTTTGTTTCCATTCATTTTGACTGATTTCATCAAAAGATTTTTGAAGTGCTTCAGTCATTTCATTTAATGCAGCCGCTATGCCACCCAAATGATCTTTTTCGTCCTCATTAGCACGAACTGAATAATCACCTTCGGCTATTTTGCGAGCAATACGCTGAACTGTAGCCAACCTTTTGGCTAGTTGAATATCTTTATCCTGAAGTTCTTTTTGTAGTTTTTCTCTTGCTGTAAATTCATTGCGAATTTGTTTGTAGAAGAAGAAGGTAATAATAAGTGAAACAAAGCAAGCAAGTAAGATAAACATTGACGTATAATTAGACGTAACGTTCATTGCTCTACTTCTTACTTCTAACAATTGACTTTCTGTTTCAATCAGATCTTCAACCAGGATACGACAGCTGTCCATGTAGACTTTTCCCTGCTCCAATAGACTTAAGTCAATTTCTTTACCTGCTTTCTTGGCATCCACAATCTCACCTAATATACTTAATCGAGCATGTACAAGACTTGAAATACTATCGATACGTGTTGATTGTGATGAGGTAACTTCGAGTTGATTTCGAATTTGTTCAATTGATTTGGGAAGCGACTCCATGCCTTTGTAGAATGGAGCAAGGAATGCTTCGTTATTCGTCAAAATATAGCCACGCTGTCCAGTTTCAGCATTCAATAAATCAACTAAAATACGATCAGCACTCAATAAAGTATTTTGGGTATGTAATACTTTTTCGCGTTGATTTATCTGATTGCGTACACTCAAAAATGACGCAATCGAAGTGATAAGTAGTATAATAAATGAAAACCCAAAGCCTATTTGAAGCTTTTTAATGAGTTGTTTAGGCATAATTTAGTTGGTTATAAGGTAAAGAGAAATAGATTGTTGTTCCTTCGCCGATTTTACTTTCCACGCCATAACTTCCTTGATGTTGGTTGATTATTTCGGCACAGATATAAAGACCAATACCTAATCCTTGAAATTTCAAGGAAGATTCTTCTACGCGGTAGAATTTAGAGAAAATGTATTTCTGCTTTTCTACAGGTATGCCTATTCCAAAATCTTGTACAGCAATGCAAGCTTTGTTGTCTTCAACCCAAGTTTTTACCAATACTTTTTCTGTATCAGGGGAATATTTTAGAGCATTCGTTAAGAAATTTACCAATACTTGTTCGATGCGTAGTGCATCCGCTGCAATAGGTTTATCGAAAATTTCACCAGTTCTTTCAACAACAATAGATGAGGAATGTGTCTCGCGGATGGTATCCATGGCATCGTTGATAGTTTTTTCCAGATCAATCTCCTTTTTGTCAATTTTCATCTGTCCATTTTCTATTTTAGAGATATCCAATAAATCAGCGATAAGGCACTCTAATTTTGAGACTTCGTCTTTGGCGCGTCCAATATAAGTTTTCACTACATCCGAATCTTGTTTATTTAGTACGCGTTCGAGAAGCTGGACGTATGCTTTTATTCCAGTGAGAGGCGTTTTTAATTCATGGCTCGCAATACTAAGAAATTCATCCTTCTTACTTTCAATTAGTTTTTGATCATTGATATCCGTTAAAGTTCCAATCCAGTTGCAAACTTTGCCATTCTCTTTGATAGGAATGATACGTAATAAATGATACCTAAATAATCCGGTTCGCAATTCTTTGATACGAACTTCCTTTTCAATAGAAGTCTCCAATTCTTTGCAATTAGCAAGAAAATAAGCTAGTTGATCTGTCTCATTGGGATGGGTTTCGGGCAGGGTAAAGGCAGAATCAGAATAATTGAACCAGCTGTGGTTTACATAACTAATGTCTCCATTATGGTCTACAGTAAAAGCTATTTGCGGCAAACTTTCCATAATGGAATGTAAATGCTCTACTTGCTTTCTTAGTTCTTCTTGAGCTTTTTTACGCGTTTCTATTTCAGATTGCAGTTTGGATTGTGCTTCATTAAGCGATACCGTTTGCTCGTACAATCTAGAAAACGTTCTAACTTTAAGTAAGAGAATTTCGGGATCTACTGGTTTAGTAATGTAATCTATTCCTCCTGAATCGTAGCCTCTAGTAATAAACTGTTTATCAGTGTTATTTGCTGATAGAAAAATTACAGGTATATCCTTCGTGCGACTGTATCCAGCTAAGGTTTCGGCAACCTCAAAACCATCCATTCCAGGCATCTGCACATCCAATATGATAAGTGCATAATTTCGCTTGAGTACCTTTTTTAACGCTTCTTCACCAGAAAGCGCAGTATCTACAACAAAGTTCTTGGACTCCAAGAGGGTCTTCAATGAAAATATGTTTTCTTTTTTATCATCGACAATCAAGATCATAAGTAGACTTTATAAATAAATTTTTCGTAGATATACGGTTAAAGTTTGGTCGTAACCTGTCCACACTTAGCAAAAATCAATCCAATTACCTTTAACTCGCTTATGAATACGAATAAATTCAGAGGATATTGCGGTAAATACCTATAATTAGGTATTACTGTGGGCTTAAAAAAAACAATTAAGTTTAATTGTGTCCAATAGTTCTTTTATTATGGTTTTTAAGCTTGTAATTTAGAGTAAAGATCTAATGGTATTTTTCTTAATTTAATTTCTAAATATCTATAAAATTTTAAATAGATGTCAAAAAGGGTTAAAATTGGTACTTTGGAATAATAAATTATAAAAAAAAGCCCAATCTTTGGATTGAGCTTCGTGTTTTGTGATCCCGCTGGGATTCGAACCCAGGACCCATACATTAAAAGTGTATTGCTCTACCAGCTGAGCTACGGAATCCTATTTCGTAATGAAATACCCTTCGTTGTTTGAAGTGATGCAAAGGTAGAAAAAACTATTGCACATGCAAAATTTTACTTCAAAATATTTTAATAAATTTAATAACTCTTTGTTTTACAGATTGAAAAAATATGTTCTTAATTAAAGGTCTAAAGCTGTTTTAAATGATTCTGTCTCTTTGCACGAATCATTCTGTCTGCCCCGTTAATATCTTTAAATATTTCCACTGTTTCAAATCCTTTTTTGTGCAGTAAGTCCGCAGTCTCTTGACTTAAATATTGATTAATCTCAAAATATAAGGTTCCGTCAGGTTGCAAATGATACAGTGCAAAATCAGCGATATAGTCGTAAAAAATTAGGGGAGCCGATTCTTCTACAAATAGCGCGGAGTGTGGCTCGTGATTTAATACATTTGCGTGCATATGCTGTTTCTCAAGTGGCGTAATATATGGTGGATTGCTTACGATAATATCAAAACCTTGTGTCTCAGCGAACATGAATTCCCATTCTAAAATATCAGCCAAAATAAATTGAACGTTCTGATGGAGACGTGAGTTGTTTCGTTTTGCTACTTCAATGGCCTCCGCGGAAATGTCGACAGCCCATACATTACTTTTGTTGAGATGTTTTTGTAGGGTGATGGGAATACATCCTGTTCCAGTCCCGATATCAATAACTTTTAATTTCGCTTGTTTAATATGATCTTGTAGTATTAGATGAACCAACTCTTCGGTTTCAGGCCTTGGAATCAATGTGCTTTCATTTACTTCAAATTTTAAACCATAAAAATCGGCTTTACCCAGTATATGTTGCAATGGTTTTCCATTCATGAGATCTTGAAGGATAGAATATATCTGTGCAGTGTAATTATCAGCAGGATTTGATTTTTCTATTAAATATTTCCCCGAACTCACAGCAGCAATGTCTTCTATCACCATTAAAAATAATGTTTTGATTTCGTCCGCATCGTAAACCGGTGCAAGCTTTTGCTGAAAAAGAATCTCAAAATCTTTCCAAGTAGTTCCCATTTCACAAAATTACAATATTATGCAGGGCTTTTCTTTTAAAATATGGCAAAATGCTAAGTTTGTATTATGCAAAAAGAGGAAAAGTATATCAAACGATGTTTGGAATTGGCAGTTTTGGGTGCGGGGACTGTAAGTCCAAATCCTATGGTTGGGGCGGTGATTGTGTGTGATAATAAAATCATAGGAGAGGGATATACTTCACCTTATGGTGGTGCGCATGCAGAAGTCAACGCTGTTCAAAATGCGATTATCTGTTTGGGTGAATCAGAAGCGAAACAACTTTTTAAAAAATCTACTATCTATGTTTCCTTAGAACCTTGTGCGCACCATGGTAAAACGCCTCCTTGTGCAGATATGTTGGTTTCGTATCAGTTTCAAAAAGTTGTGGTTGGTTGTCTTGATCCATTTGCAAAGGTTAATGGTCTTGGTATTCAGAAATTAACTAACGCAGGAATTGAGGTTGTTGTGGGCGTCTTGGAAAAAGAATGTAAATTTATAAACCGTCGATTTTTTACGCGTATAAGTCAATATAGGCCATACGTGATTTTGAAATGGGCAGAAACGCAAAATGGTTTCTTTGCTCCACCTGATACAACACAAAAATGGATTTCGAATGCTGCGTGTAAACAGTTGGTTCACAAATGGCGTTCGGAAGAAGATGCTATTTTAGTAGGTACGCGAACGGCTTTAGTTGATAATCCCGAATTAACCAATAGATTGTGGTCAGGAAAATCGCCAAAACGTGTCCTAATTGATAAATCCTTAGCTGTTCCAACTGATTCAAATTTATTTTTATCCACAGAATCAGACTTAATAATTTTCAATTCCATCAAAACCGATTGGAATGGTCATCTAAAATATATTGAGCTCGAAAATTTTGATTTATACCTTCCGCAAAATATCTTATACCAACTTTATCTTATGGATGTGCAATCCATTATTATAGAAGGAGGGGCGAAGACTATTCAACAATTTGTAGACGCTGGACTGTGGGATGAAGCACGTGTATTTGTTG
This sequence comes from Sphingobacterium bovisgrunnientis, assembly GCF_009829085.1. Classification (GTDB taxonomy): domain Bacteria; phylum Bacteroidota; class Bacteroidia; order Sphingobacteriales; family Sphingobacteriaceae; genus Sphingobacterium; species Sphingobacterium bovisgrunnientis. The sequence continues at coordinate 308,674 of NZ_WUQY01000001.1, forward strand.
GTAATTCATCGTGGGAGAATGGCGTGCAATCTCCTGTTTTAAGATCTACAGCAACAGAAAAACAATTGGTTGGTGATAATGAATTAAATATTTATTATAAAAATTAATTTTATTTCGTTAATTTTCAGAATGAAGTGGCCTGAGAAATTGCTTCATTTTATATGGCGCTATAAATTAATTAACCAATCCAACCTTCGTACTACACAGGGTGAAGCTCTGCGTGTGCTTGATTTTGGACAATATAATACAAATGCAGGAGCTGATTTTGAATTTGCCAAAATTGAAATCAATGGTCGAATTTGGGTGGGAAATGTGGAGTTGCATGTTAGCTCATTGGATTGGAAATTTCATCAACATCATTTAGATCCCCGTTACAACTCTTACACGTTGTATGGGAAAATTATGAACAGAGTGGAGCGATTCGATTAGATAACACTAATATCCCCACTTTAGTGCTTAAAAATTATGTAGACAATGCTTTGTTAGAAAAATACCATCAATTGATGAGTAATGAACAGTGGATATCATGTGAAAATCAATTGCATAAAGTTCCGGAATTAACGATTTCAAATTGGTTGGACAGATTGATAATTGAACGCCTAGAATCTAAAATGGAAATAGTGACTTCGTGGGCTCAACTAACAGGATATGATTGGGAGAAAGTGCAATTGATAGCCATATCTAAAGCATTTGGGATGAAGGTAAATTCAGATGCGTTTGAGAAATTAATGCTCCAATTGAATACTAATCTGTTGTACAAATACGCTAATGATCCATTCAAACTAGAAGCTCTATTGTTTGGATTGTCAGGATTTTTGTCTAGCAAAAATTTAGATGATGCATATGCTAAAGATCTTTGGGAGGAATTTGGATATTTAAAGCATATGCATGGTTTAGGTAGCCAATCACTCGTCGAGTGGAAATTTTTGCGAATGCGTCCTTATAATTTTCCTACATATCGTATGGCGCAATTATGCGGCTTGCTAAATAAACGGATTCAATGGTTTGAATTTATAAAAACAAGCGCATTGCAGGAGGTTATTGAAGATTTGGAAGCTATTTGTACATCTGGATATTGGCGAGATCATTTTCATTTCCATAAAATATCAAAACCACATGATACTCGATTAACTTCTGATTTTATACAGCATATAGTCTTAAATGCTTTTATACCCATATTATTTACGTACGGAAAATATATTGGCCGAGAAGATTTACAACAAAAGGCCTTGGAATGGTTACATAATTTGAAAGTTGAGAAAAATAATATTGTTGCTGGGTTCAAGGAAAGAGCAATAGAAGCTAAAACTGCAGGCGAGTCCCAAGCATTACTGCAGCTATTCCGCCATTATTGTGCAGGAAAGAAATGTCTCGATTGCGCAATAGGTTACTGTGTGCTTAGTCGTTAAGTTGTTTTAAGTATTTCTGCTATTTCATGAAATCCTTTTTTTGCAGCGTAATGAGCTGCAGTATCTCCTGTGTCACTTACTACACTGATATCAGCCCCTTGTTCTAATAGAATAATAATCAAATCAATATTTCCATGTTGCGCAGCATAATGTAATGGAGTAAGTCCTCCATATTGTCGAACATTCACCTCAGCTCCAGCTTCAATTAGAAGCTTGCCTATGTCGCTATTATTATTGCTCAATGCAGCATGTAAAGGGTATACTTGATATCCATTTTGAGAGGGAATATTTGGATCAGCTTTATGGGTAAGTAAAAATCGCACAATATCCTCTTTGTTGAAATGTGTAGCAATTCCTAATGCAGTGAATCCATGAGTGGACAATTCTTCAACAATATCCTGTTTATGTTCAACCATCATTTGTATATGTTGAAGCAAACCTGTCGCACAGGCCTCATGTATCGTAATACTTGTGGTGTATTTGAGTATAACTTGAATTATTTGAGGCTTATTGTAATAGCACGCAAGTAACAATGGAGAAATATCATGACTTGTTCTCTCTTTTAGAATATAAGGTTGGACACTTAAAAGATGTTCTAAATCCAAATGATTGCCAGTCTCTATGTATTGTTCAAGAATTGATAAGCTCATTATTACATGTTTAATAGTTCTAAGTAAATAAAAATTATCAAAAAAATTGAAATTGTGGATAATTTTCAGAATGTTTATTAATAAAATATTCATTAACTAAATCTCTAAGAAAATTTTTTTAATAAAAAGTTATTTATAGTTGTGCGGTCGGTTGTTTAAGTGGATGACTTTTGTAGATTTATAACTACAAATTTATATCAATCCTTTATTAATTAATAATTTTCCCTTGTAGTTAACAAAGCTCTTGCTACTTTTGTTATGCCCTCCCCAAGGGCATGTTTTTCATAGGTAGATGTAGGGGTCGAATATTTCTTATTCGACCCTTTTTTATTTAGCTTTGTTTTTATGAGTAAAAGGAAGATAGTAGTTGCTATAACTGGCGCGTCAGGATCCATATATGCAAAAGTGTTATTGGAAAAATTAGCATTAATTAAAACAGATCAACTAGCAGATGTAGGGGTAGTGATGTCTGATAATGCAAAATATGTGTGGAGGTATGAGCTTGGTGATGAATCTTACAATAATTTTGATTTTTCATTTTATTCCAAAAATGATTTTATGGCGCCTTTTGCTTCGGGATCAGCGCAATACGATAGTATGATTGTCTGCCCATGTTCAATGGGAACATTAGCTCGTATTGCAACTGGAACTTCATCAGACTTAACTACGCGTGCAGCAGATGTAATATTGAAAGAACGCCGTAAATTAGTATTGGTTACGCGCGAAACTCCACTTAACTTAATCCATATAAACAATATGGCTGCAGTGACACAGGCGGGAGGGATTATTTGTCCAGCATCTCCCTCATTTTACAGCTTACCGCAGTCTATGGAGGATGTAGCGGCGACCGTTGTTGATCGTGTATTATCACTGATAGATCTAAAAATTGATACCTATCGTTGGGGCGATAAATAACGTATGCCATTGAAAATCCTTCTTTATGTAAAAGCATTTTTGCGTACATTTGTCTTTTAATGAAAAAACACAAAAATATAGTCTATTTATGCGTCAACTTATATGCGATTTATATGGACATACTATGTAATATTTTGTGTATTCTACAACATTTAGAATTTCAAATCCCTTTTTTTTCCAAGAATTAATCCAATGAGTACATTCCTAATTACTTCTGCCAATTTGATTTCGCCAGGTCATACTTTAGACGGTCAAAAAGTCGATATTTTAATTAAAGATGGAGTAATTGCAGATATAGCAAGTAAAATAACGGCAGAAAAAAATGTTCAAACCATCGATGTTGATGGATCTACAGTGAGTGCGGGTTTCTTTGATTTGAATGTAAATATTGGTGAACCGGGCTACGAAACTAAAGAGGATGTAGCAACAGGAACTGCAGCTGCGGCAGCGGGTGGTTTTACGGGTATAGCTGTTCATCCGAATACAAATCCTTCCATTCAGAGTAGAGCTGAAGTTTCTCTTTTGGTGAATGCTGCGAAAGGAAATCTGGTAGATGTGCATCCAATTGGTGCGATTTCCAAAAAGCGCGAAGGCAATGAATTGGCTGAGTTGTATGATATGAAAATCAACGGTGCGTTGGCTTTTTGTGATGGAAATAGAAGTGTTCAACAAGCTGGTTTGATGGGAAGAGCCTTATTATATTCAAAAGGATTTGAGGGGTTGATTATTTCATTTGCACAGGATGAATCCATTGCTGGAGGAAATCAAATGAATGAAGGGATAATGAGTACATATTTGGGTATGAAAGGTATTCCAAATTTGGCTGAATCGTTAATGGTATCGCGTGATTTGTACTTAGCAGAATACAATGAAGCGCCTATCCACTTTACGACGATTTCTACAGCAGAATCTGTAGAATTAATCAAAAAAGCAAAAGCTAAAGGATTAAAAGTTACTTGTGATGTTGCTGCGCATAATTTAGTCTTTACTGATGATGATGTGGTAGGATTTGATTCCAATTATAAGGTAAGTCCTCCTTTACGTACCAAAAAGGATGTCAAAGCGTTATTGAAGGGATTGAAAGAGGGGGTAATTGATGCGGTAGTTTCTCAACATACGCCACAAGAAATAGAATTTAAAGACGTAGAATTTCAAATTGCAAAAAATGGTATCACAGGTTTACAAACGGTGTTGCCATTATTAATCAAAGCTGGCTTGTCTGATGAGCAAATTGTTGATAAATTAGTAATCGGTTCACGTAAAGTCGTAAGTTTGGATATACCTGTACTTGAAAAAGGTGCCGAAGCTAATTTAGTGGTATTCAATCGTAATGAAAAATGGACTTTTGATGAAAAATCAAACAAGTCTAAAGGTAAAAATAATCCATTATTCGGTTCCGAATTAGTGGGTAAAGTAAAATTGGTTGTAAATAATAACCAATTGATTATAAATAATTAATACTATGGATAATAAAGTAAAAAATGCGTTAGAAGCTGGTGTAGCGACTTATGCATCACTAGAAAATGTTGAAAGTGCTGAATTTCTTTCTGCATTAAAAACGACATTCGCGCTAGAAGCTCCTTTTATGACGAAAGTGGGAGCTATGGATACCGTATTTGATAATCACCAGTCATTTGAGGAATTAAGAGAATTATCTTTTGATTTGTTAATGATCAATTTCTTTGCAGAAGACGTACAGAAATTAGAAGAAGATTATTTGGATTCGGAAGAGTGGGAGCAAATAGAAGAGGATACTTTGGATCGTGGTACAGAATTGTTGAATGTTTTCTTGTATTTGAAAGAATGCGCGGATGATGAGATAGAAGTTGATTTGGATGATTATTTGAAAGAATTCTTATTGGTAGAAGAAGATGAATTCCAAGATGAGCACCGTATTTATGAAAAAGTAATTGCTAATCAAATATTGGTAGAATCGGATTATTCGGAAATTGCCAAAGTCGCGAAAACAGTTGGTCCCATGGAAGAATTGTATGAGCTATTTAATCCTGTTGTTTCTTTCTTCTACGAGCAAAATCCATCAGCTCAACAAATTGAAGAGTTTACTTCTCATGCTGAAAATAAAGCTTACGAAACAGCTCTTTATCAGGTAATCGTTAATTTCAACAAATAAAAAATGGTTGAAGGAAAGTTTTCTGAAGCGGGCTTCAATGCCTCGTACAACAAAAAGGAAAGTATTAAGTATGGAATTATCCTCGGGATAATTTCATTTCTTTTAGGAATCATCGTGTTATTTGTAAGCCGCAATATGCAATCGTTTTGGATGTTGACTTCTATGTCATTCATTATCAATACGATTTTTTATATGATCGTGGCATTAGCATTTTCTTACACATTGCGCAAAAAGAATGGTGGATTTTGGAATTTTTCTATTGGATTGAAATCCATATTCTTAATGCTATTAGTATCTACGGTACTAGCAACTGTATCTACTATGGTATACGTACATGTCATAAATCCTGGATTGCAAGAGGAAGTATTGCGCAATACTATCAATATCACGATAGAACAGCTTGAGACGAGCGGTGCACCAGATGATGTAATCGATTCGCGTGTTGCAGCATTAGAAGAACAAATGAATACGCTGGGGCAGATTACCATCAAAAATATTTTTAGAAGTTTGATGATTTCAATTCTGATGCAGTTTGTTTTTTCATTAATACTTTCGGCCATTACGCGTAACGAAAAACTTTCGCAAGGTCAACCCGCAAATTTTAACTAAATCATAGCCAAATAGGTACGATATAAAATGGATATATCTGTAGTAATACCATTGTACAACGAAGAAGAATCACTGCCTGAATTAACAGACTGGATTCGTCGCGTCATGCTTACGCATAATTTTTCTTACGAAATTATTCTAGTAGATGATGGAAGTAAAGACTCTTCTTGGAAGGTAATTATGGATTTGAAGAAAACCCATGAGCAAATTTCAGGAATCAAGTTCAGAAGAAATTACGGTAAATCTGCTGCGTTAAATGTGGGTTTTGCGGCTACGCAAGGTGATGTTATTATCACTATGGATGCGGATCTGCAAGATAGTCCAGACGAAATTCCAGAATTGTACGATAGAATTATGAATCAAGGAGCGGATTTGGTTTCGGGTTGGAAACAAAAGCGCTATGATCCTTTGACGAAAACTATTCCTACCAAATTGTTTAATTCTGTAACGCGTAGTGTATCGGGAATTGATAATTTGCACGATTTTAATTGTGGGTTGAAAGCCTACAAAAAGGATGTAGTGAAGAGTATAGAAGTTTATGGCGAAATGCATCGTTATATTCCTGTGATTGCAAAATGGGCTGGTTTTACAAATATCCAAGAGCAAGTAGTACAACATTATCCACGTAAATATGGTACGACCAAATTTGGTCCAGGGCGTTTCGTAAAAGGATTTTTGGACTTGATGTCTATATTTTTTGTCGGAAAATTTGGTAAGCGTCCAATGCACTTTTTCGGACCAGTAGGAGTGGTGAGCTTTTTAATTGGCTTCTTTATCACAATATACTTGATTTGCGAAAAATTGATGAGTATTGCCAATGGTACAGATTATCGTAATGTGACGGATCAACCACTGTTTTTCTTGTCATTATTAGCAATTATGATCGGTACTCAACTCTTTCTGACAGGCTTTATCGCTGAATTGCTGTCACGTAATAGTTCTGAAAGAAATAAATACCATATTGAACGCGTCATCTAAAAATATGTTTTTTTCCATAGTCATCCCATTATACAATAGACCCGACGAAATCAAAGAGTTGTTGGCCTCGCTGTCGCAACAAACTTATACATCGTTTGAAGTTATTATTGTGGAGGATGGCTCTAGCAAACCTGCAAAGCATATCGTTCAATCTTTTTCAAGTAGGTTGGATATACATTATTTTGAAAAGAAAAATGAGGGACAGGGATTTGCGCGTAATTATGGTTTTGAACGAGCCAAAGGTGATTATTTTATTGTCTTTGATTCGGATATAATAGTTCCTTCTGGTTATTTAGAAGTAGTGAAAAGGTCGATTGAGGAAAATAAATGGGATGCTTTTGGTGGACCCGATGCAGCTCATGAATCGTTCACAACAATTCAGAAAGCAATTAGCTATTCCATGACAAGTCCTTTCACCACAGGCGGCATTCGTGGCAACAAAAAGCATGTTGGACAGTTTCATCCACGCAGCTTCAATATGGGGCTTTCTAGAGCGTTGTGGTCGAATATTGGAGGATATAATTTGTCTCGTCGTTCAGAAGATATCGAGTTTAGTATTCGAATGATCAATTCTGGCTATAAAGTGGGATTAATACCGGAAGCATTTGTATATCATAAAAGACGAACAAGCTTTCCGCAGTTTTTCAAACAGACAAATGCATTTGGGAAAGGACGTATTGACATTTCAATACTTTATCCATCAGAGCTAAAATTAGTCCACGCTTTACCCGCAGCTTTTACGTTAGGCGTGATCGTTTTGCTGGTGCTAAATATTATTAATTATACGATTTTTACCGCATTCATACCGTTACAAATTTTGGTTTACCTCGGTAATGCTTTTGTTGTTCTTTATACTTGCTTATTGTTTTTACATGCGCTCATCACAACAAAAAGTGTTGTTGTTGCTTTCAATGGCGTTATTGCAGCCTTCACGCAGCTATTTGCGTATGGAACAGGGTTTATGACAAATTTTATAGATCGTATTTGGCTACACAAAAATACGTCAAAGTAATCATCTACAAAGTAAATTAATCGTGGTATCTATTACGCAATATAATTTAGACAAAATAGAAAATCTATTATTAGATTTGGGCTACAAGGTTCGTTATGAAAAGGGAAATTTCAAGACGGGAGCTTGTGTCATTCAGAATACAAAAATGATTATTGTGAACAAATTCTCCAATTTAGAGATAAAAATCAATTCGTTGATTCTTCTGTTGCGTGAATTTGAAGTGACTAAAGAAGATTTAGACGAAAAACAATGGACATTTTATAAGACATTAATTAAAAAAGAAGAGGCTTAGTTTGAAGATTCGATTTTTGGGAACAGGAACTTCGCAAGGTGTGCCCGTCATAGCTTGTGATTGTGAAGTCTGCACTTCTTCAGATGTGCATGATAATCGCTTACGTTCTTCTGTTCTGATCGAATTGGATAATGGTCGTAATATTGTAATCGATACAGGTCCTGACTTTCGGTATCAGATGTTGCGAGAAGGTGTTAAGAATCTTGATGCCATATTGATGACGCATTCCCATAAAGATCATATAGCGGGACTAGACGATGTACGTGCATTCAATTATCAACAGCAACAAGCCATTTCGATATATTCTAATTCAGCGACTTTAGAAGCGTTACAACGTGAGTTTTATTACGCTTTTTCTGCAATCAAATATCCAGGCGTACCGCAATTGGAGTTAAAAGAAATTCAACCACTCGATAGTTTTGAAATCTTAGGAACTGAAATTTTACCTTTCGAAGTCTTACATTACAAAATGCCTGTTTTAGGATTCCGAATAGGAAATTTCGCGTACATTACAGATGCGAAAACAATAACTCCAGAATCTCGATTGATTTTACAAGGAGTGGAGGTTTTGGTTGTTAATGCGCTTCAAGAGGAACCACATATTTCGCATTTTACATTAAATGAAGCACTAGATTTTATAGCAGATATAAATCCTACAACAGCTTATCTTACGCACATCAGTCATAGATTCGGCACACACGAATACATACAATCCATTTTACCCCAAAATGTTTTTCCCGCATACGATAGACTGCGTGTAGAAATAAAATAATTTATCGTTAATCAAACCTTTCTTATTTCTAGTTGTTATTACCTAAAACAAATTAATTAACACACTAGGTTCAATTATAAAATTAAGGAATATGGGAAATCTACTTTATTTGATCGCAGTTATATTGGTAATTATATGGGCGATTAGTTTTTTAGGCGGTTATGCAACAGGTGGTATTATTCACATCTTGTTGGTAATTGCAATCATTGTCGTTTTATTACGTGTAATACGAGGTAACGCTTAGCAATAAGACATTAATTCGTATTAAGATAGAGTTTGGCTATTTCAAAGTCTTCTGCAAAAGTTAGTTTAATATTTTTATAGCTGCTTTCAATGAGGTGAATGGAATAGCCAATTTTTTCAACTACTGAAGCATCATCAGTGAACGTCGGTAATTCAGCTTGCTGATAAGCTTCTTGGATTACTTGTGCAGGAAATGTTTGTGGGGTTTGTATTTGCCACACCGTATCACGATCTACAGCATCATTATCACTTATACTTCCAATTCTAATTGAATTAGTACTTTTCTGTGCTAATACATTTGATTTTCCTTCAAATGCTAACACAAAAGACTTTTCGATTAAAAGCGAATCCACTAATGGACGGGCAGCATCATGAACTGCTACAGTATTATCCTCATCATAGAAAAAATCAGGAAATCGTGTTTCTAAATAGTTCAATGCATTGCGCACACTTTGAAATCTTGTTTTGCCACCTAATATTAATTCGTGAGGCAGGGTGAAATTGTATTGCTCACACAATTCATTCCAGTAATCGACCATTTCTGCGTTTATAGCCACGATGATTTTATCGACATAGGGCTCGAAAGCTGAAATTGTATGCATCAATACAGGCTTCTCATTTAAAAGCATAAATTGTTTTGGTAGATTCTTATTCAACCTTGAGCCTGATCCTCCTGCAGCAATAACAACAACTCGATTCAACATAGATAGTTACTGATTTATAATTAAAAAAGCGTGACTGAAAACAATCACGCTCAAAAATATTGAAATATTATTAAATTCTTAAATAATCAACATCGCATCACCATAGCTGTAGAATTTGTACTTTTCTTTTACAGCTACCTCATATGCATTCATGACATTTTCATATCCAGCGAATGCTGCAATCATTACTAATAATGTCGATTCAGGTGTATGGAAATTCGTAATCATCGAATTTGCAATACTGAAATCATAAGGAGGGTAAATAAATTTACTCGTCCAGTCAGCAGCTGGTTTCAAACGACGATCTGCAGATACAGCAGACTCGATTGCACGCATAGAAGTAGTTCCTACCGCACACACACGTCTTTTACCATCAATTGCTTTATTTACTATTTTTGCCGCCTCATCAGTGATTATGAATTGCTCAGAATCCATCTTATGCTTGGTCAAGTCTTCAACTTCAACTGTACGGAATGTTCCTAAACCGACGTGAAGCGTGATTTCAGCAAAATCAATACCTTTCAGTTCCAAACGTTTCATCAATTCACGAGAAAAGTGCAAACCTGCAGTAGGAGCAGCAACAGCACCTTCGTTTTTAGCATATATAGTTTGATAACGGAATTTATCTTCAGGAGTCGCTTTACGTGTAATATATTTAGGAAGTGGAGTTTCGCCCAAAATTTCAATATTACGACGGAATTCTTCGTCTGTACCGTCGAATAAGAAACGAATAGTACGTCCTCTCGAAGTTGTATTGTCTACAACCTCAGCTACTAACAAATCATCATCACCAAAATACAATTTATTTCCAACACGGATTTTACGAGCAGGATCTACCAAAACATCCCAAAGACGCAATTCTTTATTCAATTCACGTAACAAGAAAACTTCGATAGTAGCACCAGTCTTTTCCTTGTTGCCGTACATACGCGCAGGGAAAACCTTAGTGTTATTCAAAATCATTACATCCTTATCATCAAAATAATCTAGAACGTCTTTGAAAATTTTATGCTCAATTTTACCAGTGTCCTTGTGAAGTACCATTAAACGTGCTTCATCACGGTGTTCTGAAGGTTCGTTAGCTAATAGAGATTCAGGTAAGTTGAATTTAAATTGTGATAATTTCATTTGTATCAGTTTTATGTTTATTCGCCAGCTTACAGGGCTAGCTAAAAGCATACAAAGGTACGTAATTAGAACTATAAAATGCTAATAAGACATAAATATATGATGGTATTATGAGATTTAAACAATCTCCCATCTTTGGGTGTTTTATAACATAGAATAAAAAAAATGAAATTAATTAAAAGATTATGAAAAATAATTGTAATTTAAAATCCAGTAAACAATCAGACTAAACTAATTACATATTTAATTATGACGGACACAAAGAAAGAAGGAATCGCTTCCGATCTTATTACTGAGGAGACCTTAGAAAATATTCAGCACGTAAATAACCCAGTGTTGGATTTACCTACCATTGAAAAAACATATCTACAAGAAGTTAAAAGCGTTACTAAAGAGGGAAATAACTACATTTTCTCTGATGGGAAAGCGCGTATTGAAGTTAAAATAATATCGGATGATATCATCAGGGTACGTTTGGCACCTATAGGCGTTTTCTTAGATGATTTCTCATATGCGGTTGTAGAACAAGAACATGAACCTCATGTACATGAGGTTTCGGAAGACGATAAAAATTATCATGTTAGCACAAATAATGTTACATGCACTATAAGTAAGAAAGATTTTTTAGTTTCTTTTTCGGATGCTAAAGGAAAATTAATGAATGCCGATTATTCTCCTATGCACTGGGAAGAGAATATGGATTTTGGTGGTTATTATGTATACGCTACCAAAAAAGCATTTGATGACGAAGTGTTTTATGGTTGCGGCGATAAGGCTTCTCATTTGAATCTTCGTGGAAGAAGAATTGTAAATTGGAATTCGGACACTTATTCGTATGCTTTTAATCAAGAACCACTGTACAAAACTATACCTTTTTACTTGGGTGTAACAGGCGGTGACGCATATGGTATTTTCTTCGACAATACATTTAAAACATATTTTGACTTCGCGGCAGAACATAAAGACCAAACAAGTTTTTGGTCTGAAGGTGGTGAGTTGCAATATTATTATATTCATGGACCACAATTGATTGATGTCGTAAAGCGTTACCACGATTTGACTGGTACGCATTTCTTGCCACCACTTTGGGCTATTGGATATCATCAATGTCGTTGGAGTTATTACCCAGAAGCGAATGTTCGCCATGTAACCGAGCAATTCCGCAAAAGAGAGATTCCATGTGATGCCATTTATTTGGATATTGACTATATGGATGGGTATCGTTGCTTTACTTGGAACAAAAAATATTTCCCAGATCCACGCAAGATGATTTCTGATCTTTCTGCGAATGGTTTTAAGACGGTAGTAATGATTGATCCAGGTATCAAAGTAGATGAAAATTATTGGGTCTTCAAAGAAGGGCAAGACAATAAATATTTCTGCCGTCGTGGGGATGATTACTTTATGGAAGGTTTCGTGTGGCCAGGTCGTTGTCAATTTCCGGATTATACAAATCCTAAAGTAAGAGAATGGTGGGGCGGATTATATAAAGGTCTAGTTGAGGATGGTGTAGCTGGTTTTTGGAATGACATGAATGAGCCTGCAATATTTGGTAAAGGCACTTTCCCAGATGATGTAAGGCACTATTATGAAGGATATCGAGGTTCTCACCGCAAAGCCCATAATATTTATGGTATGCAGATGGTGCGTGCTACGTACGATGGTTTGAAAAAGTTATATAAGAACAAAAGACCATTTACAATTACACGTGCTGCCTATTCTGGTACGCAACGTTATTCATCAGTATGGACAGGTGATAATATTGCGACATGGGAACACTTGAGAATTGGTACATTACAATTGCAACGTCTATCGATGTCTGGTTTATCTTTCTGCGGTACTGATATTGGAGGTTTCACGGGTAATCCTGATGGCGAATTATACACGCGTTGGATGCAGTTTGGTGTATTTTCACCATTTATGCGTGTACACTCTGCTGGTGATACTGTAGATAGAGAGCCTTGGAGTTTTGGTCCAGAGTGGGAAGCTATTTGTAAGAAATTTATTGAATTACGTTATAAATTATTACCTTATATCTATTCTATATTTTGGCAACAACACAAATATGGTTTACCAATTTTGAGACCAGTAGCCATGTTAGAACAAGATGTTTACAAGAACTTATTGCGTGAGGAAGAATTTGCATTCGGCGATAAAATTTTGGTTTCACCTGTATTAAACCCAGGTCAAAAATCTAAAGTTGTTTATTTACCAAAAGGCAATTGGTATTACTATTTTAATCATTCTATTCACGCTGGAGGTACGGAGGTAGAAGTAGCTACGCCTCTTGATGAAATGCCAATATTTATCAAAGCAGGAACTGTAATGGCTGAATATCCTGTAATGCAATATACGGGCGAGAAAAAAATCGAGTCATTGAAGTTGTTAATGTTTTACGATCAAGGAGAGAATCACAGTTATGGATATACCGATCATGGTGATACCTTCGCTTACGAACAAGAAATTTATTTGGAGAAGCATTTTATTCAAACAAGTACGAGTAATAGTGTGAAGCTTTTACAGCAACGCGAAGGATTATTTACAGAAAAGTACGATGATTATAAAATTTATCCGGTAGGACTACCATTTGAACCTAAAAAAGTAATAGTTGACGGTATTTCTTTAGACTTCCAAACAGACGAAAATGGTGAAAAATACATTCTTGTGGATAATGATTTCAAAAAATTAACAATTGAATAATATACAATTATGAGTAGAGCAGTTGAAGTTTTTTCTTTGTTCACAGATTTTGATATCAGTCTGTTTAGAAGTGGCAAACACTTTCGTCTTTATGAAAAATTCGGTTCTCAGACTGTATTTTTAGATGGAAGACAAGGAGTGTACTTTGCGGTTTGGGCACCCAATGCCAAAAAGATATCCGTGATTGGAAACTTCAATGGTTGGAATCCATATAGTCATGAATTGTATGTGCGATGGGACGAAAGTGGTATTTGGGAAGGCGTTATTTTTAATGTTGGCATCGGTGAAGTGTATAAATATCGCATTGAGACCTATACTGGAGAGATTTTAGAAAAAGCTGATCCATTTGCATTGTCCATGGAAATTCCACCAAAAACAGCTTCTGTTATTACAACAACTTGGCATCAGTGGCAAGATGATAAATGGATGAGAGATCGTCACGATCGTAATCGTCTTGATCGACCGATGTCAGTATACGAATTGCATATAGGGTCTTGGATACGAGACCCTAATGATCCCGACCGTTTGCTTACTTATCGGGAGATAGCCGAAAAGCTAGTTCCTTACGTAAAGTCCTTGGGTTTTACCCATGTTGAATTTATGCCAATTATGGAGCATCCATATTATCCTTCATGGGGTTATCAAATCACAGGCTATTTTGCAGCTTCGTCAAGATATGGAACACCACAGGAATTGATGTTCTTAATTGAGCAGTTGCACAAAAATGAAATTGGGGTGATTTTAGACTGGGTTCCATCACATTTTCCTGGCGATGCGCATGGACTTTACCGATTTGATGGTTCCGCATTGTATGAGCATGAAGATATGCGTAAGGGATTTCATCCAGATTGGAAATCCTATATATTTAATTATGGTCGCAATGAAGTACGTTCATTTTTAATTAGTAATGCATTATTTTGGCTCGATAGATACCATATTGACGGTTTACGTGTCGATGCTGTAGCTTCTATGCTTTATCTTGATTATTCGAGAAATGAGGGAGAATGGATTCCGAATGAATTCGGTGGAAGAGAAAATTTGGAAGCCGTACATTTCTTAAAAGAATTTAATGAAGCTGTGTATGCAAATTACCCTGATGTACAGACTATAGCTGAAGAATCAACATCGTGGCCAGGCGTGAGTAAACCAACTTATGATGGTGGGTTAGGATTTGGAATGAAATGGATGATGGGATGGATGCACGACACCTTAGGTTATTTTAAAGAAGATCCAATAAATAGAAAATACAATCACAGTCAATTGACATTTGCTTCTGTATATGCTTACCATGAACACTTTATGCTTCCTTTGTCGCATGACGAGGTGGTCTATGGTAAAGGGTCTATGGTGAAAAAAATGGCAGGAGACGAATGGCAAAAGTTTGCAAATTTGCGCGCATTATATCTATTTATGTATACTTTCTCGGGTACAAAATTGGTGTTTATGGGTGGCGAATTTGGACAAACTTCTGAGTGGAATGTAAACCAATCTTTGGATTGGCATTTGATGGCTTTTCCACCTCATAAAGGCTTGTTCGAATTCTTCAAAAAGCTAAATACGACGTATAAAAATGAACCAGCGCTTTACGAAAAGGCTTTTAGCCCAGAAGGTTTTGAATGGCTAGAATTGAATGATGCGGACAATAGTATTTTAGCATATATCAGAAAAGGTCATGATCAACACAATGATTTGGTTGTGGTGTTAAATCTTACACCGGTTGTCCGTGAAAGCTATCGAGTAGGCGTTCCTACTGCTGGTAATTGGGAGATAATCTTCAATTCTGACGACCTAGATTATTTTGGATCGGGTGTAAGCATTGGAAATATAAAGTCAGAACCAATACATTGGATGTATAGAGACAATTCAATCAACTTAAAGTTACCTCCATTAGGAGGTGTTATATTAAAGATGACAACTTAAATATTTAACAACCTAAACTAATATAAAATATGAAAGTTATTCATTTAAGTGTAGAGTGTTATCCTGTCGCTAAAGTAGGAGGTTTAGCAGATGTGGTGGGCGCTCTGCCTAAATACCAGCGCAAGCTTGGTGTTGATGCTAGTGTAGTAATGCCGTGGTTTGACAAACCATATGTGCATTCTCATAAATTTGAGGTGGTAGCTGAAGGCGGGTTTTACCAAGGTTCACAATATCTAAATTACACGGTATTTTCACACGAAGAGTCTAATCTAGGGTTTCCATTATATTTAATTAAAGTTCCTGGCTTTTTGGATCGTCCTGAGGTTTATGGATATGGGGATGATAGTGAACAATGGCTTGCATTTCAACATGCATTTTTGCACTGGATATTAAATAATAATATACGTCCAGATGTGATTAATTGCCATGATCACCATGTTGGATTAATACCTTTTTTACTTAAAAACACAAACGATTTTAGAGAGTTAGCTGGTATAAAGACATTATTTACAATTCATAATGGTCAGTACCAAGGTTGGATGAATTGGAATAAAGGAATTTTGTTGCCAAGTTTTGATACCTGGAAGTGGGGCTTACTGGATTGGGGCGGTTCCATTAATCCACTCTCATCAGCAATACGTTGTTGTGATGCGTATTCTACTGTTTCAGATGGTTATTTGGGTGAACTTGTTCACGAAGCAAAAGGTTTAGAAAGCTTATTTGTAGATCAGGCGTATAAAGCTCATGGAATTGTAAATGGGATAGATTTAGATCTTTGGAATCCTGCTAAAGATCCATTAATTCTGAGCAACTATACATCGCGAACAGTGAAAAGTGGGAAAAGAAAAAATAAGGAGGCATTTTGTGAGAAAGTTGGATTGCCCTCGGATGGTCTGCTTTTGACTTATATTGGCCGTTTTGCTTATGAAAAGGGTGCAGATATTTTAGCATCAGTTTTACATAATTATTATTCGCAAAATGAAAATAATTTAACTATATTTATTTTAGGCTCTGGCGATGAGGGTATACAGAAAGATATCGAAATAGCATTTGAAAAATATGCGCCTAAGATTGCTGTATTTTTTGGGTATAATGAAGCATTAGCGCATGAAGCATATGCTGCATCTGATGTTATACTTATGCCATCGCGCGTAGAACCATGCGGCCTTAACCAACTATACGCACTAAAATATGGTACTATACCACTTGTTCGTGGCGTCGGTGGACTGAAAGATACAGTCATTGATGTTAGCCAAGAAGATGGATACGGTTTCGTATTTAACGATTTTTCAGTGCAAAGTATCGATAGCACGATTAAGCGTGCCTTGGCATATTCTGCTAAAGAAAAAGATTGGTCGGTTATCACGCGAAAAGCAATGGCTTTAGATTTTTCATGGGACAAATCAGCACAAAAATACATAGAATTATATAACCAGTTACTCAAATAATTATGTCACACAAAGTTGTATCCATAGTACTAGGAGGAGGTCGAGGAACTCGCCTTTATCCATTGACCGATCAGCGTTCAAAGCCAGCAGTACCAATTGCAGGTAAGTATCGTTTGGTCGATATTCCAATATCAAACTGTCTAAATTCAGGTTATAACAAAATTTTTGTTTTAACGCAGTATAACTCAGCGTCACTGAATAAACACATTAAAAATACATACAATTTTAGTGTGTTCAGTAAAGGCTTCATCGATATCTTGGCTGCTGAGCAAACCAATGAAGGAGATAGATGGTTTGAAGGTACAGCAGATGCAGTACGTCGTACCCAAAAGAATCTTGTGAATGTTGATTACGACTATGTGTTGATTCTTTCTGGTGATCAATTGTATCAGATGGATTATGCAGCGATGGTGGATTTCCATGTTAAAAATGGTGGTGAAATTACTATCGGAACAATTCCAGTGGAGGGTAAAGAGGCTACAGGTTTTGGTATCTTAAAATCAAATGAGAATGGGGATGTGACATCTTTCATTGAAAAACCTTCGGCTGATTTATTGCCAGACTGGACTTCTGAAGTGCCAGAAAATCTTGCTAGACAGGGGAGAAATTTTCTTGCCTCTATGGGTATCTACGTTTTTTCAAAAGGTGTTTTATCTCGCTTATTGGCAGAGAATCCAGGTATGGATTTTGGAAAAGAGATTATTCCTGAGGCTATCGGTAAAAGTAAGGTGTTGAGTTATCCATTTGATAGCTATTGGACAGATATCGGTACTATAGCTTCTTTCTTCGAAGCAAATATCAGTTTGACCGATAATATTCCATTATTCAATCTTTTCGGAGAGCCTGTTTTTACGCGTCCACGTATGTTGCCACCTTCTAAAGTTTCCGGATCAACATTGAATAATGCATTACTTGCTGACGGCTGTATCATCTTGAGTGATAAAGTTGAGCAATCCGTAATTGGGGTTCGATCTCGTATTGGAAGAGGAACGGTAATAAAGCGTACGTATATGATGGGTTCGGATTATTATGAAGATCTAAGTACTGTTGTAGAAAAGACGAATTCGCAACAGCCACCTCCAATCGGCGTAGGAGAACGTTGTTATATCGAAAATGCGATTTTGGATAAAAATTGTAGAATCGGAAATGATGTGCGTATAGTTGGAGGAGTGCACCTTGGAGATGAAGATTCTGAACATTATACCATATGCGATGGAATAGTCGTTGTAAAGAAAAACGCTGTAATCCCGAACGGTACAGTTATTGGTCGCTAAAAAATATAAGGCTTCAATTTTAAATTGAAGCCTTATATTTTTTATATCATACGCAAACAATTACGCTAATTTACCTAAAGCTTCTTTCATTCTTCTTAAAGCTTCCTTTAAATTTTCATCTGAAGCTGCGTAAGACAAACGAATGTAATTATTGTTACCAAATGAATCACCACCTACAGTAGCAATATGTCCGAAATTCAATAGGTATAATGCTAAATCTGAAGAATCTTTTATTAAATTTCCTTCTGGATCTTTTTTACCAAAGAAAGAGCTAATTTCTGGGAAGAAATAGAACGCACCTTCTGGTAAGTTTGTTTTTACACCTGGAATATCATTTAATAATTCATAAACCAATTGACGGCGACGCGTGAAAGCTTCTTTCATTTCGTATACCGAATCCAAACCTTGCTCGTAAGCAACTATACCAGCACGCTGTGCGATAGAGCATGTACCAGAAGTAGTTTGTCCTTGAAGCTTATCGTTAGCTGCAGCGATTTCTTTGTTTGCAGCAATATAACCTAATCTCCAGCCTGTCATCGCAAATGCTTTTGAGAAACCGTTAATAATAATAACACGATCTTTTACGCTTTTGAATTGAGCGATAGATTCGTGCTTATCTACGAAATTGATGTGCTCATAGATTTCGTCAGAGATAATGAAAATATTAGGGTGCTTTTCGAAAACTTTTACTAAAGCAGCCAATTCTTCTTTACTGTAAACCGATCCTGTCGGATTACAAGGTGAAGAGAACATAAAGACTTTTGACTTTGGCGTAATAGCCGCTTCTAATTGCTCTGGCGTAATTTTGAAGTTGCTTTCAATATCTGTATCTATAAATACCGATTTACCTTCAGCTAAATTTACCATTTCAGAGTATGAAACCCAATATGGCGTTGGGATGATCACCTCATCACCTGGATTTACCAACGTAAGGATTACATTTGATAAAGACTGTTTAGCACCAGTAGAAACCACGATTTGTGAAATATCGTAATCAAGGCCGTTTTCATTTTTCAATTTGTTCACGACAGCTTGACGTAAGTCAGGGTAGCCTGGTACTGGAGAATAACGTGTAAAATTATCGTCTAACGCTTTTTTAGCCGCTTCTTTTACGTGATCAGGTGTATTAAAATCCGGTTCCCCAACACTTAGGCTTATTACATTAATGCCTTTTGCTGCTAATTCACGACCCAATTTGGTCATTTTCAATGTTGCCGATTCTGAAAGGCTATTGATTCTATCTGATAAATATGATGCTGTACTCATGGTGATACAAATATAATTATATAAAAACATTTTGAAGTTAATTTTAAGAATATTTTAATAAAATGGATTGAAGAATGTAAAATTTACATTTACATGTGGACTACTTCTATGATTGTGAATTTTGCACTTTTATTTTAAGCAAAATATTGAATGTTAATATATTTATTATCGCTATGATTTCTTATCTTTAGTCAAGTACATGTGATGCTACATTATATATTTGGGAATAGCCTTATTCTACATATCAATTAACTAATTAATACAAGATTATGAAAACTGTAAAACATATTCTTCAATCAAAGTCAGCAGCCATTTTTGCTGTGTCTCGTGATACTTCTGTATTGGAAGCTCTGCAAATTATGATGGAAAAAAATATCAGTGCTTTATTAATTATTGAAGATGAAAAGCTTTTGGGAATTTTCACGGAGAGAGATTATGCACGTAAAGTGATATTGCATGGTAAGTCTTCAAAAGATACGACAATTCAGGAGATTATGACTTCTTCTCCATGTACAATTAGTCTTAGTGATTCGATAGAAAGTTGTATGGTTTTGATGACGGAAAATCATTTCAGGCATTTGCCAGTTGTAGAAGATGAAAAAGTAATCGGTATGTTGTCTATTGGTGATTTGGTGAAATTTATTATTGAAGATCAAAAACAAACTATAGATCATTTGCAAAGCTATATTCATAGTTAGAAACGTTTTCTTTTTTGGAATATAATACACTTTTATAATTTTTCTTGCAAGGTAATATGCACTATATTTGGTTTGTATGAAAATAGACCTCTTTATAGTATATCTTGTATTTAGCATCATAATTGCATATTTTTTTCCATATTTAGCCATATACCAAGATGGGTTTGTCTTGGATACAATTACTTCTATCGGAGTATCCTTAATTTTCTTTTTTTACGGATTGAAGTTAAGTTTTGTTCAGATAAAATCGGGCTTGAAAAATTGGAGGCTTCATGTTGCGGTTCAGTTAGCGACTTTCATAATCTTTCCTTTAATTGTTTTATTTTTTAGACCTTTTATTGGAGAGTTTATTTCTGAAAATACTTGGATCGGATTTTTCTTTTTGGCGGCTTTGCCTTCAACCGTATCTTCTTCTGTTGTAATGGTTTCTGTAGCTAAAGGCAATATACCGGCGGCGATTTTCAATGCGAGTATTTCTGGACTTATTGGGGTGGTTATTACTCCGTTGTGGATGAGTTTATTTTTGGATTTTACAACAGAAAATGTATTGTTGGATGTATATGGAGGATTGATGTTAGAAATAATTCTTCCTGTTATTGTGGGACTTTTTCTTCAGAAATATTGGGGATTTTGGGCATCTAGACACAGTAAGAAGCTGTCCTCTTTTGACAAGACTGTCATTTTGTTGATTGTGTATAGTAGCTTCGCGCATTCGTTTGAAAATGGAATTTTTTCTACGCTTAGCAATCAATATTTACTTCAACTGTTTGTTGCAGTGGTTTTGCTTTTTGTATTGATATATGGTTTGTTGTATTTTCTCTGTAAATATGTATTGAAGTTTAATGAGTCTGATCAAATTACGGCATTATTTTGTGGGTCAAAGAAATCATTGACCCACGGCAGTGTATTTGGTAAGTTCATCTTTATGAATAATCCGTATGCTGGTTTATATTTCTTACCCCTAATGATATATCATGCATTTCAGATTTTTATTATTACATTCATCGCGCAACGTTATCACAAGATGCGCGTAGAATAATTTTACGATTCTTATTCTTCATTTACTAGTTCATCTCGATAACTTGCGATATGTTTATCAATGTCATCTGGCAACTCGGGGTAACTAATGTCTTTATATTTTTTGAGTTCTTCCAATATTGTTTTAGCTACTAAATAGCGTGCTACTTTTTTATCGTCAGCTGGAATTATATGCCAAGGTGCGTACGTCGTAGATGTGTTTTTTATAGCATCTTCATAACAATCCATATACTTATCCCATAATTTTCGCTCCGCAAGATCTCCTGGCGAGAATTTCCAATTGTGATCTTCTTCTTCCAATCGACGAAGCAATCTTTCCTTTTGCTCCTCTTTGCTTAAATTTAAATAGAACTTTAGTATAATAGTTCCATTTTGGCTAATATGCTTTTCAAACGCTTTTATTTGATTAAAACGATCTTTCCAAAATGAGGACTTTAAATCTTTGCTGTCGTTGACTTTTGGTAAATTTTCATTTTGCAAATATTCGGGATGCACGCGAGTAACTAATACATTTTCATAATGTGTGCGGTTGAAAACACCGAATTTGCCACGTTCGGGCAAGGCCACATAATGTCGCCACAAATAATCATGTTGCAATTCTTTGCTGGTCGGTGTTTTGAAACTATGAACGACTACACCTCTTGCATTAAAGTCTTTGAAAACTTCACGTATAAGCGAATCTTTTCCAGAAGTATCCATCCCTTGAAGGCAGATGAGCACACTGTATTTGTTGTGTGCATACATTGTATCTTGGATTTTGGCAATTTCTTTTCGCAACTCTTTGAGTTCTTTTTTCGCCTTATCCGAATCGATATCATCAATTTTGGTTGGATAATTCTTTAGCTTGAAATTTTTATCTGCTTTAAAATTTTTCATTCTTCTCGTGTTGTGTTTATAATTTCTTTAACTGCTATCTTATCAAGTTAGTTATTTCTTTAGACAATTAATATTCCAATATGTTTTGATTATCATCGATATTAATGATAAATAAAAATATCATTGATATTAATGATATTTGTGAATATCACTTTATTTAGTGATATTTATGGTTGTAAAAGAAAATGTTATGGCAAAAATATATGCAATCCTGACAGGAGATGTGGTTGGTTCACGTAAAGCAGACATACAAAAATGGTTGCCTGTTTTAGAAGAGAGTCTGCAACATTATTCAAATAATTTTGATATTTTTAGAGGAGATAGTTTCCAAGTCGCGGTTTCTATAGAGCAGTGTATAGAGGCTATTTTTTTGATAAAGGCAACTATGCGTTCAATAGAACCTTTGGATGTGCGGATAGGTTTGGGGCTAGGAGAGATAAGCTATTGGGATGAACATATCAAAAATTCGGCGGGCGATGCGTTGGTCAGATCGGGTGAAGCATTTGATGATTTGGACAAAAACTTAATTATTGTCAGATCGCCTTGGCGAGAATGGGATGAACCGACAAATATAATGTTGCAATTATCCACCGAACTAGCAAATCGCTGGACGCAAAATATGGCACAAACTGTAGCCGCACAGATTAGAAATCCTGATGCAAACCAAAGTGAGCTTGCTAAAATATTGAAAAGAAAATACCAAAGTCAAATTAGCACGGAATTGGGAAATGCGAATTGGCAAAAAATAAAAGTCACGATTGATTATTGTACCAAAGAATTGATTAAAAGATGTTAGTCGTATTTCTAAAATTACTATTTGCGCACATACTTGGAGATTTTGTATTTCAGACAAAAACTATGGTCAGTAAGCGCAAAGAAAATGTAGCTTATTTATTTTTGCACGTCCTCATCCATGCCATTCTGCTATTGTTGTTATTTTATACCGACCTAAAAAACTACTGGATATCAATCGCATTTATTACGTTTTCGCATTTAGCTATTGACAGTCTGAAAATTGGGTTAGAAAGTAAATTTGCGAATAAATCACTGTTGTTTTTTTGTGTAGATCAATTGTTGCATGTTGCGGTATTAGGAGCTGTGGTATTATATAATTTTGGAATTCCTGCTGCATTGGATTTAGATCTTATTTTTACCACAAACGTTTTGCTCTACGCTATAGCACTATTACTAATTACAGTAGTGAGTCCAATTTTTCTACGCTTATTTTTCTCTAAATGGGACAAAGAGTTTGAATTTCAAACCAAACGCAAAGAAAGTTTGTTGCATGCAGGATTATTAATCGGCATAATGGAACGCCTAATAATCGTATTATTCATACAAGTAGGATTCTTATCAGGAATTGGATTTTTGCTAGCAGCCAAATCAATTTTCAGGTTTGGTGATTTAGCAAACGCAAAAGACACTAAATTTACGGAGTATATCTTGTTGGGGACATTAGCAAGTTTTGTAATTGCTATTGTAATTGGATATGCTCTTCGTTTGGCATTAAAATTCACCTAAATACTATCTATTAAAATGAAAAACATTATTTGTTGTTGTTTGACTATTCTTGTGAGTAATACAATGCTATATGGTCAAAGTCTGAAAACTGAAGTCAAAAAAATCGCTGATCAATATAAAGCGGTCGGGGTCGCTTATGTGGTTGTAAAGGATGGGGAAATAATCGAAAAAAATGCTATTGGCCATAGCTCGGTGGAGAATAATACTCCATTAGATGCGGATAAGAATATCTTTCGTATTGCTTCTATTTCCAAGTCATTCACTGCTACGGCATTGATGCAATTAGTAGAAAAAAAGAAAATTTCTTTGGATGATGATTTTGGTGATTTGGTCGGATTTCCTGTGCGAAATCCAAAATTTCCGGATACCAAAATTACGTTACGTATGGTATTATCACATACGTCAAGCATCAACGATGCAAATGGTTATTTTGAGTTGGATGTGATTAACCCTACTAAAAATCCATATTACCACAAAAGCTATAATTCCTACGCTCCTGGAACTGATTACCAATATTGTAATTTGAACTTCAACATGGCTGGAGCAGTGTTGGAAAGGTTAACGAATGTCCGGTTTGATACCTACATTCGCCAGCAGATATTAGATCCATTGGGGTTATACGGCGGGTATTGCATCGATTCAATGGATAATGCTCGATTTGCTTCTTTATATTCTTACGATAATAAGAATGAAACATTTGTACTACAACCTTTGGCTTACAATCCGCGAAGCGAGGAAGTGCGCAATTACAAAATAGGGGAGAGTACACCTATTTTTTCTCCAACAGGAGGAATGAAAATTTCCGCTGTAGATTTAGCGAAATACATGACTATGCATATGAATTACGGGAAGTTTGGTAAAGTTAAAATCTTAAGTAAAAAATCAGCTAAATTAATGCAAAGCAAAATTTCGGATAAAGAAGGCTATGGTTTAGCATTGCTAGAAACTACAAAATTAATTCCAGGTCAACATTTAGTTGGACACACAGGCTCAGCTTATGGCTTGTATAGTTCGATGTTTTTTAACCCGAAAGAGAAATATGGAATACTAGTTATTACGAATGGGTGTGTGCCGACATATAAAAATGGTAATGTCGCATTAACAGCAGAAATTACTAATCTTCTATATCAAAGGTTAATAAAATAATTAAAAGAAAATAATTTAAATGTAGTGTCCTCAAAATTGGCTTATTTTTTGTAAATATTGAAATGTAAAAAATTATAAAGAGTATAAATTATGGGTAAATTTTTGGGAACTCTGATTATGTTTTTGATGCTATGCACGGCGGATGCACAAATTATAAATCTCCATGACGTGCGTAAAGACTTTAATAAAGGTGTTAAAGATGAAAACCTTTGTAAAAAGCATTTACAAAAGTTAAAAGCCCATTCCAAAACACCTTTAGAAAAAGGCTATGAAGCGGCTTTCCATATGTTCATGGCAAAGCATACCGCTAATCCTTTTAAAAAAATGAGTTATTTTAAAGATGGTAGAAAGCTCCTGGAAAGCCAAATAAAAATCGACCCTAACAATACAGAACTTCGCTTTATTCGTCTATGCATTCAATATCATATACCTGACTTTTTGGGATACAAAGACAATATTGAGGAGGATAAGGATTATTTAGTTTCAAACCTGCATAAATTGAAAGATGAAGCTACTAAGGATATAATTTACAAATACCTAAAAGGTGCCAATATGTATAATTCGGAAGAATTGAGTTTATTAGCGCGTTAATCTAAAGGAAAACATTATATCTATTTTTTTGTTGTAAAGCTATTATACACACTAATATTTCTAATTATGGCGACAACAAAAGATAAAAAAGGTACAACAGCGAAAAACAAATCTGCAGATTCAAAAAAAACTAGTACTAAAAAATCTACAACTAAGAAAAAGGATACAGCTCCTAAAAGCAAATCAGCAGATTCAAGTAAAATTACAGCCAAGAAAGGGGCTGCGAAGGATTTGCAAGACTTATTTGAAGATGGCTTAAAAGACATTTATTGGGCTGAAAAAGCGTTGAAAAAGGAACTTCCTAAAATGGAAAAAAACGCAAGTTCAAAAGAACTTAAAAATGCTATAGCAAGCCATTTGACGGAGACAGAAGAACAAATTAAAAGGTTGGAATCCGTTTTTAAATCTCTCGGCAAAAAGGCCCAAGCAGAAAAGTGTGATGCAATGGCGGGATTGTTGGATGAAGGAAAGGGGATCATCGAAGAAACCGAAATAGGCGCCGTACGTGACGCAGGAATCATCGCTGCTGCGCAAAAAGTAGAACATTATGAAATTGCTACATATGGTACGCTAGCTGCTTTTGCGAAAGTTTTAGGTCATAAAGAGGCTTTAAAATTATTGTTAGAAACGTTGAAAGAAGAAAAGAAATGTGATAAAACACTGACTGGACTGGCGGATACGAATTTGAATTCTAAGGCAGAATAAGTGATTTTAGCTTAACTATTACTAAGTGGAATATTCAGGAGTGAATATTCCATTTTTATTTTAAATAAAAAGTGCGAAGTCGAAGCTTCGCACTTTCAGCTTTATGACCCTCAATTGAGAGCATCTAGCTAACTATTTAAAACATTAAACTAAAAATCTACTTTAATTCTGGCGCGAATTCCTGAATTAGAAACATTCGGATGGTCGCGGTAGTTGAGGCGTTGCACATAATCTACGCGTAAAACTTTGAAAATATTCGCCAGACCCACACTTGCCTCCATGTATGGTTTGGTTCCAAATGTGAAAGAAGATATTTCATCGTCAGAATTGCGTTGCCAAGCAAACAAATCTTTGTTAAAACTTGGGTTATTTTGGTCACGCAAACCGCCGTAAATTCCTTTGAAACTAAATACTTCGCGTAGTTGCAATTTTTTGATGAGTGGTAATTTGTTTAAAATAAAGCCATTCATATAATATTGCACATTTAGTGCGGCGTGATGGTCAGAAATAAATTCCATAAAATTCATCAAATTATACGATTGTAATTGATAGGCGTATGTTTGATTTGCGCGGTGTAATGTCAACAATGGATACGGAATTTTATCACCTAAAACGTAAGTTCCGTCTAAATTCACATCCGCGTAGCCAAATTGTGATAAGTAAACACGCTTGAAGGCTCCAGCTGTCAAATTATGGTAATTGTATTCTCCTCCCAAAAAACCTTTGATGCCCGCTGTATAGTTAAAGGTGAAAATTGGGTACTTATTGTAAATAGGTGTGCGATACAATTTACCTTGGTAAAATTGCTCTTTTGGCGCCCATCTAAATCCAATAGAAGCCTCAGTGGTATTCAATTGATGAATCGTGGTAGGGTCTCCAATTTCTGGAATAATTTGATAACGAATAATTCCTGCTGGATTTTGTTTCCACTTTGTTAAGCCCGCATTGATTGAGAAATTGTTCTGAAATTCTGCTTTGTATTCCAATTTATAGATGTCATTGTATAAATAACTTCTGTTTTCACCACGTTTGAACGAAAGTAACACATTATCCTCTTGTATAAATTCTAGGTTTTGACCAGGAATTTTGGTGTCATGTTGGTAAGAAGCACGAATGTAATGCTGTGGAAATTTATACACAGACTTATTGTTTAGAGAATAAGTTCCACTCAAAAAATACTTCCATTTTTTGTCTTCCAAACCGTAGGCAGCATATGCTTCTGAGAAAAATCGAGTGCTCAACTGTTCTGTAGTGCGCCCACCGATTCGTAGACGTAAGCCTTCAATAGGATTGTAACTGTAAAAAGTATTTACTGGACCTATTTCTACTGGACCTGCTTGTTTGTATCCAGAAAGAACTAAAGCAGCCACGTCCATAAATCTTCTGAAAGAAGGCATTGTTTGCAGTGAATCGATATTCTGGTAAATGGAAATCTCTTGCTTTGACAAAGGCGCTTGACGCAAGCTCGACCAATATTGCCTTTGATTAGGCTTTGTTGGCTTAGTAATGATTTTTTCTATTTCTGCGCCTGCGTATAATGAATCGGGTCTAGATTTTCCATTGACATAGTCCTTATAAAAAACTTCCCGATTTCCTTGAATTCCAGTTCCTTTACCAGTTAATGCAAAATCAATCCCAAGTGCACTTCTGCTTAGGTAATACTTATTGATATTATCCTTCTCAAAAGACAATTCAATATTCAAATCACGGACAAAATTAAGATTGATATCCTCATTAACTTTCATCTTAGCTCCTTGAACCGCATATTGACCATCTTGGGTCACATACAATTTTCCTTGAAAAAGGAAGTCCGTCTTGCTACGCGGAAAGAAACTCAATTCCACGAGATAGGGTGTAGTAGTTTTTATGGTGTCCGTGATATAAAATCGGTAGAATGAAGGGGCACTATTTGCAATTGGACTAAGGAATTGATTCGTCAATAAGGTGATATTATTGTCATAGATATCAACTTTATCATACAGCTTGTTGAAATAGTTAGACAAACCTTCGTTATCTATAAATTTTGGATCAAATTCTGCCTTTTGCTCCGCAATAATATATTGTTTTGTTTTCTTTGGGTCGTTTCTATAATAAACTTTTGAAACTTTCTCTTCCATAAATGCTGGAAGCACATAAGTAGAGGTGGAGTTTGATTGTTTTTGAAATAAAAATTGATAATTTTTGAAGGCTTTTCTACCTACAAATTTTGGGGATAGATTGCTAAGACCAAGTGAAATTTTTTCATATTGTTCGAATTCCACAAAGTCTTGACCTGTTAATCTATTTTGATCACGATTAGCAATCACTTTTCTAATTAACTCAACTGCAGGATTATTTTTATTGGAATATTTAAGTTTTGGACGTTTTATAACCACTTCAGCGATTTGATTTTCGGAAGATAATTCGATATTAAAATTACTCTTACCTGAAGATAAATCTAAATCTTGCGAAGGATACCCTACGTAAGATACTCGCACTTTAACATTACGATTTGGAATTGAAAATTCAAAATTACCCAACTCATCCGTTTTGGTAGCATGCGTACTTCCGACTATAGCAATCGTTGCAAATTCGATAGGTTCTTTGGTATCCTTATCGCTGACATTACCTTTAATAACAAATGATTGTGCTACCGAAATTAGGCTAAATGATATTCCTAAAATTAATAATATAGTTCTTTGTATGTAATAGCTCATGACTTATCTGAATCAAAACTTTTGACTTTTTGTATAATTTGTTCAAAAATTCTGATACAAAGAAAACACTTATTTTGAATATCAAGAAAGCGTTAAATTCAGTTTGACTTTTTGATGATAAAAGTCTAAAAACTATACATTTTGATTACAAATAGAGCATAGAGGTGTATATCATTTAGAAAACGACTCTATTTATTCTATACAAAATGGCTTTTTATTTTATCGTTATTTTCAGCTGTTTGTTTACCCCAATCTGCTATGCATTGCAAAATCGGAATTAATGTTTTGCCAAATTCGGTCAATTCATATTCTACTTTCAGTGGCGGTTTTGAGGTGTAAACCGTTCGCTTTATTAAACCATCTTCTTCCATTTCCTTGAGCTGCAGACTTAATGTTCGTTCTGTGATAACACGACATTCTTTTCGGAGCTCACTATACCTTTTTTTTTCGAATAAATGGATGAGTATTACTGCTTTCCACTTGCCACCTATGTATTTCATTGTCAAGCTTGTATGGCATGGGTAGATCTTGTTGTCTATACTATACATCTGTAACTATCATTTTGTTCCGTTATTGCAAATATATCAAACTATTTTTAGTATTGCAACTATAAAAAGTATAGTTTAATTTAATGTTTATAATTATGAATTTTTTAGATATCGCAAAAAGAAGGTATACCACAAAGAGGTACACAAATAACGAAAAAATAGAAGAGGATAAAATCAATACATTGAAGCATATATTGCGCTTTAGTCCTTCATCAATAAATAGTCAACCTTGGAAATTTATTTTTGTTTCCGATGATGAGACTAAAAAGAAATTGGCAGACGCTTCCTTTTGGAATGCAGAGAAAATTAATGAGGCAAGCCATTTAGTTGTTTTCAGTTGTATTGATGATGTGGAACTGTTTGAGAAACAAATTCAGGAAAGCTTACCTGAAGCATATGTGGCATATTATGATACATTCTTAAAACCAAAGGGGGACACGGAAATAAAGTCGTGGTTACAGCATCAAGTTTATTTGTCGTTAGGATTCTTTTTGGCAGCTTCAGCCAGTTTGGAAATTGACAGCACACCTATGGAAGGGGTTGAATATGATAAGTATAATCAAATATTGGAATTGCAAGGATATAAAACTTTATTTTGTGTGGCTCTTGGCTATCGGAATCCTACAGATTCTAATCAACCTGCGCAGACGCCCAAGTCTAGATCGCCTTTTGACAACGTAATAAAAAGTATATAAAATCCTAATTGGAATTAGGAAGAATAGATAATCTTCCTAATTATTTATATCTCTAAAATTCTTTTTTCACCTAATATATCTGATAAATAAGGCTGCACAGCAATTTTTATTTCGTCGGCTAATACTTGCAATAATTTGTTTTTAATAAAGTGACGGTAAGTCAATAAGCTGATTTCTCTTACTGGAACTGGAGTGGTGAATTTTTTAACTCTTTTTTTGCGTTCTTCTGATAAAGATTGAATGGCTAATTCAGGAAGTATCGTTATACCCTCATTCATGTGGACAATATTGAGTAATGTTTCAATACTTCCAGCCTCAAAATCAAATTGTAAATTTCTACCATATTTCTTTTTCAAAGAACAGAGGTTTGCTACTTGTGCACGTAAACAATGATCTTCTTCTAATAGCCAAAGTCTTTGAAGATTAATATCTTTAGGCGCGATAAATTCCTTATTATTCTCTAAGCTTTTTTCTGTTGTGTAGGCAACTAGTTCTTCGTAAAATACTGGATGTTCTTTTATTTCGGGACGATTCAAAGGAGTTGCTGCAATACCAATATCTAACCGATCGTGATTCAGAGCTTCAATAATTTGGTTGGTATTCCACTCAAATAGTTTGATTTTCAGTTGCGGATATTTAGACATTAAAGAGGGAATAAACAGATGGCTAAGGTATGGCGCAAGTGTAGGTATGATGCCAATACGAACATCACCTGTCATGTCGTTACTCGTATCCTTAGCTGAATTTTCTAAATCTTTAATATGGAATAAAACTGTTTTCGCTTTCTCAATAATGGTAATTCCGACATCTGTAGGCACGACAGGTTGCTTACTACGATCAAAAATTATGATGTCAAGTTCTTCTTCCAATTTTTTAATCATCATACTCAATGTCGCAGGTGTGACGAAGCAGGATTCTGCAGCGCGTTGAAAATGACGATGTTCGTCTACAGCTACTATATATTGCAATTGTTGAATATTCATCATGTTAGATTTTATCTAATCAAAGTTAGATATTTTCAACTTTATTTAACAAAAAACTTGTTATACTTTCGCAACATCAAAATAATTAAACAAACAACTAATATGAAGATGAGGAAGCTTTCGATTTTAGCATTTACGTTGATGTCTCTATCGGTTAGTGCGCAAACATTGACTACTAATACTGGTGCACCGGTAGGAGATAACCAAAATTCAAAAACTATTGGAAACAATGGCCAAGTATTATTAGAAGATATTCATTTAATCGAAAAATTAGCAGCTTTCGATAGAGAGCGTATTCCAGAACGTGTTGTTCATGCCCGTGGTGCTGGTGCTTATGGAGAATTTGTAGCTGCACAAGATTTTTCGGATGTTACTATGGCACATTTCTTAGGTCAAGCTGGACGTAAAACGCCTTTGTTTGCTCGTTTCTCAACTGTAACACACCAACAAGGTTCGCCGGAAACCTACCGGGATCCGCGTGGTTTCGCTGTAAAATTTTATACAGAACAAGGAAATTATGATATAGTTGGTAACAATTTACCTGTATTTTTCATTCGTGATGCGATCAAATTCCCAGATATGGTGCACGCATTCAAACCATCTCCATTGACAAATGGTGCTTCTGATCCAAATCGTGTATTTGATTTCTTTTCTAATATTCCAGAATCTACACACATGTTGACGTGGTTGTTTTCCGATTACGGAATTCCTGCTAACTACCGTGAAATGGTAGGAAATGGAGTTCATGCATACAAGTGGGTAAATGAAAAGGGTGAAGTAACGTATGTAAAATACAATTGGAGACCAAAACAAGGAGAGCGCAACTTAACACAGGAAGAGGCGAATGCTATTCAATCTACACAAATTGAGCATGCTACTTTGGATTTGCATAACGCAATCAAAGATGGAAACTTTCCGCAATGGGATTTGTATGTGCAAATGTTGAAAAAAGAAGACTTTGATAAGTTGGACTTTAATCCAGTTGATGTAACTAAAGTATGGCCAGAGAAAGTTGCTAAATCTGTATTCGTCGGTACAATGACTTTAAATAGAAATGCAGATAACTATTTCCAAGAAGTAGAACAATCGGCATTTTCTCCTGCAACATTGGTTCCTGGTATCGAGCCTTCAGAAGATAAGCTATTACAAGGTCGTTTGTTTTCATACTTTGACACACAACGTCATCGTTTGACAGGTAACTTCCAACAGATTCCTGTGAATGCTTCGAAAAACAAAGTAACTACATATAATTCGGATGGTTATATGGCTATTCGTAAGCAATCAGGTGAAGTGAATTATCAGCCATCTACGAATCTTCCAAAAGTAAAAGAAGATACCAAATTCAAATATTCTAAATCTGTGTTTGCTGCTGGAATAACAACTGCTCAAGCTACAATTGACAAAGAAAACAATTTTGCACAAGCAGGTGATTTGTATCGTTCATTCTCCAAAAAGGATCAAGATAACTTGATTAAAAACTTATCAGGAGCTTTGAATGCTGTGAAAAATAAGGTAATCATACATAAGATGCTTGCGCATTTCTACCAAGCAGATAAAGAGTATGGCACGCGTTTAATCAAAGCTACGAATACATCATTGGGCGACGTACAACAATACATTCAAAAATAATTTTCTATAACAAAAATAGAGCTAGCGTATCCTAGGCGTTAGTTCTATTTCTAAAAATATTGATAGTAATGAAAAATATATTCTTCATCATAGCATTATTGTGCTCTAGTTCTGTTGCGTTCGGACAAGATATCTTTTCTGCAGCAAGAACGAATGATACAACTTATGTAATACAATATGTTCAGAATCAAGGTGTGATAGATACGGCTAATGTGAGAGGGTTCACACCTTTGATTTTGGCTATTTACAACGATAGCTATGCGGTAGCGCAGTTGTTAATTGAGAATGGAGCGAATGTGAATGCACAAGATAAGAGTGGGAATACAGCGTTGATGGGTGCAGTTTTCAAAGCATATCCTCGTATGGTAACGTTGCTTTTAGCTAGTAAAGTTGACGTGAACCAACAAAACTTTCATGGAGCTACAGCTTTAGTATTTGCCGCTACATTTGGTCAAGCTGATATCGCTAAAAATCTTTTAGCAAGTGGTGCTGATAAATCTATTAAAGACAATACGGGTAAAACAGCTTTGGATCATGCGACATTCCAAGAGAATAACGCTATGGAGGAAATATTAAAATAATTCGAATCTATACTATCGAAAAACAGCTTTTAATTGTAGAGCAGGTAAATTGGGGTAAAGTACCATTTGGCGTCAAGCCAGTGGTACTTTTTTATTATATTTAAATTAATAAACTTAATTTTTATGAAGAAGTCGTTGTTATTAATCTTATTCCATATAGGTGTTGTATTCACTGTTTTTTCTCAGTCTATCAGAGATACTGTTTCTATGCATTATGTTCCTTATGGGATTGTTAAATTAGATTCTGTAATAAAAAATGATATCATGTATAGTTATCATTCAGATACTTCCGGAAGATACTATATAAGTACGAGTGATAAAAATTTTACGAATTCAAATATGAATATAGGTAGTGAATTTCATAAAATTAAAAATTTGGGAAGCTTAAAAATTACTTGGGCTGGGGCTATTATTTGGAATTACCTACTGGTTGGAAAGCTTATCTATGTTTGGATAAATCAGAAATTGATTGTTCAAAAGTAGTATTCTTTTTTTCTACAGAGAAAGAAGTGTTTGAGCGTATTATAGCAAGGTAGAATATAAAAAAGCACCATTTTTTATAATAGTGCTTTCTACAAATTACTTTGGTAATTTCGTATTGTTTATAAATTCTTGAAAGATTTTCGTGTTTTGTTTGATTAGCCATTCGTAGATTTTCGCACCATGACTCAATCTTTTAACACCCAATTCATTAAGTCTTTCTATAGATGGAAGGTTATCTGTTAAAAAAACATTGAGTGGTATGGATGTCTGCTTCAAGAAGGTCTCAATATCATCAACTGATTCTATCAGTGGGACAAAGCTTCCATCTGCGCCAGCTTCCGCGTAGCTATTTATACGTTTAATAGATTCTTCAAGTGCTGTAGCGTGTTTTGTTGTGTAGGTGTCAGTACGCGCATTGATAAATATATCTTGTGTTAACGATTTTATAGCCTCGATTTTTTGCTTATGCACCTCTGCATCTCCCAATATACGTTTCCCATCTTTAACTTGCCTATCTTCAAGGTTTATCCCAACAACTCCAATATCCACTAATCTTTTAACATTTTTAG
Source organism: Sphingobacterium bovisgrunnientis (assembly GCF_009829085.1). Lineage (GTDB taxonomy): Bacteria > Bacteroidota > Bacteroidia > Sphingobacteriales > Sphingobacteriaceae > Sphingobacterium > Sphingobacterium bovisgrunnientis. The sequence goes on from NZ_WUQY01000001.1 coordinate 342,884, forward strand.
CTACCTCATCCGGATTATTCGAATAGCCCGATTCAAAATCCACAGATACTGGAATATTAACTGCTTTTACTATACGCTCGACTACGAACAAGATCTCATCAACTGTTATTTGTTCTCCATCTTCGTATCCCATAGCATTCGCGATAGCGTGGCTTGAGCTGCCCAATGCTTTAAAACCAGCTTCTTGGGCAATTTTTGCAGACTGTGCATCCCATACATTTCCTAAAATCAGTAACTCAGATTCGTGGTGTAATTTCTTAAAGTTTGTATATGTCATATCTAATTCCGTTTAATAAAGAACATACGACAGTTATAAAATGTTTTTTCTTTTACTTGCGCTGTGTTTTCGCCAAAATTTATATTTTTACCACCTAAACTTAAAAAAACATAAATGGCTTCAGGGATTTTCGCAGTGTTAGATGACATTGCCGCATTAATGGATGACGTAGCAGTTGCAAGTAAGATAGCTACGCGTAAAACAGCAGGGATATTGGGGGATGATCTTGCTGTAAATGCAGAGAAAGCAACTGGATTTCTCTCTTCAAGAGAAATACCTGTTCTTTGGGCAATTACGAAAGGTTCCTTTATTAATAAAGTAATTATTATTCCGGTAGTTTTCTTATTGCAAGTCTTTTTTCCAATAGCTATTAAAGTAATTCTGATTATTGGTGGATTGTATTTGGCATATGAAGGGGTAGAAAAAATTGTGGAATTTATTTTTCATCGTGAAAAAAAGGGAACAGAAGTCATAGATGAAGCAGTACAATCCAATGAAGTCCTGGAGAAGACTAAAGTAAAATCTGCAATTACAACAGACTTTATCCTATCTGTAGAAATTGTGATTATAGCTTTAGCTACAGTTCTGGATCGTCCATTATCTGTTCAGATAATGACTGTATCTGTGGTTGCGTTATTAGCAACAGTGGGCGTATATGGTATTGTTGCACTGATTGTGCGTATGGATGATGCAGGATATAAATTAATTAAGCGTACGCGCAATGAAGGTTTTTTGGCTGCTCTTGGAAGGCTATTGGTGAGATCTCTTCCAGTAGTGATCAAAATTCTTTCTGTTGTTGGGACTATTGCTTTGTTGATGGTTGCGGGGGGCATTTTTGTACATAATATAGATTATTTTCATCATATTTTACCAACTTGGAACAGCACTTTGAAAGAAATGTTGATTGGATTTGGTATGGGCTTAATTGTAGTTGTCATCATTACATTAGTAAAGAAAATGTACTATGCTGTAAAAAAATAAACCAACTAAACTATAAACAATTATGAGAATTAAATTAATAGTAAGTCTATTCGTCTTACTAGCTGGTATTCATTTGGCTTATTCACAGAAACCCTATACTGTGGAACTATCTATTGGGCAAGATGAATACTGGTGGGGTGGCGTAGTAGCACAGGGCGCGAGTATGCCGTACTTAAAACCTGCAAAGGAATATGATTTGGCAAGGGAAAATTCCAACAATCAAGTTGTGCCGTTATTTGTGTCGAGCAAGGGACCTCACCTATACAAACACAAAAGTAGATGGACTTTTAGAACAACTTCTTAGCCGTCAGAACCTAAATGCTGCCTATGTACAAGTGGTCGGTAATCGTG
>NZ_WUQY01000010.1 GCF_009829085.1 Sphingobacterium bovisgrunnientis
TTGTTTTGCAACCTCAAAGTTAGCTAAAGGGTTGGTGCTTGCGCCAGCCTTTTTTAATCTTTACCGGACACTAGTGATTAATAATGTAATTTTATTAGAAATATCATCTACACATGAAGCGGCTTCTTAATTATTGGAATAAAATTAAGAACATAGGAAAGGATTCATCCTTATCTTTGTATAATATTAAGGTGCTTAATAATATTAATGCTGCGTCATTTATTTTTATACTTGTTTCATTCTCCTATGCTGTTCTAAATTTCTTTCAAGGAAGACCCTTATTGACAACGATCAATCTATCTATAACACTAAATCTTACTACAGTATTAATACTTAATCATTACAGAAAATATGATTTAGCAAAAATCGTATTATTGTTCTTCAATGCTTTTTCTCTCACTTTATCAGGATTTATTTATAAAAACCAATCAGAACTCTACTTACTAAGTGTACTGATAGCCATTACACTTATTTATAGAAATAGAAGTATCCAAATAATATCGAGTGTTATTTTAAGTGCAATATTTATTGCTATTAAATTTGTTCCGTATCCATTTGAGGTCGACTTACCCGTACAGCCCGAACGAACAATTTTAAATGTATGTGGAGGATTATTCTGTTTGATTTACATCATAATGATACAATACAATGCCCAAATTTCGACTAATAGAATAATACGCAAACAACATTTATTAGTTCAGAAAAACAATCAAAACATGAAAAAGATCCTAACGATTATCGCTCATGATGTACGTGCTCCTTTAGGATCAATTCAAAATTTGCTTTTTCTTTATAAAGAAAAGATTATTTCAAGAGAAATAGCTACTGACACTTTTGAATCTATAAATGATCGATTAACGAATCTTGACAGCACACTTGTCGAATTATTAAATTGGAGCTCCACAAGTCTGCGTCGCTCTCGGGTCGAGCCAAAAGACATTAAATTAATTGAAGCCATAGATCATTTATGTGTATTCTTAAAATCACAATTTGAAAATAAAAACTTACAAATACTGACCGATATTCCAAGTGATTTAAGTGTATTTGCAGATCCAGATCATTTAAATATTATAGTTCGAAACCTACTGAACAATGCAATTAAGTTTTCACACAATGAGGGTAAAATTGTGCTGTCTGCTAGTCAGGAAAATGATCAAATAAGATTGAAAATTCAAGATTATGGTATTGGAATTTCGGCAGAAAAAATGAAGAATTTTTTCGAAACTATTCAAACACCCAATTTAGGAACAGCAGGTGAGAGAGGCACTGGCTTTGGACTCGTACTTGTAAATGATCTTATCCAACAGAATAATGGCCATATCACTTTAAAAAGTAAATTAGGTGAAGGTTCAACTTTCATTATATTGCTACCAAAAAGTAAGGCTTTACAGCAGACAAATGTTTTAGTAACATTATAGGACACCATCTCTGTTGGAAAAAGGATCAGATAATAATAATAAAAAGAAATATAATCTACTAGATTAGTATATTTTCATTTTTTATAGCGCAATTCATACGATTTACGTATGTTTGTACTTAATTAAGAATTAATCTAAAGAGTACTTTGGGCGAAATTTTACTTCATATTCTAGTACCGCTTGTCATTTTTGGCTTCATCGCTTTGTTCACGCTATTTGCTGTGTATGCAGAGCGTAAAATTGCAGGTTTTGTACAAGATAGACTTGGCCCAATGGAAACTGGAAAATACGGCTTATTACAAACTTTTGCCGACATTCTTAAACTCCTTCAGAAAGAATTGATAAACCCTTCTGCTGCAGATAAAATATTATTTGCTGCTGCGCCAGTCGTTATTTTTGTAGCTGTATTTATTGGGTATTCCGTAGTACCTTGGGCGCCTGACTTTATTCCTGCAAATACAAACACAGGACTCTTCTTCATCATGGCTGTAGTATCTATCGATGCGTTAGGCATCTTGATGGCGGGGTGGGGTTCTAATAACAAATACTCTTTATTGGGTTCAATTCGCGCCATCGCGCAAATGGTATCGTATGAAATTCCGGTAGGATTATCTTTAATCGCTGCAGTGATGATTACACAAACCTTAAATCTAAACGCAATCGCATTCAATCAAGGAATTCTCAGTACAGAAAGTATTCATTTCCTAGGATTTTGGGATGTTTCTGAGATTGGTGGAATATTCGCTTGGAATATATTTCAAGCTCCTCATTTGATTGTTGTTTATGTCATCTTTTTTGTGGCTACACTCGCAGAATGTAATCGTGCTCCGTTTGATATTCCAGAGGCTGAATCGGAACTGATTGGTGGTTTTCATACAGAATATGGCGGTATTCGCTTTGCCTTTGTATTCTTAGCGGAATATGCCATGATGTTTTTGGTGGCTATGCTTGGTGTAGTTATATTTTTAGGCGGATGGAATACCCCCTTACCAAATATTGGTGCTTTAAAATTGGCAGATTGGACAACAGGTTTAGTTTGGGGTATTTTTTGGACTTTTGCAAAATCATTGACCATAGTAGGTATTCAAATGTGGATTCGTTGGACTTTACCTCGTTTTAGAGCAGACCAACTAATGAACTTATGTTGGAAAGTGATGATTCCAATTGCTTTTGCCTGCATGGCAATATCAGGATTGTGGCGCATATTAGTAATGAATTAAGTTGATTTTAAAAACAACAATACACGGCTTTGCGACAGCGGTAAAAGGATTACTTTTGACCGTAGGTCACCTCTTTGGAGCGAAGAAATCACGTGAAACACGCGATATTCGCCAAGCTGACTATTTTGAGAAACAAGAAGGTGTTACTACAGTGCAGTTTCCACACGAGAAAATGCCAATTCCTGAGGTAGCACGTTATCAATTAGACGTCGAAATAGATGATTGCATCGTGTGTGATTTGTGCGCAAAAGCTTGTCCTGTGGATTGTATAACTATAGAATCTATAAAATCACCTGAGGCAATAGGAAAAACATCGGACGGCAGTGTAAAACGTCTGTACGCCGCGCAGTTTGATATTGACATGGCCAAATGTATGTATTGTGGATTATGTACTGTGGTATGTCCGACAGAATGTATCACAATGACCAATCAATACGATCGAAGCACGACAAAATTAACAGATTTGATCTATGATTTCGGTGAAATGACCGATGATGAAATAACCAAACGTAAAAAAGAATGGACACGTTTCCAAGCTGACAAGGAGGCAGCGAAAAAGAAATAATGAATCTAGAAGTATTTCTTTTTTATGCTTTTGCAGCTTTAGCAATAGGTTCTTCGCTTTTAGTAGTGAGTTTGAAAAATACCGCACGTGCTTTATTCTTGTTCTTCATAATTTTATTTGCGATGGCCGGATTGTTCTTATTTGCTTTAGCGGATTTTGTGGCAATCACGCAAATTATGGTATATGTAGGGGGTGTTTTGATTTTAATGATTTTTGCTTTTATGCTGTCAAACAAAGAGCTATTGGCAGATTTACAGCAGATTTCAGGCTCTTTTATAAGTATGCCAAGTTGGCAATCCTTATTACTAGCTTTAGGATTTTTTAGCGTTATTTTACTTGGCTTGAAAGAATGGAATTATGACATGCCCGAATGGATAATGAGTAATATCAAATCCGGTGATGTCATCTCGCCCAACGATAACAATATACATCAATTGGGCATCAAGTTCATGACACAATACGTGTTGCCATTTGAGGTAATTTCTATATTCTTGTTAATGGCACTTATTGGTGCAGCACATTTATCCAGAAAGGAGGATACGCAATGATTACGTTGACACATTTTTTGGTGGTAAGTGCTTGTATTTTTTGCATCGGACTGTACACGGTTTTAGCTAAACGCAACGCTATCATGATTTTAGTCGGCATTGAATTGATGATTAATGCAGCTATTCTGAATTTTGTAGCTTTCAGCAAATACGATAAAATCAATTACGGTGGCCAAGTGTTTGCCTTATTCGCTATTGTATTAGCAGCTGCTTCTGTTGCCGTAGGATTGGCAATAATTCTCAACGTGTACAGACACTACAAAACCATTAACCCTGATAATATTACGGATCTAAGAGATTAATGCACTATCTACTTAACATATCGCCCATTACAGCAAGTATGCTAGTCGTGCTTTTGCCTTTCGTTGCCTTTATCATTCAGGGAATATTGGGTAAGAAGTCCACTTCTGGTATATTTTCATTAGTTGCTATCGTACTGAGTACAATTTTATCTGGTCTTTTTGTTTTTGCAGAGGTGTGGAATAGTACGCCCTTGCAAGCAGATTATACGTGGTTTACAATTGGTGAAAAGACATTCAGCATTGGGGTATTATTGAATAATTTGACGGTTTTAATGCAGTTTATTGTATGCATTATTGCATTGCCAGTTCATATTTATTCCAAATCCTACATGAAAGGTGATGCAGGTTTACATCGTTATTGGATGTATTTGAGCTTGTTCTGCTTTGCTATGTTGGGTTTGACCATTTCCAAAAATCTACTTGTCATGTACATTTTCTGGGAATTGGTGGGTTTTGCGTCTTACTTGTTAATTGGATTTTGGTTTACCAAGGAATCTGCCGTACAAGCAAACAAAAAAGCCTTTTTGATCAATAGAATTGGAGATTTGGGATTTTTAATCGGTCTAGCCATTCTATTCAGCACCTTTGGAACATTAGATTTAGTTGAAATATTAGGAAAAGACGGGTTATTCTTTCAAGGTATCATTGATACTAATTCGGGATTAATATCCGCAGCAGGAATTTGTTTCTTCTTAGGAGCTATGGCAAAATCAGCACAATTTCCGCTACATCTTTGGCTGCCTGATGCAATGGAAGGGCCAACTTCTGTTTCATCTTTAATTCACGCAGCGACCATGGTTGCTGCAGGGGTATTTTTATTGAGTTCGATTTTTCCATTATTCAACGGAACGGTTTTACTTATTATCACAATCATAGGCACTATAACGGCTATAACTTCCGCTATTTTTGCGTTAGCACAATACGATATCAAAAAAGTATTAGCATTCTCTACTATTTCACAATTAGGCTATATGATAGTGGCTGTAGGGATTAGCGCATGGGATGCGGGTATGTTTCACTTATCAACACACGCCTTTTTCAAATGTCTATTATTCTTGAGTGCAGGTGCAGTTATCCACGAAATGGCGCATTTGAAAGCACATAACAATCTAGATTTTGACCCACAGGATTTGCGTAATATGGGCGGACTTCGTCAATATATGCCAAAGACATTTGTGATGATGGCTATTGCTTCATTGGCATTGGCAGGATTTCCATTGACTTCAGGATTTCTGTCGAAAGACGCCATTGTGATTTCTGCTTTCGAATGGGCAATACAGCAAGGAGGAGTCGCTATTATGATTCCAATTGTTCTGGTGCTTGTCAGCATTCTAACGGCATTCTACATTGGAAGATTAATTTTCAAAGCATTCTTTGGAACCTTACGAGTTGATGTTGGTGATAAAGCACATTTGCATGAGGCGCCAAAAACAATGCTGATCCCAATGGCTTTCTTAGCTGTTTGTTCTTTATTTATTGTATTTTCTTGGAATCCCTTTTCGTATGCGAATGCTGCAATTTTAAACGGATTAGTTGTAAATTATACGTTCCCTGAGATTCACGCTTTACATACAATAATTCCAATTGTATTGACCGCTACTGCTATAATTAGTTGGTGGATTGGTTACAATTGGTATGTAAAAGGCAAGTATCCTTTGAATGCGAATAGCAGTTGGATTCATTTTACTCAAAATCAATTTGATATGAATGAATGGATGATGAAAACTTTCGTCAATCCAACGTTGAAAATCGGAAAAATCAGTTTTTGGTTTGATAAATACATCGTGGATGGCATCGTGAATGGCTCAGCTTATATTACTCGCCAAGTCAGTGCTTTGATAACATGGATTGATAAATACATTGTCGACGGTATCGTGAATGGCGTTGCTAGCTTAGCATATGAATTTGGAAATGCACTACGCACATTTCAGAATGGTCGTTTACAAAGTTACTTGGGACTCACGATGACTGTGGTTTTGATTGGAATAATTTATTTGATATTAAAATAAAATGGGATTACTCTCACTACTCATATTTTTGCCATTGCTTGCAACAGCTTTAATTTTACTGTTGCCTGCGACTATGCGCCAAAGCTATAAGTATATTGCTTTGGGAATTACGGTTGTCCAATTTGTGCTGTCGGGTTGGTTGTATAGCCAATTTGATAATGCTGCTTCAGGAATTAATCAAATAAATGGCTTTCAATTCGTGGAGCAACTTCCTTGGATACGTTTGGATTTGGGCAGTTTAGGGCAATTAGAAATTGATTATTTCCTTGGCGTAGATGGTGTATCGCTTCCATTATTGGTATTGAGTGCTTTTGTCATGCTAATGGCCATTGGGGCATCTTGGAATGTGACGAAGAGTATAAAAGGTTATTTCTCTCTGTTGATGCTGTTGAACATGGCGGTAATGGGAATTTTCTGTGCATTGGACTTCTTCCTTTTCTACATCTTCTACGAAGTAATGTTGCTTCCATTATATTTCCTAATCGGAATTTGGGGAGGTGCAAATCGTGAATATGCTGCAATTAAATTCTTTATCTATACCCTATTTGGTTCAGTATTCATGCTGTTAATCATCGTAGGTTTATATTTTTCAGTTATTAATCCAGAAACGGGCGCAAATACATTCAACATGTTGCACATGATGAATCCGAACAATTATGTGGATGGTTCATTCTTTGCTTACTTGAATAATTATTACGAAGTTTTGGGAATCCCAGCACGTATGTTGGGCTTTATTGTATTGTTTATTGCTTTTGCAATCAAAGTTCCAATCGTTCCAATGCATACATGGTTGCCGGATGCCCACGTAGAAGCGCCTACTCCAGTTTCCATTATACTTGCGGGTATTTTGTTAAAAATCGGAGGATACGGTATTATCCGTGTCTGCTTAAGTATATTTCCAGATGCAGCGGTTGACGCCAATTGGTGGTTAGGATTAATTGGTGTGATCTCTATTTTATACGGAGCACTGAATGCGTTAGCACAAAAAGATTTAAAGCGTTTAATCGCGTATTCTTCTGTTTCGCATATGGGCTTTGTACTATTGGGTGTTGCTTCCTTAACGGCGGAAGGTATTTCAGGGGCATTATTCCAAATGCTGTCACATGGATTCTTATCGGCAGCTTTATTCTTTTTAGTGGGTGTCATTTACGACCGTGTACACAACAGAAATATCTATAATTTCCGTGGATTAGCTACACATATGCCAACATATACAGGATTTGTTGCAGTAGCTTTCTTTGCCTCATTAGGCTTGCCTGGTTTCTCTGCATTCATCGGTGAAGCTTTTGTGATTATCGGAACGTTCAATGCGGAATCAGTTGGAACAGGTGTTCCACGTTGGATGGCGATTGCGGGTTCTATAGGTATTCTATTAAGTGCAGCGTATTTACTATGGACTTTGCAACGTATGTTTTTCGGACAAACACGTTTCAAAGGTGGCGAAGATTGGGCTACAGCGTTGACGGATGTCAGTGCACGTGAGCGTATCATCCTGTTCCCTACTTTGGCGTTAGCGTTATTATTAGGAATCATGCCTTCATTGGTTTTTGACAAAATGAACGCAACAGTTCTTAATTTAGTTTCATTGGTTACACAGTATCTATAATGCAAGATATCAATATACAATTACCCAGTATTCTTGACCAAGTTATCCAATCTATTCCGGCTTTCAAAGCGGAGTTGGCTTTGATATTTGCTTTCTTGGGAAGTATTATAGCGACTTTGTTTTTGGATAAAATTTGGAAGCAGAGTTCTTTTGTTATCACAATAATCGGTATTGTAACCTCATTAATTCTATCTACACAACAATTAGGAGCACCGCAGAATGGATTTTTTGGAATGCTCATAATTGATGATTTCTCGGTTTATGCACGTGGAATTATTCAAGTTGCATTATTGATTTGTGTCATTTTTATACAACAACATTTTCAGCATAAAAAATTTGGCAAAAATCTAGGTGATGTGTACAGTATATTGCTCGCAGCAGCTTTAGGGATGAATATTTTGACGACGACGAGCAATTGGTTGTTGGCGTTTATTGCTATTGAGACTGTTTCGATAAGTTCCTATATTTTGGTAGGTTATTTTTCTGAAAACAAAAAGCAATCCGAAGCTTCAATGAAATATGTACTTTTCGGATCTGTTTCCGCTGCTGTTATGCTTTACGGTCTATCCTTAATATATGGATTTACAGGAAATTTAGATTTCACCTCATTCGAACATATTCAAGGATTAATAGAAGCACCGAAAATATTATTATCTATAGCATTGCTGTTTATGTTTGTGGGAATAGGTTTCAAATTGAGTTTTGTGCCTTTCCACATGTGGGCACCAGATGTGTACGAAGGTGCACCTACTCCTATCACAACATTCTTATCTACAGTACCTAAAATTGGTGCTTTAGTTTTATTAGCACGCCTTTTTGAAGAATGGACATCTACATCATTCTTCTTCTCCGAATTGGTATTAATATTGGTAAGCGTGGCGGCAATTGTCACCATGCTAGCCGGCAATTTAATTGCCTTGCGTCAGTCGAATATCAAACGTATGATGGCGTATTCTTCCATTGGTCATACAGGTTTTCTACTGATGGCATTGGTTGGAAACTTAGCTTCGGAACCTCAAGTATTATTGTTTTACATCGCAGTGTATACGATTATGAACTTGGCAGTTTTTGGGTTAATCGATTTATTAGAACAAAAAACAGGTTCAGCACAACTGGAGAATTACCAAGGATTAGGTAAACAATTTCCTATAGTGTTTAGCATTCTTACACTATTGGGTATTTCATTAGTCGGCTTACCTCCTACTGCAGGTTTTGTCGGAAAACTATTTGTTTTTACGTCTATCTTCGATTTATTCCAATTCAACAACAATCGTTATTACTTAATTTTATTGGTTGTAGGAGCTTTAACATCGGTGATTTCGTTGTTCTATTACTTCAAAATTCCTTTATTTGCTTTCTTACGCAAAGGTGAAGAAGTAAATATATTTCCGACCACTTCTACACAAATCGTGTATATCATTTCAGTAGTTTTAGGTATTTCGACATTGGTTTTGGGCATTTTTCCTAACATCCTTTTGACATTATTTAAATAAAGACTACAGAACTTCTTAGGAATAAGTAATACATTTGTACCAACTATGATACAAAATAAAGCTATCGTCATCACCCCTGTTAAAAATTCACTAGAAAATACTTTAGTGACTATTAAAAGTATAAAAAACAGCAATCTGCATGTCGATTACTATATATATGATGATTATAGCGAGTCTGATATTTCTAAAACATTAGAAGCAAAAGCTGATGAATTAGGCTATCATTACATTCATCTGTCATCTTTGACTGACTCTCCTTCGCCAAATTATTTTACGGTTTTGAAGCATGCGCAAAAGAAAAGTATTCATCATCAACTACCACTCATTATTGTTGAGTCAGATGTAGAGGTTAACCCAGACACTTTTGAAAAATTATTGAACTATCATCAAGCAAACTCATACGCAGGAATGATCGGAGCAATAACTGTAGATTACGATGGGAAAATCAACTTTCCATATCTAAAATTTAAAGACACAAAAGAAAATATTATCGAGACGAATAGAAGTCTTAGCTTTTGCTGCACATTCCTTAGTTTAAGTTTTCTTGAGAAATTCAGTTTTGAAAATTTGGATCAAAGTAAAGATTGGTTTGATACAAGTATTTCGTATGCCTCGTTAGAAAATGGTTTTAAAAACTTTGTACTTATCAATACCCCAGTCTTACACAAACCCCATGGTAGCAGACCTTGGAAACAATTGAAATATACGAATCCATTAAAATATTATTGGTTGAAATTCACTAAAAGAAGAGATAAAATCTAACAATATGTTTATCCAATCTCCAAATGAATTAAGCTATCGACATGGAGTTCCCTTTGTCATTTGGTGCTATTGGGAGGGTGGAGAAATGTCTCAGAATAGAAAAAAATCTTTTGATTTTTTAATGCAGAATATAGAAGTTCCAATTGCATTAATCACACGTGAAAATTTGTCAAAATTTATCAAACCTGATTATCCGTTCCCGGAAGCATTCGAATATATCAGTATAGTACATCGTTCGGATTATATAAGAGCCTATCTTATGCATCACTACGGTGGTGCATGGCATGACATCAAAGCAACATTAGTGTCTTACAAATCCGTTTGGGATGAGTTTGTTGACCCGAAAATTTGGATTATCGGCCGTAAAGAAATTCAAAAAGGTGCAGCAAAAGTATTAGATGAATATGGTAATTTTATCCCAGACCATTACAAAGATTTAATAGCCGTTCCTTCTTGGGTGGCAAGGCCAAATACGCTTCTTTCAAAGGAAATTTTAGTGGGTATAGAAAATATTTTAGCGCAAAATTCAGATTGTTTAAAGGAAAACCCAGCTATTCATCCAAGAGAAAAAAAACTTCCAAAAGGCAACATTTTCAAAGAAATATTCAATATAATAAAGTTCAAATATCAGAAGAGATCAACAAAGTATCCGCTCGAATGGACTTTATTTGGTAATGTATTTCATCCTAAAATATTAAAATACAAACAACACATTTCTTTTAGCTTACCTGTAGATCAAGAAAAAAATGCGGGAATTTACCACAGAAATTAAGTAAATTAAGAAAACAAATTTATCAATTTAGATAAAGATCTATTTCTACGAAGTGGGCCATTTAAATATTTCTTGAAAAATTCGCTATGGTGCTGATTTAAATAATCTATTTCTGCCTTCTTCTTATCTGTCGACATGCTTTTGCGACGCGAAGTCGTATGTATACGATAATAGAATCCTACAAAAGGCAGTTGAATTACTTTTCCTCCATCCTTTAAAAGCTTAATCCAAAATTCCCAATCCTCGCGCACCAAAACCTTATTTTCTGTATAGCCATTTACACGCTCCCAATCCGATTTTCTAAATATGGCACTTACGTAAATTAGATTATCCATCGCAAGGTTGTATAACGAAAACTTTTTAAGACTCCAGGGCTTATTTACTTTTCCAAACTTATTGGCTTTAGCGTAAACTACTTTTAAATCGGGATCTTCGTTCAACTTACTAACAGCTTCTACTATGTAATTGTCGCTTATTAGGTCATCGGCGTCCAACGGCAAGATATATTTACCAGAGGACTGAGATATTCCAAAATTTCGCGCTACAGAAGGACCTGAATTAGCTTGAAAATAATAACTAACATTGCTAAATTTTGAACATAATAACATCGCAACTTCCTTGGAATTATCAGTGGAACCGTCATCTACTATAATTATTTCCAACTCATCATACTTTGAATTCACGACGCTTTTAACCGTTTCTTCTAAATAAAGTCCATGATTATAACAAGGAATTACGACACTTACCAACATTATTCTTCTAGATTTTGCAATTAAATATATAATAAGATTTAGTGTAGTATTTCAATTATTCCGAATGAAGCTTTATTTAAACAACCTAATACCTACAATTGATTGTAAAACTATAAATTGTTAGCGACCTTTCAAATATTTTAAATGAGTTGGATATTTTATCATAGTGATTTTAAAATAAAACACAACCTTTATTTAAGAGAGATTAATTCAATCCAATAGTAATTCAACTATTAAATATCTTTACCTTATTTGTAAGAACACTAAATACTACAAATCACCAAAACATCCCTTTTAAACACAATCCATAGCAAATTTTAATAATTGAAAATTAATAAATAAAGCAAATTATGAGTATGTTTGGAACATCATTCAATATGTTAATAAAGTACAAAATTATAAAATCCATGTAGGACAAGGTACGTGTGATTAACAAATTTGAATAAAAGTTAAATAAATTAAAAGTAGCATTATTGCCCTTCGCTGCGTTTAATATTATAAATCATGCGAATGAGAATTATATGTTATTAAGTGTACTGATTCCTAATTATAACGGAAAAGAATTATTAAAAAAAAATATACCCTCAATTCAAGCTGCATTAGAATATGCTGGAGTATCCCATGAAATAATTATAGTTGACGATTGTTCAAAAGACGACTCAATAATTTTTTTACAGCAAAATTATCCTGATATTAAGGTTGTGAAAAACGATGTTAATTTAGGATTTTCGAAAACTTGTAATAACGGAATTTCACATTGCAAAGGTAAATATTTGTTACTCTTAAATTCAGACATTGAACTTACCCCTACATATATCCAAATATGTTTGAGTCATTTTACAAATGACAGCATATTTTCTATCACAGGAATAGCTAAAGATGATAGTACTCATCCTCAAAATACAGGTATCCTTTATCGCAAAGGATTATTTACTATAAAAAAATATCCAAATCACATTAACAACGAAACGCATTTTATATCAGGCGCAAACTCAATTTATGATACGGCAAAATTGAACGAATTAAGTGGATTTAACCCCATTTATAGTCCTTATTATTTTGAAGATGATGATCTTAGTTATCGAGCGTCTCAAAAAGGTTGGAAGAGTTATTTTATAAGAGAAGCGATATCTTACCATCAAGGCTCAGTGTCGATTAAATCATCTGCCTCTAAGAAAAAAATAAAACAAATTTACTTTCGTAACAAAATGATTTTTAACCATCTACATTCTAATACCTCATATAAACTATATAACATTAAAACTCTTCTTTTCAATGTTATACCCAAAATTATTGTGGGACAATTTTGGATTTGGAAAAGCTACAACGATTACTTATTACTTACTAAAAAAAGATAATTGAATTAATTTTAATAATCTTTCACCTATGATTAAATAAATTAGAAATTAGTAATCCTTTTTTTAAAATTTAACCTTTTTTAGCATATAATGTGTAGCATTTTTGCTGATTTATACGTTGTATAATGTATAAGTAAGTAAACAAACTATAAGTATGCCGCACACTAAAGAAACAATTTTATTTGGAGCCCCTACTAACTTCGGATTTTCAGATGCTATAAAAAGTGAATTAACTTCTCTAGGATTCCTCGTAATTGATTTTTCTACGATCCAAGGCATACCTTTCAAATATAAATGTTTAGGAGATCGATTATATAATTGTTATAGAAAAACATTTTTTAATGATTATTCGCATAAAGAAAAATTAAGAGCCCAAGGTCATAAAGATCACCTAATAAGTATATTAGATACTATTCCACAATGTGATTATGGACTATTTATACGTCCTGATTTTTTTCCAATTGAGTTCATAGAAGCTTTAAAATCAAAGGTAAACACTTTGATAGGTTATCAGTGGGATGGACTTAAGCGATTCCCTTTTATTAATGACTATATACCTGTATTCGACAAATTTTATGTTTTCGATGCTGAAGATTTAAAGAATAACAGTACTTTACCTACCACAAATTTCTATTTCGATATAGCTAATCCACAAGAGTATAAACCTATAAATAATGAAGCATACTTCATTGGGAGCTACATTCCAGAAAGGATGGATCATATCATAGACTTAAAAAATGTACTGAATACTAATAATATTAAAGATAATATTATGCTATATACCAACAGCAGTAGTGAAAGAAAAGATATATTAAAGAATGGTTTAACGCATATATCCCAATTTATAAATTATAAAGAAAACCTAAATCACACACTTAAAGCATCAGTACTAATTGATATGCATAACCCTATACATCAGGGTTTAACTTTTCGGGCTTTTGAATCATTAGGTTATGGAAAAAAACTTATCACATCAAATCCAGAAATAAAGAAATATGACTTTTACCGACCTGAAAATATTTTTGTTTGGAATAGCACAAATACTAATGAATTAGAGTCCTTTCTAAATGTCCCCTATATTGATGTCGACCCTATAATTCGCGAAAAATACAGTTTTAAGAATTGGATTAGATATATACTAAATCTCGAAAATCATATCCCAATAACACTTCCTCGTAAAGAATTAGTATTTACATAATTACAAGGCTCTCATATAAAAAATTATAGCTTTATAGTGTGTACTATTTAGTCATAGTTATTTCCTTCTTTCCATCTCCAGCAATTCTTTTAATTCTTTCAATTTTTCTGGATATTTAGAAGCTAGATTATATTTTTCCCCTTGATCGATAGTCAAGTTATAAAGTTGAGGTAATTTAGAATTACCAAGCTCAATATCTGTCAATGGATTGTATTCCGAAGCATTGCTAGGCTCTATATATTTCCAATTATCTTTGATGATAGCTAAAGAATAACCTTGTTTAATATAATAAGATCTTCCCTTATCGTCTAGACCTTGCAATGTAGAAAATAATGCTTCACTATCTTTTGCGTCCATTGGATTTGGCTGCTCCAGCATTTGGGCAAATGATGCTATAAGATCAATTTGACTAAATAGCGCATTAGATACATAATTTTTTCGAATTCCCTTTCCAGCAATTATAAACGGAACACGTGTTCCCGCTTCAAAAATACTGTATTTGCCACCCCTAAAGGG
Source organism: Sphingobacterium bovisgrunnientis (assembly GCF_009829085.1). Taxonomy (GTDB): domain Bacteria; phylum Bacteroidota; class Bacteroidia; order Sphingobacteriales; family Sphingobacteriaceae; genus Sphingobacterium; species Sphingobacterium bovisgrunnientis. The sequence continues at coordinate 14,520 of NZ_WUQY01000010.1, forward strand.
TCCTGCTGATTTATGATTATTATTCTTTTCAACAGACTCATCCTGATATCCATCGTCCAATACCGGTCCATTATCACTTGTAAAAACAATAATTGTATTTTTAGAAATACCTAATTGATCCAATTGTTTTATAATCTGTCCCACAGTCCAATCTAATTGTAAGATTGCATCACCTCTGTAGCCAAGTTTGCTTTTACCTTTGAAATATGTAGCAGGCATCCTAGGCACATGTGGCTCTGTTAGGGAAAATAATAGAAAAAATGGACTTATTTTATTTTCTTCAATAAAATTTTGGGCAACATGTAAGAATGTCCCTGAGACTTCTTCGTCTACCCAACGAGCCTTGTGTCCGCCTTCCATATAGCCAATTCGACCAATTCCATTTACGATAGTATTGTTGTGTCCATGATTAGGAGATGCTTTCATTTTCAAAAGCTCGGGATTGTCTCTTCCAGTAGGATCAGCTCCTACCTCCTCAACATAGTTTACACGGATTGGATCAGATGAATCTAAACCTACTACACGATGATTTTCCAAGAAAACCGTAGGAACACGATCTGCAGTTGCAGGAAATATGAAAGAATAATCGAAACCAATTTCATTTGGTCCTGGTTTTATATCTTGATTCCAATCCTTCTCTACCGCATTTCCTAACCCCAAGTGCCACTTACCTACTATAGCAGTTTTGTATTCAGATTTTTTAAAAACTTTCGGTAATGATGTTTTATGTATTGGTACTATTAATTTAGCATCTCCAGGCAATACACCTGTTCCTTGTAATCTCCAAGGATAATTTCCTGTAATCAAAGCGAAACGAGAAGGTGTACATGTAGCAGATGTACTATGAGCATTCGTAAATCTTGTACCTTCTTTGGCCAATTTATCTAAGTTTGGAGTTTGAATATCAATCGCACCATAACTACTTAAATCCCCATATCCTAAATCATCGGCATATATAATTATAACATTTGGTTTATTACTATCAGTTTGAGCTATCAACATTTGAATTATTAACAAATTAACAATTACTAAACTTGTCCGAATAAACACCAAAATTCTTATCATATTGTGTATATAATTAAATGGTTCAATAAAAAGATTAAAACTTGTGACTTATAAATTAAAAATAGATAAAGGTTCAGGAATTTAATCAATAAGACAACCACAATGAATAACTATTATGTAAATTTATAAATATTTAAGAAATTTTATACAGATGAAAATCATTTATGCTGCAAATGCCATATATGTAATGATTTTTTTAATAGCAATGGTTACAAGATTTTTAAAAACAAAAAAGTCCAATCTAACGATTGAACTTTTATTGATGCAGAGAGGAAGGGATTCGAACCCTCGATACAGTTACCCGTATACTAGCTTTCCAGGCTAGCTCCTTCAACCACTCGGACACCTCTCTGTATAGTATATGGCGCAAAAGTAATGAAAAACGCTAAATTTCAAAGACATTATTTAAATCTATTTAGTTTCTCTTATCTTTATTAGTATGAAGACTAAAACACTCTATCTTATTCGCCATGGTAAAGCTGAAGATCATTCATTTCTGAAAAGAGATTATGAGCGAAATCTTGTACAAAAAGGGAAAGAGAGAGCTGAAATTGTAGCTAAAAAGTTAAAACAAGAACTTGTTGAAAGCAAAAGCCTAGTTATCAGTTCAAGTGCCAATCGCGCAATACAAACTGCGGAGGTATTCTGCAAGCATATAGATTATCCAATAACGTCCATTCAACAAGAGAAAGAAATATATGAAGCTTATTACAGAGAAATTTTAAAAGTAATAAATCTGATAGATGATAACATAGAAACCGTTTTGATATTCGGGCACAATCCAGGATTATCGGATTTGACAAATTATTTGTGTGATTCTTTCGTCGATCTAAAAACTTCGCATGTATCAAAAATTAGACTGCCGGAAAACTTTAATTTTAGCGAAGTCTCAGGTGGGACCTGCCATTTAGAAACTGTTATCACTGAATAATTTTCAGTACCTTCGTTAGATATGGCAAACAAACTTCAACACGAGAATTCTCCATATCTAAAGCAGCACGCACACAATCCTGTACATTGGTTTCCTTGGGGACAAGAAGCGCTCGATAAAGCAAAAAAAGAGAATAAACTCATCTTAATAAGTATCGGTTATTCAGCCTGTCATTGGTGTCATGTGATGGAACGCGAAAGTTTTGAAAATGAAGCTATCGCCGAAACAATGAATAAATTCTACGTTTCCATCAAAATCGACCGCGAAGAAAGACCCGATATCGATCAGATCTACATGATTGCAGTTCAATTGATGACGAATGCAGGAGGCTGGCCACTGAATGTGATTTGCTTGCCCGACGGAAGACCTATTTATGGTGGTACTTATTTCAAACCACACGATTGGCAAAGTGTATTATTACAAATTGCTCAAATGTGGGAAGAAACACCACAAACAGCTATTGACTATGCGGAAAGGTTGACAGCAGGAATCAACAAGGCTGAAAAACTCCCCATTGCTCCTATACCTGAAGAGTATAGCATACAAGATATTAAAACTATTATACTACCGTGGAAAGAACAATTTGATCTACGTGATGGTGGCTATCGAAGAGCCCCCAAATTTCCGCTACCAAATAATTGGCTATTTTTTCTTCGCTACGGAGTACTTGCACAAGATGATGAAACGATCAACCATGTGCATTTCACGTTAGAAAAAATTGCTAATGGTGGAATTTATGATCACATCGGTGGCGGTTTTTCACGCTATTCAGTTGATGGCAAATGGCATGTGCCTCATTTCGAAAAAATGTTATATGATAATGGTCAATTGATAGGTTTGTACAGCGAAGCTTATCAACAAAAGCCAAATTCACTTTACAAAAATGTAGTCGTTGAAACAATAGAATGGACCAAACGAGAAATGTTAGCCGACAATGGCGGATTCTACTCGGCATTAGATGCGGACAGCGAAGGCGTGGAAGGTAAATTTTATACTTTCGATTATTGTGAATTTGATGTTCTTGGCGAGAATGCAGATTTAGCACGTGAATATTATAATATTACGAAGAATGGAAATTGGTCAGAAGAGCAGATTAATATTCCATTTGTCGATTCATCAAACAACAAATTAATTCAAGATGCTGGATTTTCTGAGAAAGAATGGTATTCGTATTTAAAAGAAATTAAAGCTAAATTATTGACTTACCGAAGCCATCGCATACGTCCAGGATTAGACCACAAACAATTAACTACATGGAACGCACTTTTGCTGAAAGGACTCGTAGATGCTTACCGTGTATTTGACGATTCAGCGCATTTGGATTTAGCTTTGGGCATTGCTCATTTTATCGAAAGAGAATGCATGTCAAATGATATACTTTTGCATCAGCCCGAAGATCAGAATCGAAAAATTGAAGGATTTTTGGATGATTATGCCTTCACAATCGAAAGTTATATCGCGCTATACGAAGCTACTTTTGAAGAAAAGTGGATATACAACGCAAAAGATTTGGCTGATAAAGCCATCAAATTATTTTATGATGCTGAAGTAAAAACATTTTACTACACATCTTCTAACGCTGAAGAACTTATTGCACGCAAAAGTGAAATAATGGACAATGTAATTCCGGCTTCTTCATCCACTATTGTACGTCAATTGTACAAATTGGGTTTACTTTTAGACAATGAGGATTTCACTGCCATTGCCGATCAAGTTTTTGCTAATGTATTTCCCCACATCAAAAGCTACGGTTCGGCGTATTCCAATTGGGCTATACAGTTGTTAGAGCATCACTATGGCACAAATGAAATTGCGCTAACTGGTGACAACGCTTTAGAATGGCGTAAAGAAATAGATTCCAAGCAGTATATACCGAATAAAATTTTTCTGGGAGGAACAAAAAGTACACTTCCATTGTTAATAAATAAGGAACAATTGCTGTCAAAAGCATACCTTTGTCGAAATAAAACTTGTAGTCTTCCACAATCGTCGATTACACAACTTTTAGAATTAATCAAATAAAAACGGGATGTATAGCATCTCATAATCATTACAAAATGGCAATAGAAAACAACAACGTAGTAACGTTGAATTACATTCTTCACACAACTGAAGAAAACGGCGAAAAAACATTTGTTGAACAAACGACTACAGAAAACCCTTTAACATTTTTATACGGCGTAGGCATGATGTTACCGAAATTTGAGGAAAACATCGCAGGATTAAACGAAGGTGATAAAACATCTTTTGACTTAGCTGCAGCTGACGCATACGGCGAAAGAGACGACAAAGCGATCGCTCAATTACCTGCTGAAATGTTCCAAGAAACTGGTTTACCTCCAGTTGGCGAAGTATTACCATTACAAGATAACCAAGGAAATCAATTCCGCGCAGTAGTAGTTGAAGTAACTCCTGAGGCTGTAATTGCTGACTTAAACCACCCAATGGCTGGAAAATCTTTAAGTTTCGAAATCGAAGTATTAAACGTACGTCCTGCAACAGAAGAAGAATTGTCTCACGGACATGCGCACGGTGTTGACGGTACAGAAGGTCACTAATTAATATTGAATAGCATAAGAAAGCCGATTTTTACAAATCGGCTTTTTTGTTATTGATTATACCATAACCTACAACTTCACTGCGCGTAGCATTTCTCTTTTTCCTGGAGCACCAGGTGCTTTCTCTATCGTAAAACCTAAAGACTTCATACTTCGTTTTAGATTTCCGGTAATAGCATACGTTACAAATACCCCACCAGGCTTTAAGAATGAAGCCACATGAGCCAATGTTTCATCTGACCACATTTCGGGTTGATGAATAGCTGCAAATGCATCGAAGTAGATGACATCAAATAACTTGGAAGATGAAAACTCTAAAACCTTTGTGTGCGCAATTGCCAAAGAAATACCGTCATTTAGGTGGACTTTCTGTTTTAATCCTTGTTCATAATTTTGGATATAATTCGCCCACAGTCCTTCTGACACATATGCATTGTAACCAATATTCTCGATCACTTCTCTTTCTAATGGAAAAGCTTCTATCCCGCAATAATCCAATTTGATATTTTCAGAAATGCAAAATTCTGCTGTTAAAATAAAATTCAATCCTGTACCAAAACCTATTTCCAAAACAGCAGCTTCTGTTGCGTTTTCCCTTTCTAAATAAAACTGTAAGCCAGTTTTCAAAAACACATGTTTGCTTTCTTGTAAAGCACCGTGCTTGGAGTGGTAATTCTCTCCTATCTGTGCGTTAAAAATAGTTTTCGAACCGTCGCCTGTCGTCACAAAATCCATATTCCATATTTTTTGAGTCAAATCTAAAACAAAAAAACTATTTTAGCTTTAGATTATCTCTACATGAAAACTATTCTTAAAAGTTATAACAGTATTATATTACTTTTAGTCGGTATAACCATCGGCAGTTTGGTTGGTTTGTTCCTGCCAGATACGGTAATGTATATAAAACCTATTGGAGATATCTTCTTGAATTTACTTTTTGTTGCTGTTATTCCATTACTGTTTTTCGCAATATCGTCAGCTATCGCCAATATTGAAAGCAACGGAAAATTAGGTAAAATACTCGGCGTGATGAGTGCTGTATTTATCAGTACAATCGCTATCGCAGCGATTCTTACTATTTTCGGCTTGTGGGCATTTCCCGTAACGGCTATTAAAGACTCGAGCGCAATTACGGAAGCATTAAATTCAAATCCCGAAGACACTTGGGGCGATAAACTCGTTCGTTTTGTGAGTGTTGGTGAATTCGTAAACTTACTATCTAGACAGAATATTCTAGCCTTCGTTATATTCTCTTTGCTTATCGGTATATCAGTAAGAAAAAGTGGAGAGGCTGGGAAGCCATTTTTGAATTTCCTAATTGCAGGAAACGAAGTAATGAAAAACTTATTGACCTTAGTCATGCAACTAGGTCCAATTGGCTTGGGGGCTTATTTCGCATATCAAGTTCAATCTCTAGGTCCTGAATTATTTGGCTTTTACGCCAAACCATTAGCATTTTATTACATTTTTGGAATAGTTTTCTTTTTTAGTATTTACTCCTTGTATGCTTTTATAGCGAATGGTAATTCTGGAGTAAAAGATTATTGGCGATCCAATATTACACCATCTTTGACAGCTGTCAGCACCTGCAGTAGCTTAGCCACATTGCCAGCTAATTTGCTTGCCGCAAAGAAAATGGGTGTCCCTAATTATATTGCATCTGTAGTCGTTCCGTTAGGAAATACATTATACAAAAACGGTTCTTCTATTTCCTCTGTCCTCAAAATATATGTAGCCTTTGCTATTTTAGATTGGAATTTTTTCGAACCCACGACGATGATTACGGCAGTAGGAATTACCTTATTGGTCAGCATGGTAGCAGGTGGCATTCCCAATGGCGGATTTATTGGTGAGATGCTTATGATTTCCATTTATGGCATACCAAATGAAGCTGTCCCTGCAATTATGATTATTGGTGCGTTAGTCGATCCACTTGCTACAATACTCAATGCCACGGGGGATACAGTAGCTGCAATGCTGGTTACTAGATTTTCGGGCGACAAATTTAATAAATCGTCTATTTCAGAAGTACATTCCACAGAATTGTAAAATTGCAGCTGTATTACTATTTCAACTCAACAATATTTAATACCATACGTTAAAAAGAATAAAATCAACAGGTTACACAAAACACCCTGAGCTATTAAGAATAATTCTAAATAAATAGCTAAACTTTGTAAATTCATTCTTTCAATTACCTTTTCGTAATTTTGTAGTTGGATTAGAGAAAATTTAGTATGAAAAAAAGTTCAATCATTCTGATTGTAATTATTGCTGTAGCTATAGCAATGATTTTGGTTATCTATACAGATTCAAGTACGTATTCAACATTTTCTGAAGCAAAAGAAAAAAAGACTGAATTATACGTAGTCGGTGTATTGAATAAGGAAAAGGATTTATTCTACGATCCAGTTCAAGATGCCAACCATTTTTCATTTTACATGTACGACAACGATAGTACGGAATGTAAAGTTGTATTTAATGGTTCAAAACCCCAAGATATTGAACGTTCAGAACAAATTGTTTTGACAGGCAAAATGGAGGGAGACACATTTCATGCTTCTAAAATCTTGATGAAATGTCCTTCTAAGTACAATAAAGACGAAATGGAAATCAAAGAAGCTGTAAGCACAAGTGCTTCTTTATAGGCATATTTTTTAGCAATAATATTAATCGATGGATATCAATTACATAGGTGAAAACCTTTTGCCTGGTAAGATAGGTCAGTTCTTTGTGATTTTGTCATTTGGAGCGGCTTTATTTTCCTTAATAAGTTACTTTTTTGCGACCAAAAACCCTGATGAGAAATCATGGAAAAAAATGGGTCGTATAGGTTTTATACTCAATGCTATTTCAGTAGTTACGATAGGTTCCTTTTTGTTCTACATGATCTACAACCATATGTTCGAGTACTACTACGTGTGGTCACACTCGGATACTACGTTGCCAACACATTATATTATTTCCTCATTCTGGGAAGGTCAAGAAGGTAGTTTTTGGTTGTGGATGTTTTGGCAAATGGTTATAGGTATCGTGCTATTATTCCGTGCCAAATCTTGGGAAGCTCCTGTAATGACCTTTGTCATGCTTTGTCAGACTTTCTTAGCAAGTATGCTTATTGGAGTGGAAATATTTGGAAGCCGAATTGGTAGTTCGCCATTTATACTACTGCGTGACGCTATGGATGTGCCAATTTTTAAAGACCCCAATTATCTTTCTATGATTGATGGTAAAGGTCTTAACGCTTTGCTACAAAATTATTGGATGGTTATCCACCCTCCTACTTTATTCTTAGGCTTCGCTTCGATGATTGTTCCATTTGCCTATGCGGCAGCTGGATTGTGGACACGTCGTTACAAAGAATGGGCAACTCCAGGATTACCTTGGGCACTATTTGCTGTGATGATCTTAGGTGCGGGTATTATTATGGGCTCTTTCTGGGCATATGAAGCTTTAAACTTCGGTGGTTTCTGGGCTTGGGATCCTGTAGAAAATGTTTCTATTATTCCCTGGTTTACACTGATCGCGGCAGTACACGTTATTTTAGCTTTCAAACATTCAGGTCATGGATTTTTTACCGCTACATTATTATCGTTAGTAAGTTTTGTATTGGTAATCTATGCGTCCTACTTGACACGTTCGGGTATTTTAGGTGAAACATCTGTACACTCTTTCACCAGTTTAGGAATGTCAGGACAGTTGATAATCTTCAACTTATCGTTTCTCTTAATCATGATCGGTTTATTGATCTGGAGAAGAAAAGAACTTCCTACTACGCAAAAAGAAGAAGAAATTTACTCCAGAGAATTTTGGTTATTCATAGGCGCTTTGGTGTTGACAGTTGCCTGCGTACAAATGATTGCTACAACTTCTATCCCAGTATTTAATGCATTATTCGGAACAAAAGTAGCTCCTCCTATTGACCCTATAGCACATTATAACAAATGGCAAGGTGCTTTTGCTGTAGTCATTCTATTGTTAACCGCGATTGCACAATTCTTGAAATACAAGCGTTCTGATTCAAATAAATTCTGGGCTGCTACAATAGCTTCTTTAATTGTCTCAATTGTACTTTCTGCAGGAGCTATTTATCTGACTAAGACATACACTAACGTAATGTATATACTCATTATGTTCACAGGTATTTTCTCTGTGGTCGTTAACGTACGTATTCTTGGTGATGCCGTTAAAGGCAAATGGAAATTAACAGGCTCTGCAGTTTCACATATTGGTTTCGGTTTATTGGTTGTGGGTGCTTTAGTTGCGGCTGCAACAAACGAGGTTATCTCTGTCAATCAAAGTGGCTACATCGGCGTAAAGAATTTTGGTAAAGAAGGTGATAAGTTTACCGATCCTGGTGAAAATCTTTTCTTGACAGAAGGCGAACCTGTACAAATGGGAGAATACCGAATTACGTATACAGGAGACAGCGTATCTGCACCAAATGTGTATTACCATATCAAATACGAGAAAATTGATGAGGAAAGTGGTAAAGTGAAAGAATCATTTACACTAAGTCCATTTGCGCAAAACAATCCAGATATGGGTGGATTGATTGGTACACCTGATACACGTCACTATATTTCGCATGATATATATACTTTGATCACTGCTGCTGCGGCAGATTCACATGCTCCATTAAACAAAATTAAAAATGAAGAAAAAACTGGTTTTGAAGAATACGATGAGCCAGCAACTTATGAAGTTAATATAGGTGATACTTTACGTTACCGCAATGGAATTTTCGTAATTGAGGGTGTAAATAAAGAAGCTAAATTGGAGAATATTCCTTTGAAAGCAGACGATATCATCGTTGGGTTGAAAATCAAAGTTATTGCGGCAGATCAAAAAGAATATAAAGCGGAGCCTATCTTTTTATTAAAAGATGGTAATGCATTTGATTTTAACAAAGACGTAACAGAACAAGGTTTGAAATTCAGGTTTACGAATATAGTTCCGGACAAGGATAAATTAGAAATCATGGTTTATCAAAAACCTTTACCTGAGAAAAAGTGGATTGTATTCAAAGCGATTAAATTCCCATACATCAATTTCTTCTGGGCTGGTACTATTATTATGACTATTGGTTTCATTATGGCAATCGTAAGACGGATCAAAGAAGCCAAATCCAAACCTCAATCTGCAGAATAAAATGAATATCGTTATTATTGGTAGTGGAAATATTGCTACGCATTTAGCACAGGCGTTATATTCAGCCAATAATACGATTTTACAAGTATACAGTCGTACATTAGCCAATGCGCAAGCATTGGCTAATGTTCTAAATAGCGCAGCTACAGATGATTTAACACAAATTAATACAGAAGCGGATTTGTATATTATCGCTGTTTCCGATAGCGCTATCCATTCCGTAATAGCTGATTTACCAAAATCTTTACAAGGAATAGTTGCCCACACTTCTGGCGCAACAAACTTAGATGTGTTTGCTGATTTTATAAATTTTGGTGTTATTTATCCACCCCAAAGTATAAACAAAGCTATAGAAACAGATCTTTCCGTAATCCCATTTGGAATAGAAGGTAATTCTACACAGACTTTTGAAAAGCTTTTTTCATTAATTCAGGCAATCGCACCTAAGACATTTGCATGTACTTCGCAACAAAGGCTAGCTCTACACTTGTCTGCAGTAATCGCCAACAACTTTAGCAATGCGTTATTTTTGATGGCAAAGGAAATATTGGACAAGGAAAATTTAGACTTTGAATTGCTGAAACCTATAATTTTAGAAACAACAATAAAGGTTCAAAACCATACGCCTATTGAAACCCAAACTGGCCCTGCGCGCAGAGGCGATTTCAATATCATTGATAAGCATTTACAATTCTTAACTCAATACCCAGAGGAAAGCAAAATATATCAAGTTTTAACAGATTTTATTATTAAAAGATATACTAACTAGTCTTTTAATTACGAAATAAGCAAAAGTGCTATAAGCTGTCTGAATGCTGAAATTACTTACTAATTTTGTAGAATATTTTAAAACAAATATTAGTATATACTATAACTTCAGATTGAATCATGGCAGTTAGAAAACTAATTCTTATATCCATAATTGTAATAAACCTTATCATCATCTCCTTTGGATTAATATTCACACCAAGATGGTTTTGGTTATTAATAATTCCTATTCCATTATTAGTAGTTGCAATTTATCACAGTCTACAGACACATCATGCTATTCTTAGAAATTACCCTGTTGTAGGAGCTTTTCGCTATTTCTTTGAATCTTTTAGACCAGAGCTAAGACAGTATTTTTGGGAATCAGATACGGATGGTAGACCGTTCAATAGAAGACAACGTTCTATCGTCTATCAACGAGCTAAAAACCAACGCGAGACGGTTGCATTCGGTATGCAAACTGATCCGCAAGCAGTGGGTAATGAGTGGGTAGCACACTCCATTTTCCCTACACATATAGAAAACCACGACTTGCGCACGATGGTGGGTAATGCAGCTTGTAAGCAACCTTATAGTTTGAGTATTTTCAATATTTCTGCTATGAGTTATGGTGCATTGAGCAAAACTGCTATTACTGCATTAAACAAAGGTGCGGCATTACAGAAATTTGCGCATAATACAGGAGAAGGTGGTATTTCAAATTACCACATCAATGGTGGAGATTTGATTTGGCAGATTGGTACAGGGTATTTTGGTTGTAGAGATGAAAATGGATATTTTAATGGAGAACTTTTCGCTGAAAAAGCGAATAGACCTTACGTTAAAATGATTGAGTTGAAAATGTCGCAAGGTGCGAAGCCTGGTCACGGAGGTATCCTTCCAGCTGCTAAAAATACACCAGAAGTTGCGGCAATCCGTCACGTCATCCCGGGAACAGATGTCATGTCACCTCCAGCGCACAGTGCATTTGGCAATCCAGAGGATATGATGTATTTCATTCAAAAACTTCGCGAATTGTCGGGATATAAACCTGTAGGTTTCAAAATTTGTATAGGTGACAAACAAGAGTTTATTGACATCTGTCATGCAATGCAGAATACGCAGATCTACCCAGACTTTATCTCCATTGATGGTTCTGAAGGTGGAACAGGTGCTGCTCCGTTAGAGTTTACTGACAATATCGGTATGCCGTTATACGACGCGTTGACTTTTGTGACAACTACATTAATCAATTATGGGTTGAAAAAACATATAAAAATCATCGCTTCGAGCCGAATTGTAACAGGATTCGATTTAATGAAAGCACTAGCTTTGGGAGCAGATGCATGTTACAGTGCTCGCGGAATGATGTTCGCCTTAGGATGTATTCAAGCTTTGAAATGTAATGAAGACGTATGTCCAGTAGGAGTTGCAACGCAAAAACCGCACTTATACAAAGGACTAGATGTTGCTGATAAACATGTACGTGTTGCGCAATTTCACCGAAATACATTACGTGCAACTGTAGAAATCATGGAAGCATGTGGATTCAAAACAGTGGATGATATCAAAGCAGAAAAATTCTTCAGAAAAGTTGACGCCGTGAATACAGTAAGTTTCCACGATATATATTTCAACAAAACTGGAAAATATAATAAGAGAGAAAATTCATTCCAAAAAGAAGAATTTTTGGATGACTAAAAAAACTAAGGTCGACTTAATAGTCGACCTTAGTTTTTATTTTATATTATGAAATACTTTATCTAGAATATGTTGTGCAGCACGAAGTTCCTCCAAATTCAATCCAGCTACAGCTTCATTTAATGTAATAGTAGATTGCTTCATACCTTCCTCTTTCAGCTTACGCCCTTCTTTGGTTAAATAGATTAAGTTTGAACGACGATCCTGTTTATCATTTACACGAATAACTAACGATATTTTCTCTAAGTTATTTATTAGTCTCGTTATACTTGGTTTATCGCGAAATGTTAAATTTGCTAATTCTTGTTGCGTCAATCCTTCCTCTTGCCACAAATGATATAAAATCGTCCATTGTTCAGAAGTAATATTCAATTTTGCAAGCTTCAAGTTACGTTGAAGCCGCCGAGATATAGCGGTTGAAACTTTCCCTGTAAGGAAAGAAAAAAATTCATCTGATTGTAGTAGTTCGTCACTCATTATTTAGTAATAATTTAGGTTGCTTATGCAATTAAAGAAGAATATGTGAATTTTGCAAATTTTTATCATTTTTCAAATTAAATATTTAATATTTAATATATTTAGCTATGGAAAATTTCATTATAGTGCTAATTGCAATTGGAGGGTTAATATATAATGTATATAAAAACTATCAGAAAGAAATGGAGAAATCCAAATCTCGCAGACCGAATGTGCGTCCGCAACCCACTCCTATTCCTCCGATTCAGCAAACTATAGAAAAAGCCAAACGTCAGGAAACATATACTGCCCAAATTGAGAGAACTTATCAAGAGGAAATTCCGGCAGAAGTAATCGCTGCACAACAAAGAAGAAGGCAAAATCAAATAAAAAATCCATTACCAACACCACGTATTGAAGAGAAACAATCAGAAAAAAATGTAGTTGATTTTGATTTGAGACAAGCGGTAATTCAAGCAGCTATATTGGAAAGACCTTATAAATAAAAAATGCTCGTAATTTATTTGCGAGCATTTTTTTCAGAATATTTTTTTTTACAAAATGTTAAATTTATCGCCATCCTGCAAGAATGGAAACTGTTCTCTCGATTTTTGAAGGTCTTGCGGATTTAATGTAAAAGTATATAAATCTTCATCCTCTGGCTTGTAATATATTACATCTCCTAGTGGCGAAATACACATTGATCCGCCTGAATAATACACTTCATTGCCATCATGTCCAACACGATTTACCCCAATCACGTAAGCTTGATTTTCAATAGCACGAGCAGGAATCAACGCACGCCAATGTGACGAACGCTTGTCTGGCCAACTTGCAGTATACACCAACAAATCGTACCCATTTTCAGCATTTCTAGACCAAACTGGAAATCTTAAATCATAACAAATCATCGGACAAATTTTCCACCCCTTCAGCTGCAACATGATTCGCGATTTTCCTGCAGAAAACAAATCGCTTTCTTTCGGTGCGCCTTCTTTTGCCATGCCAAATAAATGACGTTTGTCATAGTGTACATAACTACCATCAGCAGACATCCACACAAAACGATTATAATAATTACCGCCCTCCCGTACTATAAGAGTTCCAGCTACAACACAATCAAATTTCTTTGCTGTCTCGTACAACCATCGCATCGTCATCCCGTCCATCTCTTCTGCACATTTCTCCACATTCGTCGTAAAACCAGTATTGAACATTTCGGGTAAAATAATCAAATCTGTCTTTTCACGCAAAGATGATAGGCGCAAGCTTAAATTCTGAAGGTTTTTTTCAACATTTTCCCAAAAGAGATAAGCTTGAAATATGGTGATTTTTATAGGTTCCATTAATAGGTGATTCCTTCTTTACAATTATTATATTCTAATATACTAAAATTCAACAAAAAACATAATTCTTAACCGTTATTTACTACGATTCAATAAATTATTAGACAAAATAATCAAATCTTGTTTATTTTCTGATGAAACATTTATTGCTGATAAACTATCCAAAGATTTTGACGAATACTCTCCTTTTAACGCATTTGCTTGTTCAAATATTTTATACTTGGTGTATAAATTTTTCATTCTTTCAACCTTTTCTATTCCCTCAGACTCATTCAAAGACAAAATGTTTTCAAATTCTACCAGATCATCCGAATTCAAGGCCTTTTTCAGCATAATATGTAGAATTGTCTTTTTATTCACTATAATATCTCCACCTACTTGCTTTCCAAAAGTCTCCGGATCACCGAAAGTATCTAAAATATCATCTTGAAGTTGGAATGCAATTCCGAGATTCACACCAAAATCATACAATTTTTTCCGCTCCAATGCATCTACCCTCGCAATAATCGAACCCATTTCTAAAGCACCGCCCAATAAAACTGATGTTTTTAACCGAATCATATTGATGTATTCGGACTCACTGACATCATTCCGAAGTTCAAAATCCATATCATGTTGCTGACCTTCACATACTTCCAAAGCCACACGATTGAATGTCTTTAATAATTCTGGCACCGCATGTGCTGGACATTTTGATAATTCTTCGTATGATTTAACCAATAGAGCATCTCCAGAAAGTATAGCTACACTATCATTCCACTTTTGATGTACAGTTTGCATACCACGACGAAGCGGCGCTTTGTCCATGATGTCGTCATGCATCAACGAGAAATTGTGAAAATATTCTATCGCAATAGATGCAGGAAGAACATCTTCAAGATTATCATACCCAAATAAACTTGCTCCCATAAACACCAATTGCGGACGAATACGCTTACCCGATAGAGACAGAATATAATGAATAGGATCGTAAAGATTTTTCGGTGATTCAGGTAATTGTATATTTTCTAATGCATCACTGATTTTCTCAGCATAGTACGGATTTCCAAACATATGTAGTACGTGAATATTCATACGAAGATACTATATATATTTTAACTGTTTTACAATTCCTTGTAATTTGACGGTGGTATTAATAGTATATTTGTAGAAAAAATCTCATGCGAATTTTGGTTGTCCATAATTATTACCAACATAAGGGTGGTGAAGATGTGGTGTTTCACCAAGAGGTGGAAGCTTTGAAAAAAGACCATCAAGTGGAGACTATTACTTTTCAAAATCGAAAAGGATTGCAAGGACTAGTTCAGTTTGCCTTGTATCCTTGGAACATCTTCGCCGCAGCCAAAATACTTCGAAAAGCGAGAGAATTCAGAGTAGACATTGTTCATATTCATAATTTACATTATGCGATTGGACCTTTGGTAATTCGACGATTACATCAGTCAGGATTCAAAATGGTTAATACTTTACATAACTATCGACTACTTGATCCTTCAGCAACTTTATTTGCACATGATGAAATCTTCTTGGATACGATTGACAAAGAATTCCCATGGAAGTCTGTTAAAATGAAATCTTTAGACAATTCTTTTTTCAAAACTTTTTGGGTTGCTTTCACATATTATTTACATAAGAAATTAGGAACTTGGAAGCAAATTAATAAGTATTTGGTTTTCTCCAAATTCATGAAAACCTTAATTTTAAAATCTTCCAAAAATATAGAAGAGAATCAAATTGCGTTAAAAGTTAATGCGATTGAACCAACAGCATTAAAAAATCATACTGAAAGTAATAGTTTTGTATTTATAGGTAGACTTTCTATCGAAAAAGGTATAAAAACCTTATTAGTTGCATTTGTAGATAGACCAGATTATAATCTCGAAATTTACGGAGACGGTCCTCTTATCGAAGAAGTAAAAAATACCGCAAATAATAGCAACAATATTCAATATCGGGGTTTTCAAAATAAAGAAGTATTAAATCAAGCATTAGCGTCAAGTCAAGCGTTGATTGTTCCATCCGTATGGTTTGAAGGAATGCCAATGACTGTTTTGGAGGCGTATGCAGCAGGAACTCCTGTTATTGCGAGTAAGATTGGGGTTTTAGATGAAATGATAATAAATGGGGAGACAGGCTTTCATTTCGCACCTGGAGAAGTAGAAAGCTTGATAACAATACTAGATAAATTTTCTGGTTTGTCGGATCAATCAAAACAAGTAATCAGTAAAAATTGTATAAAAGAATATAATAAAAAATATACACTGGAAAATAATATCAAATCACTTGAGATGATTTATACAACAGTCTTAAACAATAATTAAAAACGATGAGCAACATAATCATTATAGATCATTTGGGGTTGGCACCCAAAATTAGAGAAGTATTAGAAAGCATTTACGATCCAGAGTTGAAACCTGCGAATATTGTGGATTTGGGATTGGTATATGAAATAATCACGAAAGAAGGCGGTATAGCAAAAGTCGTAATGACGTTGACTGCGCCAGGCTGCCCTGTTGCGGGTGAAATCATGGACGAAGTACAACGCAAGGTAGCGGCTATTGAAGGTGTAAATGAGTCATTAGTAGAACTAACATTCGATCCACCATGGAATAGAGATATGATGAGCGAAGAAGCTAAATTAGAATTAGGTTTTCTTTAGTCTTTCTCCGCCACTGAAGCTTCCAACTCCGCTAAAGTCTTTTTGGGTTTGGGAGCTTTTTTATCTTCACCAAATAATACATTCCAAAGATTTCTTGATTCTTTAGTCAGTAATGGAGAGACAATAGATAATATCAAAACATATACTACTACGAAAGATTGAATGACAGGCAACAAACCACCTGCTTTACCAATATTTGCCATAATAATAGAAAATTCACCTCTTGCGGATAACGTTAAACCAATATCAAATGAAGCGCGCGGTTTCATTTTCGCAAAATGAGCGGCGAAATATCCAGAAGCCACATTGCAAATAACAGTAAATACTGCCGCTATAGCCGCCCAACCTACTGCACCACCTAGTGAATAAATATCTATCGAAAGTCCAAAACTAAAGAAGAACATGGCGCCAAAGAAGTCCTTATAAGGAAGAACCATTGCTTCAATCTTCTTTATATATTTTGAATCTGCAAACACTAATCCAGCCATTAACGCACCGATAGCTTCAGCAACGTGGATGGTTTCGGAAAATCCCGCTATTACAAAAAGTAAACTAAAAATGATGAGTATAAATAATTCAGATGATTTATCGTGAAGTATCTTATCGATAAAAGGAACGAGTTTTCGCCCCAATATCAAAAATGTAAGTATAAATCCAAGTGCCAGCAAAGATGTTCCTGCAACTGCCCAAACCGACGTACTTCCTGTCAAAATAAGTCCCGATAGGAACGAAATGTGCATTGCAATAAACAAATCATCAAACATAATCATACCCATGATTACTTCCGTTTCTGCATTTGCTGTACGCTTCAAATCAGTTAATACCTTGGCTACAATAGCAGTAGAAGAACTGGTCATCAGACCGCAGAGTACCATCAATTCCTTGAAAGGCAAATCCATCAACCAGCCTATAAGCAGCCCCGAAACAAAATTCAGGATTACATAAAGCGTTCCACCCGTGACAATGGATTTCCCAGATTTAATCAATCTACTTACAGAAAACTCTAATCCGAGGTAAAACAGGAGAAACAGCACACCCAGCTTACCCATAAAATCGATGAAAGGTTTACTTTCGGTAAAAGTAAGAAAAGACCAAACGCTATCCACTGTTGCCGTTACAGCCGAGATATTGATAGATGAGAGGAAATTCGCAATAAAGTCAGGATATTCCTTATTGCCTAGTAACATGCCTATAATAATAAAAAATGGAATGACAGAAAAACGTAATCTATTCGCCAGTAAACCAACTGATGCAACCAGTAAGACAGCTATTCCTATTTCTAAAATTATGATATGCGACATATTTTTACACTAATAATTCTTTGAGTAATTTGATGTTTTTTGCTTTACCTGCGATTACTAACGTTGCTCCTGGCTCGATTACATAATCTGGCCCTGGATTGATGATGGTATCCGAATCTTTGATAGCGGCAATGATAGAAGCACCTGTTTTTTGACGTACACCCAATTCACCAATGCTTTTGTTCACGCCATCATTTGAAGCTTCTACTTTATACCATTCGATGCGCAAGTCATCCAACGCGACTTCAATGGTTTCTAAAGCTTTTGGCTTGTAGGATAATCCGCCAATAATTCCAGCTACTTGACGCGATTCTTCATCGGATAATGTCATCACACAATGTGTTTCATTATCTTCGTCATCATGACGGTACAGTTCACGACGACCATCATCATGAATTACTACGACCATATTGTCACCAGCTTCTGTTTCAATCTGAAACTTTTTACCAATACCAATAAGATCACTTTCTCTAACTACTGACATAGTACTATGTTATTAGTTTTAAAACAACTGATTTATTCAAATATAATAAAAATGAGCTATTTGTTAGGATCAACTAACTTATAAGTCCCATCGTCTTTCAATTTTGGTAGTCCCATAGCCAAAGATTTGCCATGGTAAAATAAATAAATCCAACCCTCTGGAGCACCTTGTTCCCAATATTCTTTACGCTTATCGCGCGAGGCTCTTCCATCAAAATCATATTTCGCTATGAAATTTTTGAACAACTCTTCGGGCTCAGGCAATACATCTCCACCAAAGAAGAAATGTTCGCCACCCGTTTCAATATGAAAGGCTTGATGATATTCTGTGTGTCCGCCATTTATTTCGTAACGAATTTCATTATTTACAATCCCTTCTCCTTCGACTAAAGTCAAGTTTCCAGAACGTTGAATAACATCGAACACTTCCGTGCGGTAAGAAGCTGATTCCGTAGAATATGCATTCTCCCATTCGCCTCGCTGAATAATATATTCCGCCTCGGGAAATGCTACACGCCCAACTCCATCTTTAAAATCAACCAAACCTCCTGTATGATCTTTGTGCAAATGCGACATCAATACGTATTTCACATCTTCAGGTTCAAACCCCAATTTACGAATATTCTGATGAATCAATAATTCGTCCTCATCTGTACGAAATCCGAGTCCTGCGTCACACAATATTAAACCATTACTTGATTCAATCAAAAAAGGATGAACGTGAACAAATAAAGATGCTGGACGGCTTTTAGGATCATCCTTTTCAGGATCAAAAGGAACAAATTTTTTCGATGCATCAACAGAGAAGGAACCTTCGAATAAAGAATACGCTTGAATCATTCTTTTATTTTATTGTAAATATGATAGTTAGGAAACAACAATTTAATTAACAACTGCGAGTATTAGGTTACTACACCTATAAAATGTATATTTACATACAAATACTGTGCAAAGATATGCAAAAAAGGTGGGTCCTAAAACCAAAAAATAATAGCAACAAAGTTAATCATTTAAAAGCAGAACTAGGTGTCAATGACATCGTTGCAAACCTTTTGGTCAGCCGTGCTATTGACACCTTCGAACAAGCAAGACTTTATTTCAGACCTTCGTTGGATCATTTACATGATCCTTTTTTGATGAAGGATATGGACGTCGCGATAACCCGCATTGAGCAAGCAATCGGTAACAAAGAAAAAATCCTAATTTACGGAGATTACGATGTAGATGGCACTACAGCAGTCTCTGTTGTATACAGCTTTTTTCGAGCATTTCATTCCCGTATTGAATTTTATATTCCGGACCGCTACGCGGAAGGATATGGTATCTCTACGCAAGGAATAGATTATGCCGCAGAAAATGGCTTTTCGTTAATCATTGCGTTAGATTGTGGTATCAAAGCATTAGATAAAATCGATTATGCGAATAGCAAAGGCATAGATTTTATCATTGGTGACCACCATCTTCCAGGTGAAAATATTCCAAATGCTGTTGCTGTATTAGATCCAAAACGTCAAGATTGTGACTATCCGTACAAAGAACTTTCAGGATGCGGCATTGGCTTTAAAATTATCCAAGCTTTTATCAAGAAAAACAATATGGATATGGAGGCTGCTTATCAGTATTTGGATTTGGTATCCGTAAGTATTGCGTCAGATATTGTTCCCATTACTGGAGAAAATAGGACACTCACACATTTTGGTCTTAAAAAATTAAACACAAATCCGTCCGTAGGTTTTAAAGCCTTGATTGATTTATCCACCAACCGCACACGTACTTTCTCTGTAAATGATATAGTCTTTCAGATTGGGCCGCGAATCAATGCTGCTGGAAGAATTGAACATGCCAAAGACGCTGTGCGACTTTTGATTTCTAAATCTGAAGAAGAAGCTAAAAACTTTTCAATGGCTGTCGACGATCAAAACAATCTGCGTAAAGATTTTGATCTGAATATCACAAATGAAGCGCTATCCATTATAGAAGCGTCAGCAGAGAATCAATTGCGAAAATCTACCGTTTTATATAAATCAGATTGGCACAAGGGTGTAATAGGAATTGTTGCATCGAGGCTGACAGAAAAATATTACCGTCCTACTGTAATTTTAACACAGACAAATGGACACATTGCTGGTTCCGCGCGTTCAGTAATTGGCTTTGATTTATACGAAGCCTTAAGTGAATGCAGTGACTTACTCGATCAATTTGGTGGACATAAATATGCGGCTGGCTTGACCATGCGTGAAGAAAACATCAGTTTATTTCAGCAAAAATTCGAAGATGTCGTTCAAAAATCTATTAAACCAGAGATGCTTCAGCAAGAAGTAACAATCGATCTGGAAATAGAATTGAAAGATATTGATGGCAAACTTAACCGGATTTTAAAACAATTTGAACCATTTGGTCCGCAAAATGAAGCACCGGTATTCATGTCAAAAAATGTTAAAATTCTCGGCTCAGCATATATTGTTGGAAACAATCACTTAAAATTGTCTGTTCATCAAGAAGGTTCACCAAGTTTTGATTGTATAGCCTTCGGATTAGCCGAACAATTGCCATACATTCAAAATCAAAAGCCTTTCGACATTTGCTATACGATAGAAGAAAACAATTGGAGAGGCAAAAAGAATTTGCAATTAAATATCAAAGCAATCCGATATTAAAATATATTTGCAATAGCTGAAATATTAATTCATGATACTTAGAGCAGAAAATCTCATCAAAAAATACAAACAACGCACAGTTGTTAATGATGTTTCATTTCATGTGGAACAAGGTGAAATTGTTGGATTATTAGGTCCTAATGGTGCTGGCAAGACGACTTCATTTTACATGATTGTAGGTCTTATCAAACCTAATGAGGGCGCTGTATATCTGAACGATGAAGAAATTACCAAAGATGCGATGTTTCAACGAGCTCAAAAAGGCATCGGCTATTTAGCGCAAGAGGCTTCTGTATTTCGTAAGCTTTCTGTTGAAAATAATATTCTCGCTGTTCTTGAAATTCATTACCCGAATAAAGCAGAGCGAATGGCAAAATTGGAGGAGCTTCTTAGCGAATTCAGCTTGCACCGTGTACGCAAAAACCGTGGTGACTTATTATCAGGCGGTGAGCGTCGTCGTACCGAAATCGCACGTGCATTAGCCGCAAATCCAAACTTTATTCTTCTCGATGAACCTTTTGCTGGTGTCGATCCTATTGCGGTAGAAGAAATCCAGTCTATCGTTTCGAAATTGAAAGCCAAAAATATTGGCGTATTGATTACGGATCACAATGTACAGGAAACTCTTTCGATCACCGACAGAGCTTATCTCTTGACCGAGGGTAAAATCATGCTGACGGGCAAGCCAGAAGATATTGCAGAAAACGAGATGGCCCGTAAATTCTACTTAGGTCAGAATTTTGTATTACGTAGAAAAAAACTCTAACTTAAAGCTAGATTACTAACTAAGTTATGGCGCTACTCAATTCTATCTTTACTTGGATTATGCAAAAAAGAATTCATCAGATTGAACTCTTTATCAAATATCCGCACGATGTACAAGAAGAATGGTTCCAAAATTTAATTTCCGCTGCCGAAGCAACTGAATGGGGCAAAAAATACGATTACAAAAGTATTTTGACGCCTGAAGAATTTAAGAGTAGAGTACCAATAAGCGATTACGACGATTTAAAAGTCTACATCGATCGTATGATAAAAGGCGAACAAAATATTTTGTGGCCATCTGATATCAAATGGTTTGCCAAATCTTCGGGTACAACTGCAGATCGCAGCAAATTTATTCCTGTCAGTTTAGAAGCTTTAGAAGGCTGCCATTTCCAAGGTGGAAAAGACATGCTAACAATTTATTGCCATAATAAACCTAATAACAATCTTTTCACCGGAAAATCAGTTGTTATTGGTGGATCTTCGCAGATTAACAATTTTAGTCCCGATTCATATTATGGTGATTTATCATCAATTCTGTTGCGAAATCTTCCTTCTTGGGCAGAATTCATGCGTACGCCAAATTTAGAAGTCACGCTAAATCCCAATTTTGAAGAAAAAATTGAACAAATCGCTCAACTCACGATAAAAGAAAATGTGACAAGCCTTGCAGGTGTGCCGACGTGGAATATCGTGATGGCTAAACGTATTTTAGAGATAACAGGAAAAGAAAACTTATTGGAAGTATGGCCAAATCTTGAGTTTTATGGTCATGGTGGTGTAAGCTTTAAACCTTATAGGGAACAATTTAAGCAGTTGATTCCATCTGATAATATGTATTATCTGGAGAATTACAATGCTTCAGAAGGTTATTTTGGTATCCAAGATGAATCGGACTCCGAAGATTTATTGTTGATGTTGGACTATGGAGTTTATTACGAATTCCTTCCAATGGAAAATTTAGACGATGAGCATCCGAAAACTTTAGGATTGCACGAGGTGGAATTAGGTAAAAATTATGCGCTCATCATTTCTACCAATGCAGGTTTGTGGCGCTATAAAATCGGAGACACCATCAAATTCACGTCTCTATCTCCTTATCGTTTCCAAATTTCTGGACGTACCAAACAATATATTAATACTTTCGGAGAAGAAGTCATAGTAGATAATGCAGATCAAGCATTACATATAGCTTGCAATGCTACCGATGCGATTATCAAAGATTACACTGCTGGACCAGTATATTTCAGTAACAAAGATGCTGGAGCACACGAATGGATTATTGAGTTTGAAAAACAGCCTTCAGATTTCAATAAATTCTGTGAAACCCTAGACACGACATTGCGCGAAATCAACTCGGATTATGACGCCAAACGTTTTAAAAATTTAGCATTAGGTCAGCCCTTAATCCATAACGCTCCAAAGAATACTTTTTACACTTGGATGAAATCAAGAGGTAAATTGGGTGGACAAAACAAAGTGCCTAGACTAGCAAATAATAGAGATTATTTAGAGCCATTGCTGAAGCTTATTCATCAAATTTAATCTAATTTTTTTAACAATTGTTGAGCTTTTTCTCCCAGTTGTCCTTGTGCTGGAATAGTTTTTAATAGTGCAATTGCTTCCTGTTTATTGCCCAATTTTTCCAAACTTACGGCTAAATAATATTTCGCCTCATCTTTAAAAATGGAATTTCCTTCAACAATAGGTGTTAATTTTTCTTTAGATTCAGCCCAATTCTCCTCACCCAAATATGTCAAAGCTGCATAATACTGATATTGTACAACTTCGGGTTCTGCAGCAATCAGAGAATTTAATATAGCTCTAGCTTGAGAATATGATTTTTCATTATATAATTTTACAGCTTCTTCATATTGATTATTTGATTCTTGACCACGAACAATTTCAGATTGCATAACAGGCAATTCGTAAAGGGCATTGTTGGTATTGATTAAAAATAGATACCCAAATAAAAGGACACACGCAACACTTGCTACAGCTAAAAATGGTTTTATTTCTATAAAAAAACTTCTCTTCTTTTTGAAACGTACTTCTGTTTCCGCATGAAACAAAGTCTCTCTTAGATCAGTTTCATTGGATGAAAGACGTCGATTGATGATTTCATGCACTTCACTTTGCAAATGAACAAGATTTCTAAAATCAGTGTCTTTATCCATCAGCTGTTCAAATTCCAGCAACTCCTCTCCTTGCAATTGCCCTTCTATATAATCTTGTATTTTGTCTGCTAAATGTTCCATCACAATTAATTTTTAAAATAATCCGCTTTCTTTAATCTTCTTAACCAGTGATGCCATGCATTCACTTTTCTTTTTCCGAAGATAGGCATAGGATATTCCCATGGATTCAGCTATTTTCTCTTGATGTTTTTCGACCATACATCTTTTGATGATTTGCTGACAGCTTTCTCCCAAAGTGTTAAGTAAAGACATCACAGCATTCTCGCGATTTACTGTTTCCAACATCTCCTCCCAATCTCGAGTTGATTCATCTTCAACATATAATACAGTTTGTTCTAGATTTGTTACCGGCATACGTTGATTTTTCTTCAACACATTCAGCCATTTGCGTTTACATACCAAACTTAAGAAAGACCCAAAATTTGTAGTAAGCACAAAATCTTTCTTATTTACCATATGGTAAATGTCCACTAAAGATTCTTGAAAAATATCGTAACCATCATCTTCTGACCCACTATTTTGCTGAATGAGGGTAACAATTTGTTTTGAATATTTATTATATATTAATTGAATACCACTACTATTATTTTCTTTTAGGTATTGAATATATATTTGATCAATATGCATTTAATTGGCTATTACTTAGTAAATTTAATAATATTTCTAAAACTTCAATATCTTAATGAACCTAAAAATATGATGACCAAAATACTATCTATATTACTCATTTTTATTTCTAACATGTGCTATGCGCAAAATGATACTTCAACGACCCCTATCGACACATTTCAGAATAATATAGATATATACGAACAAGATGGAGTTTTTCATTTTAAGCCGATATTGAGGCCATTGGTACAAATACCTGGAGGAAGGACACCATACTACAAATATTTGTGGGATTTTGGAGACGGACATTTTAGTACGCAACCCGAACCTACGCATCAATACGCTAAACCTGGAGATTATGAAGTCTCAGTATATGCCGTCAATAATTATGATTATGGTCCAAAACCAAAAAGAACTAAGAAACCTGTTAATAATAAAAAGACAAATACAGCTATAGCTAGTGTGCAGACTAATAATTTTGAACAAAGTTTCTTTGCTTCTAATGGAATTTTTCAAATCTTCAAACTTTCGGATGCTAAACCTGGAGAAGACATTCAATTGGTTGTCGGTGTGAATACAAATGGAGAAAAAGGGAAAGTATATATTCTCTCGAATGAAAAAATAGCTGGTCTGGATGGCTTCAAACTTGTACATCAAAGCCAATATTATGCAGAAAAGATTGACACCCTATTACAGAAAGATAACCTTCACAGCATGTGGGCGTCTGTAAAGCAGTCGACTTTTACCAAAACAGGAAGTCCAGATTATGGGATTAATGAAGTTTCGAATTTCATTTCTAGCCAGCAAGCTGTTAGTTATTTTAAAGAATTGTATGGTGCATATAATTCACTTTCAGCATATGACGTGGAGCCTGCTAATGCTGAACAACAATTCTCGCTCATCAATTTGGATGTGACCGAAGATATGTTGGTCGACACGAATGCCATTGTGACTATTACAGGAGTCTTTATTCCAGAAAATGGAATAGCTAATGTACATCAAGTGGATATCCCTGTTGTAAAATCACACGATCCGAATAAAATGTCGGTAAGACCTGCGCGTATGAGCTATCGCCTACAATCGAAAAATAAGACGCTGACTTACAAAGTACAGTTTCAAAATGATGGTGAAGGTGATGCACGTCAGGTACGTTTAGAAATGTTCTTGCCACCAGAAATACGCAAAGAAACGTTCCGACTGAAATCCCTTTATCCACAATGCGATACCTGCGCGACCCCAACTGCAATGGGCTGTTACCAATATTATATCAAAGAGAATGGGGCATTAGTCTTTCATTTCAAAGACATCGCCTTACCGGGAACCGCATCTAAAACGTTAACAGATCCCGATAGCTCCAAAGGTTTTATACTTTTTGAAGTTGATATGGAAAAGAAAAAGTTCAGAAACAAATCTTTTAATTCGTACACGGATATTTATTTCGATAAGAATCCAGCTATTACGACCAATATTTCCTCTTCAAGATTTAGACAAATATGGTCACCAATTATAACCATAGGTACAGTTGCTACATTTGGTACACCAAAAGAAAACATAATGAAACAACAATTCAAACCGGGTATTCAGTTGGGGTTTGGATTAGCCCCAATGGCACCTTATAAAAAACCATTCTGGCAAGCGGAAATATACACGTCCTATTACAGTCGTAACAGTACAACAGGACGAATGGACGAAAAAGGTGTTATCTCCTTCCAAGAAAATGGACGTGATGTAAAATATGAATATCAAGCTGCTGACAGTACGGTAAATAGAGATTTTTTATCTGTACAATTACCTGTACAAATACGGTATAATATCAATTCTTGGTTTTCAATCGGCACCGGAATTGCTTTACGCAAAGATTTTAACACTAAATTCAGCAATTCAAAAAACTATTATTACGCAACCGCACAAGGAACAATTGACAATGTGTATACTGAAAATAATATCAATGTAGAAAAAGAGAATAGTGTATTAAAATATAATCCATTTTTAGATATTAATGTCGGAAGAGTTTACATGGGACCGGCGGTAGGTTTTAGACTTTCTTACGATAAGAATCAAAAAACTTATAGCGGAATTTATGGAATTTGGCGCTTTTAATCAGAATGAAGGTTAGTGTTCAAGTAAGTTTTATATTTTTTTCTTTTATTCTTTTTTGCAGGAGTTGTAAAGATGTCAACACTTCTAATAACTCATTAACCACAGCAAAGACACATATTTCTGTTGATGACTTCGAAGAAATAGCGGCGAATGAACCCTTGAAATATCTGAACAACCCCGATTCATTTTTAAATAGCCTATTTATCGATCCACAAGATGCATATGAACATGAAGCCTATTCAAATAGTTTAATTTTCATTGCTTACAACCTACGAGAGCATGGCAATATTTTTAAGAGTATTCAATATTATGAGAAAGCCTTAAATTATATAAAAAACAAGAACATACCAGACATTGATATTTCATTATACATTCTCAAGCCTCTAGCCGCACTCTATATACATGTAGATGATAATCAGAAAGCGATTACCCTCCTCGAAAATTTGTTAGATTCTTTAAAACCATCAGAGTACACTCAACATCTAGGTTTGGTCAACAATCTTGCAAACGCTTATATCTATAATGGAGAACCGCAAAAAGCAATTGATTTAATTTCCGAACAAATTAATACGATAGATTCCTCTATTACTAAGGCTTTGCTTTTTAATACACTTTCGACAGCTTATGCATTACAAGAAAAAACTCCTGAAAGCAGGACATATAATAAACATGCTCTTGCTGAATTTGATAAATATGAACTACAGGCTGACACGTTGATATGGTATTGCTCGGCGTTGAAACAGTATGCGGAACTGCATAAATCGAGTTCTGAGATTACAAAGGCTATACAAATTCTAACTCATGAATTTCCAAACACGCAATACCGTAATAAAGCAAACGCCTATTTGAGCCTTGCCGATATTTATTTTGAAAAAAATGACTTTAAAACTGCCGCCGAAACTTATAAAATCGCTTTTCAGAATTTCCAGCAGGAAAGCAAGAAATACATTTTAGATTATAAATACACCTATACATTGTTGGGACTTGCACGAAGTTTTAAAGCTGAGAATAAAGTAGATTCAGCCTTTGCGTATTACGAATGGGCGATAGAAAACGATTTCCGAACACAACAACTGATAACCAGCGATAACGATCAATTACGAAATAACATCTGGAATAAAAATATTTTGGAAGAATTGATTTCATTGTACAATAGTTCTCTAGAAATCCAAACCGAAGAAAACCGTGAAACTTTGCTGTGGTGTATTGAATTGAGTAAAGCGCGTTTGCTGATCAACGAAATCAATCGTTCTGAAAATTGGTCATTGGGGTCAGATCAAGTTAAATCCGCTATTCATCAGATTAGGCAATTGTATCAGAAGCGGGATGCAACAGATTCAGAGCAAGAGAAAAAATATATTTCAGATCAAATAACGAATTTGAAAAATGATTTTCAAATAGCCGAAAGCTATTTTGAAACAATAAATTTCAATCCTTCAAAATCTGACTTTCTCCAAAAGATAAAAGACAAAAAAAACACGTATTACAGCTTTTATATCCATCAAGATAAATCTTTAAGTATCGTCTTTACCGATCAAGGGAAATTAGCTTACAAAAGAGTAGATACTAGCATTATAGATAACTTGCTAAGCTTTAAATCCACTTATTTCGCAGATTCACCAAATGCATTCAATAACAATCCGCAAAGGTATTTGGAGAATGCTAAATACCTTAGTTTAATTTTACTCCCAAATCTTAAAAATTCAAAACAAAATATATTTCTGTCTTTGGATGGCGATTTGTACGGATTACCTTTTGATGCGTTGTACGATCAAAATTACTTAGTCCAGTCCTACAATTTTGCGTATTTGAATTCCTTTCTGTTGTTTGATTTTATCACCAATAATGCACCAACAAATGTAGAAGAGATTTCATTGCTTTATCGCACTGAGTTTCCGAATCCACTTCCATCTCTGAAGTTTGTAAATCAAGAAGTAGAGAATCTAACCACAAAATTTAAAACTTTGGCGATTTCACCTGTTAATCAAAGTGATTCAACAATTCGCAATGCCTTTGCTCGAACAAATATCATTCACATTGCCGCGCATACCATATTGGACACCGTTGAATCGCCTTATTTGTATTTGCATCAAGCCATTTCAACCGATCAATTGCGATTTTTTGAAATCAAAACACCTCTAGTATTTCTTTCTGCCTGTAATACGGGCAGTGGTATTGCCTTGCCTTCGGAAGGAACAGAAAGTATACAACGCGTTTTTATGAGTAAAAATGTGCCTTCTGTAATTTCAACCTATTGGTTTGCCAATGATGAAGTCATGTTGGAATTGACATCCAAATTTTACGATGAGTTATACACTTCCCGAAAGCCTATGTTTGCATTAGCTGAAGCCAAAAGGAATTTTATAAATCAAGCATCTCCACAACAACAAAATCCATGGTATTGGGCGAATATTAATTACACAGGTATTGGAAATGAAGTAGGCTTGAAGAAATCTTCAAACCTACTAATTGCAATTTTGGGATTTACAATTTTTACTTTTATGGGAATTATTTTATATAAAACTTATCGAGGACGAATAAAGTAAGTATATAAATAGATAAAATACCCTTTTATAAATTCAATTAATGTTATTTCATTCAAGTCTTCATCTTCCATGTCGGAAGTTATTTTTGGTGATGCTTTCATAATAGCTGGCTTTAATTATATGCTAATACTTTGATTTCCGTTCTACGATTTTCTTGATGTTGTTCTTCCGAACACTCCACACCATTTCCGCAATTGTTGACTAATCTAGTTTCTCCATAGCCTTTTGCTTCGAGTCTATTACGATTAATACCTTTAGAAACAATGTAAGCTACAGCCGCATCTGCACGACGCTGTGATAATTTTATATTATAATCGTCGTTACCTCTACTGTCAGTATGCGATGAAAGTTCAATTTTCAACGTTGGATTTTGTTGCATAATTGACACCACATTATCCAAAACAACTGCCGCGTCTTGGCGTATCGTACTCTTATCAAAGTCATATAGAATATTCTTAAGAACGAATTCCGCGTTATTTTGCAAATCGCAAACACCTAACTTTAACGTAACATAAAGCGTTTTGCTACGATCCAATCCTTTTGTTGTAACTATTTCGGTTTGCGAATAGCGCCCTTGTTGGTTTGCCACCACAGTGAAATCACTTTGTGCATTCAATTGATAAATGAATTTCCCTTCTGCATCCGATATTTGGCTCATATTTTCTTTCGACTTTGAATTTGTTAGAACAGTATTTATGTTAGAAAGGTTGCGCTCCACATTACAATCAAAAGTTTCACCTATCAATGTGAATCGTGGATCATCGTGGTATATTTCTTTGAAAATAACTTTCGAATTACCTTTAAAGTCTTCCTCACTCAAATGTAGAATAGCTGTTTTAATGCCGTTTTTCTCCCCTACTACTTCGTAATTTCCAGGTTGTACGTCTGTAATTTTTGAAGCTTGGCCATTCGCATCTGATATAGAAAGTTCGTCAAAATTTGTAGCAGTCACACGTACAGTCACACCACTCAACGCTATATTTGTCTGTTTATCTTTTACGACGATTTGTAAATCTTTAGCTTGCTCAACTGGTTTTACAATATCATCATACTTTACATTTTCTACAGTTCTCTCCGGTTTTTGGGATTTTCCAAAAACATATTTTATTCCTAAACCTGTATTGAGCGTTTGATGGACAGTATATTCCATTGTTTTAGCATCCACCATATAATGATCCACATAATCTTTTACAGCAGTTTTCGTTTCTATAGGATTAGAATCTACTGTCTCTAGCCGCTCTGAAATAAAACGACTTGGTTTGCTACCGAATTTTGTTCCGAGTGATTGAACGTAATCGATATGTGCAAATGCAGCAAAATTTGCACTAAACATATAATTAAAGCGCAGACCACCAAGACCTACCCAGGAATTTGCTTTATTGGAAGTATCATTAAGTGTTTTTTCTATTTCATGAGTTATCACTGATCCTCTTGGATCAGTGTAAGTGATTGATGACACAAATGCTGGAAAAAATTGCAGCATGATACCACCGCGTAAGTAAGCTTCCAATTGAAACTTATTTTTACGGAATTTGTAAGAAGGACCAATCGTGAACATAAAGTCTTGGAATCTGGATTTGTTCAAATAATCTGTCGACAAATATCCATTTTCAAAATGAAAAGAATCGGCCTGAGCTATCGCATTGAAAATATAACGTGCGTCCACTCCTATTCCCCAAGTGTTACCTGAGAAATATTTGTCCATAAAAAGTCCACCATGATAGCCAATTTTTGTGTTAGTATAACTTTTGTACTTGTTCAAAGGTGCGGTTGCTCCACCAAAGATTCCCATTTGAAAATCACCCTTTTCCTTTTGCTGTGCTTGTGCTAAAAATGCAAATCCAATTAACATTAATGCGAGTACAAGTTTTTTCATAATCTGATTATTTTAGTTTTATATTGTTATTGATTTCTAATGCCTTTCCTATATATCAGCAAAAAAATCACTTTGTTACCCGGCTATTTGAAATTTAAGTAAGTAGCTCTAGATTTTTTTTTTAACTTGCGTTCCAATTAAAATATATAAGAGAAAATGAGCGCGACAGAACAAATTTCAATTCGCGTAGAGCCAACAACAACATCGAGACTCTCGCAAGTAGACTTCAACAATCTTAAATTTGGAC
This sequence comes from Sphingobacterium bovisgrunnientis, assembly GCF_009829085.1. Lineage (GTDB taxonomy): Bacteria > Bacteroidota > Bacteroidia > Sphingobacteriales > Sphingobacteriaceae > Sphingobacterium > Sphingobacterium bovisgrunnientis. The sequence continues at coordinate 45,916 of NZ_WUQY01000010.1, forward strand.
AAATCATGTCAGACAATATGCTGGTCGCTGAATACAATAATGGCAAATGGGAAGACGTCAGCATTGTGCCTTATGGTGATTTAACAATTAGTCCATCTATGTCTGCTTTGCATTATGGTCAATCAATCTTTGAAGGTATCAAAGGGTACAAATTCGAAGATGGCACTGTAAGTATTTTCAGACCAGACAAAAACTGGGAACGTTTTAATAAATCTGCATCACGTTTACAGATGCCAGAAGTTCCTGAAGAGATATTTTTAGGTGGCTTGAAACAATTATTGGATATTGACCGTGACTGGGTTCCTTCGATAGAGGGCACATCTCTCTACATCCGTCCATTTATGTTTGCGACAGAATCCGCATTAGGTGTTCATCCATCGATATCTTATAAATTTGTAATTATTACATGTCCAGTTGGTGCATATTACAGCAAACCTATTTCACTAAAAGTAGAAACGCAATATACGCGCGCTGCTGAAGGTGGTGTGGGCTTTTCGAAGAATGCTGGTAACTATGCCTTATCATTATATCCAACACAATTGGCAAATGATGAAGGTTATGACCAAATCATGTGGACTGATGCCAATGAGCATAAGTATATTGAAGAAGCTGGTACTGCAAATTTAATCTTCCGTATTGGTGACACAATTATAACGCCGCATGGAGATACGATTTTGCACGGTGTTACCAGACGTACAATCATGCAATTGGCTGAAGAATGGGGTTTCAAAGCCGAACAAAGAAAAGTTTCTGTTCAAGAATTAATTGAAGGAATAGAAGCAGGTAAAGTATCTGAAGCATTTGCTGCTGGTACCGCTGCTACCATTACACATATTGACAGAATCGGTTTTGAAGGAACAGATTATACATTGCCTGCAATTGAAGGTCGTGATTTTTCGAATAAAGTATTGGATTATTTGAATCAATTGCGCTACGGTAAGATTTCAGATCCATTTGGATGGAATTTTATTGTATAAATTGATTTTTAGCACATCATATCAAAAGTCTAGGCAAAATTGTCTAGACTTTTATGTTGTAAAGACATCGACGAAAATTCTCACCGAAAAAACCTATATTTTCACCGACTTTCCTATTTCATTGGTCTAAAAGCCATTCATGGACGTGACATTTCAACCTAACTTTGAGGTATCAAATAGAAATTAAAAGATTAAAACATAAACAACCATGAAAAGAAATTTAACAACAATCGCAACAATAGTAATGATGGTTTTATCATTAAGTTCATTCGCTAACGGTAAAGTAAATCCAAGCACGAATAACTCTTCGAAGGCAATTTTAGCAAGATATATTGACGCTTCGGTGTTAGGAAAGCAAAACATTATTAAGGAGATGTTAACAGATGATTTTGATTTCGTAAATACTTCTAGTAAAACTAAAGCTACGAAAAAAGAGTATTCAGAGTTTTTGATAAATACTGATAACTTAACTTACAATTGCGCGACTTCTTACGAAATTTTGGATCAATCGGGTAATGCTGCTATAGCTAAGGTGACAATGAAATTTGAGAACTTTACACGTGTTGATATTATCAATATGTCAAGCACAGCAAAAGGTTGGCAAATCAACCAAATAATTAGCAACTTTCTATAATTCCACAATAACAAATCGATTTAACAACAAAGGCTTCTCCGGGATGGTGAAGCCTTTTCTTTGATATAATTTAACTAACTATGGATTTTGTTTGATAATAATCCGTGTTGGAATAGGCCCAGCAATTCCTTCTTTATCGAAAGCTTTTTTAACGAGTTCTTGTGCTCCAAAATATACATCCCAATAATCAGCTTGTGTGGTATACGGACGAATCGCCAACGTCGTCATCCCATTTCCAACTTCTAATACATTAACCTCTGGAGAAGGACTTTGTAAGACTTTCGGATGCATTAACATAGCCTTGATAGCTATCTCTCTTGATCTATCAATATATGCATCTAATGCTATACCTATCTTCAAATCAACGCGAAGATTGCCATGTGTATTAAAATTTGTAATGACTCCTGTAGATAGAGCCCCTTTAGGCAATATTATAGTTTTGTTTTCTGGTGATAAAATTGTCGTACAAAAAATTCCGATTTCAGTGACAACGCCTGCTACACCTTGCGCATCGATAATATCCCCCACTTTGAAAGGTTTAAAGATCATGAGCATTACTCCTCCTGCAAGATTGCCTAATGAACCATTCAAGGCTGCTCCAATAGCTAAACCAGCACCTGCTAACAACGCTGCAAAACTTGTGATATTAACACCAAGCATACCTACAATAGCTAAGAACATCATTACCGTAAGACCAACCTTGATAAGAGAAATTAGGAATGTTTGAAGAGATACATCAAATTTGCGATGAACCATCATCTTACGACTTACACTGGCAATGCGGCTGATGATCCAACTACCAATAAGATACACCAAAATAGCCCCTAAAATTTTTGGTGCATAATCCAAGGCCATATCCTTAATTTTCAAAACATAGAGTTGACTGCTATCAAGTAATTGATTAGCATCTGGAAGATTTGTTTCTATTTGCAACAGCTTCATAATTAAAAAGTTTAATTTTTATTATAATAATCAAACTTATAGCCAAACACACACTACATAAAGTTCTGATTTATAGAAAGGTAAATTATCATCTACAATAGTGCCCTTATACGCTTATTAAACTATTTTAATCTTTACAAATTGTAGCATTTCGTCTAATTGGTGAGGTTCAAACCATGTGGTATTGCCGTATTTTTTGAACCAAGTGATTTGACGTTTAGCGTAGCGACGCGAATTTTGCTTGATTTTGTCGATAGCTTCTTGCTGAGAACAATTACCATCTAAGTAATCAAAAATTTCGGAATAGCCTACTGTGAGCATAGCAGGCTTATAACGATAGGCGGCTAAAGATTTTACCTCATCCAATAGTCCCGCTTGTATCATTTTATCTACGCGCAAATTGATACGCTCGTATAATTTCTCACGATCCATATTCAACCCAATGGTCTCAATTTCGAATCGACGCTTAGATAAATCTTTCTTTTGGTAGAAAGATATAGGATTTCCTGTAGCTTCATAGACTTCCAATGCACGAATAACACGTTGTGGATTGTCTATATCTGCAATTGCGTAGTAAGCAGGATCTATTTCTTTAAGACGGGATTTTAGAGGCTCTAAGCCGTTTTCTTCAAATTCTTTATTCAACACATCGCGAATACCATCAGGAGCCTTAGGCAAGTCATCCAAACCTTCACAAACCGCACGAACGAATAATCCTGAACCACCGACCATGATAACAACATCCTTCGTCTTGAATAATTCATCCAACAATTTTAACGCATCACGTTCAAAATCCCCCGCGGAATATTCTTCTTGGATAGAATGCGAATTAATAAAATGATGTGGTACTGCCGCTAATTCATCACTATCAGGTTTCGCTGTACCAATAGTCATTTCTCTATAAAACTGACGGGAATCAGCCGAAATGATTTCAGTATTAAAATGCTGCGCTAATAAAATAGCCGTAGCTGTTTTACCTACTGCTGTAGGACCAACCACTACGACTAAAGTTTTTTTATTTTGTTTTGTTGAAGACATCAATTAATATTCGTCTTCTCCTCCACCGAATTCTTCTTTCTCTCCTTCTTCACCCTCTTCCTCATCGTCATCCATCAAGTCGATATCATCTTCTTCATCAACACCGTATACTTCCGATGCAACATCTTCGATAATGTCATCTTCCTCGTCGTCATCATCTGTAGACACAGGAAAGTTAGCTGCTGCTGCAGATTTTGGTGCAATACCTACAGATTTGAATAATGAAGGATATTCTTTCCCATCTTCTTCTTTCAGAATTTTCACCAATTCCACATGAAAATCGTATGGTCTATCAAAATTGTAGATGTAATAAAACTTTTGGTGTGGATCATCGATAAACTTACTTAAACGAATATCTTCCATGATTAAAACACCACTTTCCTTCTTACGTGGATTTGGAAGATGCGCGATTTCTGTTCCTTTTTTCCACTGATCATTACTTACATAAAACGAGGATGAAACTTCAGCATTATAACCCGTGCTCTTATGTATCTCGTGATGTAATTCCAAAAAAGTACCTTTTGAAGGCATGTCAATATCACGATAAATGTCTTCGTAATCTTCGAAAGTAACTCTAAATCTGTAAACTGCCATATATCTTTATACGCTAAGTTAAGCTTAGTTTCTAACTATAAAATTAAAAATTATTTTGTTGTCTCTAAAGACAATATTTGCTTTGGCTCTAAATTCAATGCTTTTGCTTTGTCCAGCATAAAATTATAAGCTGCCATGCGCTCGTTAGGTATTTCACCATCCAATATCGCTTCGCGAATTGCATTTTTAATAATACCAACTTGTCTGCTCGGCCCCAAATCAAACACATGCATAATATCTTCACCCGTAACAGGAGGTTGCCAGTTACGCAAATGATCGCGCTCTTCTACATCCTTCAGTTTTTGTTTGACCAATTCAAAATTGTCACGATACTTCTTCTTTTTAAATTCGTTTTTAGTCGTCACGTCCGCATGACATAATAACATCAATGCATCGATATCATCTCCAGCTTCAAACAGCAAACGTCGAACAGCGGAATCGGTAACAATATCTTGCGCCAAAACAATTGGACGCAAATGTAGTTGAACAAGTTTTTGAACAAATTTCATCTTCTCATTCAATGGCAATTTCATCTCGGCAAACAATTTAGGCACCATACGCGCACCTTTGTCTTCGTGCCCGTGAAATGTCCAACCAATACGCTTGTCAAAACGCTTTGTGGCAGGTTTGGCAATATCGTGCATAATAGCAGCCCAACGTAACCACAGGTCATCCGACATTTCAGCTACATTATCCAATACTTCCAAAGTATGGTAAAAATTATCTTTATGACCTTTGCCATCCACATAATCTACACCATACAAATTTGCCATAGCTGGAAATACCAAGGCTAACAAACCTGTATCAAACAAATATTTGAATCCGATAGAAGGCCTTCTTGACAAAATGATTTTGTTCATTTCGTCCGTAATACGCTCTTTGGAAATAATCTGAATACGATCTTTAGTTTCTACAATCGCTTCAATCGCTTGCACATCAATCTTAAAATTCAATTGCGTTGCAAAACGAATGGCACGCATCATGCGTAATGGATCGTCTGAAAAAGTTTCGTTAGGTGCTAAAGGCGTACGTATAATACGATTTTCGATATCCGTCAATCCATCAAATGGATCTAGCAATTGACCATAAGTTTCCGAGTTCAACGAATATGCCATTGCATTGATTGTGAAATCACGGCGATTCTGATCATCTTGTAACGTACCGTCTTCCACAATAGGCTTACGAGAATCACGACGATAAGATTCTTTTCGTGCCCCAACAAACTCCACATCCAAACCATCGTACACCAACATCGCAGTTCCAAAAGATTTGTAAACCGCAACTTTAGTATGCAATCTTTCTCCTAATTTGGTTGCAAAATCTATTCCTGAACCAATTACCAAAATATCCACATCATTTTTGAATGGACGTCCCATAATTCTATCCCGCACATAACCGCCAATCACATACACTTCTGTGTTTGTCTTGTCAGCTAACTCTTTGATAATAGAAAATATCGGGTGTTGTAATTCTTCAGTCATAGCACACATATAGATCTTGCCGATCTATTTAGTTGGCAAAAATACTCAAATAAAAAGAAAAATGAGTTAAAAATATAAAGGTATTATCCCAATATGACTAATCTCTGTCTCTCGAAAGTTTGCGAAATGCCAATGGATTTTCCAATAATTCAGCTTGTTCACGACGATTTTTAACGATATGCACAGCTGTAAATATGGCCTCCATAAATGATTCATGTGATGCCAAATTTTTACCTGCAATATCATATCCCGTACCGTGGTCTGGTGAGGTGCGCACAATAGGTAATCCTGCTGTATAATTTACACCTTTGCGGCGTGCAATATGTTTAAATGGAATTAAACCTTGATCATGATACATTGCCAATACCGCATCAAATTTTTTGTAGGCGTCGCCTGCGAAAAAACCATCTGCTGGATAAGGACCAAAACAGAATATACCTTCTTCATTAGCTTTCTCCAAAGTTGGAGCTATAATAGTATCGTCTTCAGTTCCAATTACGCCATTATCACCTGCATGAGGATTTAAGCCCAACACAGCAATTTTTGGTTTTTGAACCCAGAAGTCCTTTTTCAACGATTCATTCATTAAGCGTAGTTTCTTCAGAATAGCTTCTTCCGAAATTTTACTAGCAACTTCATTTAATGGAATGTGACCTGTTACCACACCGATTCTTAATTCATCACAAACCATAAACATCAACACATCATCTGCATTGGTTTTGCTTTGCAAATATTCGGTGTGACCTGGAAAATTAAATTCCTCGCTTTGAATATTGTGTTTGTTGATAGGAGCTGTCACCAGCGCATCAATTTTTCCTGCTGTCAAATCTTCAACCGCTCTTTCTAATGAAATGAATGCATATTTACCACCAATTTCATTTTCTTCACCTAACGTGATTTTAACATCTTCTTGCCAACAGTTGATTAAGTTTGGACGCTTCGGATTTGCTTGCTCCACATCATTGATGACGTTAAAACTGAAATCATTGATATTATTTGCTTTACGATGAAATGAAGCATTCTTGGTATTGCCGTATACAATAGGTGTGAAGAAATCTAGCACACGACTATCCAAGAGCGATTTGATAATCACTTCCAGACCAATACCATTGATGTCACCTATACTAATACCAACTTTTAATTTTTCACTCATCGTTTTAGTGTTTTTCAACTCAAAAATAGAAAAAAAATAAGAAAGAAGAAGGTAAATGATTGTCAATTCAACTATAATATATGTTTCAGCCCTTATGCCGGGCAGGCAACTACTTTTTCCCTCAAAAAGTAGCCAAAAAATCGTCGCTGTACTGAGTTGCCACAATGACTCATCATCCCTGCAGTTGGCAACTCACTAAGGCGACATTTTCCGCAGAACAACTGCCATTACATTAATTTGAATAGAAACGTATCAATCCATTTTCATTTTTTTCAACTTCACGCACACACGTACTCAACATTCTATTTTTGAAAGACTACAAGAAACATAGCGAAATCTTTTTGTGGCAATGTCACAATTACTTTTTAATTTTGAGGCTTACAGGAAAATATGGGTACGGTACGCGCAAAAAAACACTTAGGACAACATTTTTTAAATGACAAAAACGCAGCTCAGCGCATTGCTGACGCGCTAGATACTTCACTTGGATTTACGCAAGTTTTGGAAGTTGGTCCTGGTATGGGCGTATTGTCTGATTTTCTACTACAGAAAGAGGATTACGAGACTTTTTTGATTGATGTCGATGACGAATCGATTGAATATCTTGCCGATAAATATCCTCAATTAGGTGACCGCTTGATTCATGGTGATTTCTTACAACTAGATTTCAGCAAATATTTCGGTGAGAAAATGGCTGTTATCGGAAACTATCCTTACAATATTTCTTCTCAGATTCTATTCAAAATCTTAGAAGAAAGAGACCGTGTGGTTCAAATGGCGGGGATGTTTCAAAAAGAAGTTGCCGAACGTTGTGTAGCCAAACCGGGAAGTAAAGAATATGGAATTCTATCTGTTTTCTTGCAAGCATATTACGATGTTGAATATTTGTTTACTGTAAAGGCTGGCGCTTTCAATCCTCCTCCAAAAGTTCTTTCGGGTGTAATGCGTATGACCCGCAATAAAGTTACTGACTTAGGTTGTGACGAAGCCATATTCTGGAAAGTAGTGAAAGCAGGTTTCAATCAAAGACGTAAAACGTTACGAAACTCCCTTTCTGGTGTTATCGCAAAAGACAAAATGAGCGACAATCCATTATATGAATTACGTGCTGAACGATTAACCGTACAGGATTTTGTAGCCTTGACGAATGAGATAACCAACACAAAATAAACATGCAAATCGAAACTGAATTCGCGATAATTGGCGGAGGCGTAGCAGGATTAACAACAGCTATCGGTCTTAGACAGTTAGGTCGTGAATTTGTAGTTTTTGAACAAGCAAAAGAGCTAAAAGGCATAGGCGCAGGTTTTGGATTAGCAGCTAATGCTATGCAAGCTCTAGATTTATTGGGTTTGAAGCAGGGTGTAGAGAAAATTGGATTTTATACCAGTTCTTTTAATATTTTGGATCAGCGTGGTAATATCTTGTTAGCACCCGACACCAAAAAACTTTCACAACAATACAATCAAGATAATTTTACGATTCATCGCGCGGATTTACATTTCTACCTACTCAACCAAATACCAAACGAAAAAATAATTCTAGGAAAAAAAGCCATACGTTTCGAACAAACTGCTGATATAATCACAGTTTCTTTTGATGATGAAAGTACTGTAAAGTGCAAATATTTACTGATAGCGGACGGCGTTAAATCACCATTACGTCAACAGCTCCTACCGCATTCTACGCCTCGTTATTCGGGTTATACTTGCTGGCGCGCTACCATTGACAATAGCAGTATAAAGTTAGACAAAGGTTCTGAAACTTGGGGAAAAGATGGTCGTTTTGGTATGACACCTTTGGTCGGTAATCGGATTTATTGGTATGCGTGCGTCAATAGCAAGGCGAATAATGCCATTTATAGAAATTATTCGGTAAAAGATTTAAAAACACATTTTCAAGATTACCATACCACGATTCCAACCATTCTCGCCGAAACCAGAGATGTAGATTTGATTTGGAATGACATCATCGACATTAAACCCTTGACACATTTGGCGTATGGTAATATTTTGCTTTTAGGTGATGCTGGACATGCTACGACGCCAAATCTTGGTCAAGGTGCTTGTCAGGCGTTGGAAGATGTTGCTGTCTTAATGGATGAATTGAAAATAACAGATTCCGTAACGCAGGCATTTCGTAAGTTTGAAAATAGGCGTTTGAAACGCACAAAATATATCACAGATACATCCAAAAGAATTGGCGAAATTTCGCAATGGGACAATCCACTTATGGTTTCTTTCAGAAATACCATTATGAAATTACTACCTGCACGCATTGCACAATCGGGATTAGCACAACTTTTGTCTGTGGATTTTATGAAAATTGGCAAATAACAATATGAATATTCTTATCGTTGACGACATACACGAGATACTTTTAGAAAAGTTTGATAAGGCTGGAATTACTTACAATTACCAACCTAATATCACTCGTCTAGAAGCGGAAAAAATCATTTCTAACTACTCGGGTTTGATTATTCGTTCCAAATTTCAAGTTGACCAAGCTTTCATTGATTTATCCCCAAGCCTACAATTGATTGGACGGTCAGGTGCAGGTATGGACAATATCGACGAAGAATATGCTATTGCAAAATCAATACAACTTTTTCCCGCCAACGAAGGAAACTGTGATGCCGTGGGTGAACATATGATTGGAATGCTCTTAAGTCTGATGAATAAACTCAATCGCGGTAATGCTGAAATTCGTCAAGGTCAATGGAAACGTGAAGAAAACCGTGGGTATGAGCTCAAGGGTCGAACTGTCGCTTTGATTGGTTATGGACATAATGGGCAAGCTATGGCAAAAAAACTTTCGGGTTTCGATGTAAAAGTCATTGCATACGATAAATACAAAACAGGATTCTCAGACCAATTTGCTACGGAAGTTTCGATGGAAGAAATCGTTAAGCAAGCTGATATAGTTAGTTTTCATATTCCGTTGACACGTGAAACCAAAGGTTTGGTGAATGAAGAATACCTTTTTCATTTCCGCAAGCCTATTTTCTTTCTGATGGGTGCAAGAGGTGGAATCGTCCATGTTCCTGCTTTGTTGAAAGCTTTGGATGCTGGTAAAATAATAGGTGCTGCTTTAGATGTACTTCCAATTGAGAAATTCCCCGCCTTAGGCGAGCAAGATTGGTATCAAGCTTTAGTTTCGCGCGATAATGTTATTCTAAGTCCACATGTAGCAGGTTGGACTTTTGAAAGCTACTTTAAGCTTTCGGATATTTTAGCGGATAAAATTATTAGCTATTTGAACACTAAATAAACAGAATAAAAACTGAATCACTAATACCAAATCCAACAAATATACATTCAAAAAACTATTCTGCTCTTTAAATATTTTGGTTTTGAAAAGTATCAACACCAAAACATCACATACTATTAAGCCTATTTTGATGTCGCTTGAAGTAGGCATGGCTAAAACCAATAAAATGTGCACCAAACCTAACATGTAGCAAAGATTCTGCGCCTTTACCTGTCCCAAAGCTAAAGGAACAGTTTTCAAATGATAGTAAGAGTCTTGCTTCATGTCCCGTATATCAAATGGTAACGTGACCAACAGAATAAATAAAAATTTACAACTCAGCACATAAAGTAAGCTTGTCCATTCTACAGCTTGTAAATTGTTGCTGTGCTCTATATTAACCAATCCTACAGTACTTAACGACCAAATTAAAGCAATATGAAAGACCTTGATATAAGGCACATGCCGAAAATTTTTCCATTGCCCATGATTTTTCAATATTGGCAACGCATAAGCCAAACTTAAAACTCCTATAAAACCTAAATATACAAAGGTATGAAAATGAATTTGCGTCAGTGTGTATAATAACAATAGTGAAGCTATTGCATTCAGCGTCCAAAACACATGCATATTTCCGAAAATCCAGCGCGTACGCTCATAAGGAGATGTCTTATGGTCATTTGGCTTTGAAATCCAAATGCTCAAATTATAAAGCAACAAAGTCGCTGAGAACTCTAAAATAACAACATTGAAATTGTAAGGAATTTGAAAAATCAAATAACTCAAGAGCACTTGTGCACCTGCTGCCAAAGCAATCAAGAGATTCGTAAATACGATAATTTTCCAAACACCCATATGTGATTTCACGACATAAATTTATTCACTTTGACACAGATAATTACTAATTATATACTGTTTTTATTCGCTTTTAATATCTAAAAAAATTAAATTAGCCTCTATATCAGGCGTTTTACCACATTGAATAAATGAATGTCTGAAATGGATAACTAAGTATAATAAGAATATAAACCTATAGAAATTTAAGCGTAAGAGAGATGAGTTTTCAATTTAAAACTTTTGAAGAGTATCAGGACACTTATAAGAGAAGTGTCGAAAATCCAGAGGAATTTTGGGGAGATGTTGCAAGCAACTTTTTTTGGAAAAGAAAATGGACTAACGTCCTAAATTGGAATTTTACAGAACCAGACATCAAATGGTTTGAAGGTGGTAAATTAAATATTACCGAAAACTGTCTTGATAGACATATTTACAAAAACGGCGATACGCCAGCTATTATTTGGGAACCTAACGACCCATCAGAGGCACATCGTATATTGACGTACAAACAACTTTTGAGTAAAGTTGAGCAATTCGCTAACGTCTTAAAAAACAACAACATCAAAAAAGGTGACCGTGTGTGTATTTATTTACCGATGGTACCTGAATTAGTTATTGCTGTATTGGCGTGTGCACGTATTGGGGCAATTCACTCTGTTGTATTTGGTGGATTCTCCGCACAGTCTATCGCAGACCGTATCAATGATGCTGAATGTAAATTGGTCATCACGGCAGATGGTGGTTTCCGTGGTAATAAAGTGTTAGAACTAAAAACTATTGTTGACGATGCATTAATGCAATGTAAATCAGTAGACAAAGTAATCGTATTGACACGTTCTCGTACGCCTATCTCGATGTTGAAAGGTCGTGATGTATGGTGGGAAGATGAAATCAAGAAAGTAGAAACACAAGGAAACCCTGCATGTCCTGCTGAAGAAATGGATGCTGAAGATACATTATTCATTCTTTATACCTCTGGCTCGACTGGCAAACCTAAGGGTGTTGTGCACACTACTGCTGGCTACATGATTTACACGGGCTATACATTTGCTAATACATTCCAATATCAACAGGGTGAAGTTTATTTTTGTACTGCTGACATAGGTTGGATTACAGGACATAGTTATATAGTATACGGACCACTTTCACAGGGGGCTACTTCATTGATGTTTGAAGGTATTCCAACTTTCCCAGATGCGGGGAGATATTGGGATATCGTGGACAAATACAAAGTAAATATTTTATATACTGCACCAACAGCTATTCGTTCGTTGATGGCTTTTGGTGATGAATATGTAGATTCAAAAGATTTATCTTCATTGCGCGTATTGGGTTCAGTGGGCGAACCGATCAATGAAGAAGCTTGGCATTGGTACAAAGACAAAGTTGGTAAAGGGAAATGTCCAATAGCAGATACGTGGTGGCAAACAGAAAATGGTGGTCATTTAATTACTCCTATTGCAGGTGTGACTCCAGAAGTACCAGGCTATGCATTATTACCTCTTCCAGGTGTACAACCATGTCTAATGGATGAGAATGGAAAAGAGATTGAAGGAAATGATGTTTCTGGAAATCTTTGCATCAAATTCCCTTGGCCAGGCATGTTGCGCACCACTTGGGGTGACCACGAACGTTGTAAACAAACTTATTTCTCTACATACGAAAACATGTATTTCACAGGAGATGGTTGTTACCGTAACCCTGAAGGCTATTACCGTATTACTGGTCGTGTAGATGATGTATTGAATGTTTCTGGACACCGTATTGGTACAGCGGAAGTTGAAAATGCGATTAATATGCACTCCGATGTTGTAGAATCTGCGATTGTAGGTTATCCGCACCCAGTAAAAGGTCAAGGAATATATGCCTATGTTATTGCAAATCATCACATCGATGCAGACAAAACACGTCAAGATATTTTGCAAACAGTGACACGTTTGATTGGCGCTATCGCAAAACCTGATATTATCCAATTCGTATCCGATTTACCAAAAACGCGTTCTGGAAAAATCATGCGTAGAATTTTGCGCAAAGTAGCTGAAAATGATTTGGGAAGTTTGGGAGATACTTCTACATTACAAGACCCTACAGTGGTTGACAAAATTATTGAAGGAGCTCAAAATTTAAAAAATAAATAAAACAGAGAGGATAGCCAAAAGCTATCCTTTTGATTTTTAAACTTTTATTAAAATAATGTATATTCGTATACATTATACCTAGTATGCAAAAAATCTTTTATCTTCTCTTTATCGTATTTCTAATTTCTTCATGTAAAGATGATGATTATGAAGCACCATTTGTTGAAACAAGTTATAAAGAAATCAAAGACACAACGTATGGGTATCATATTCGTCACAAGTTAGATTTGTACTTACCAGAGAATAGGAATATCAATACTAAAATTATTGTAATGATACATGGAGGAGCATGGATTAGTGGTGATAAATCAGAATTGAACGAATCAATCGCTTCCATAAGAGAACTAGATCCAACGATTGCAATTGCTAACATAAATTACCGCTACATCGATGGACAATCCGTTTTTATAGAAGACCAAATTACTGATGTAAGTAAGGTTATTTCTTTTATTTTAGAAAACACCGCAAAATTTAACATAAGCAATAAAATAGCATTGGTAGGTGCGAGTTCTGGCGCACATCTATCCATGATGTATGCGTATAAATATGATACATCGAAAGTTATCCGTTCTGTTGGAAATTATTTCGGACCATCACGACTTGACGCAAAGGAATGGTATGATTCTTACAATTTGGGATTATTCATTAGCGTTGAAGATTTACTTTATCCACTTTTTGGGAAACCATGGAATCAGGATTTATACAGCTCTTTTAGCCCATATGCCAGTATAAATGCAAGCAATGGAAAACCAACAATTTCATTTCATGGCGCTTTAGACCCTGTAGTTCCCAAAGACCATTCCAAAGACTTGGATGCTAAACTCAAACAATTATCTATTCCATCCGAATACCATGAATATCCAAATTCTTTCCATATTCTTTTCGATTCAGACTTGGCAGATTCATATCCAAAACTTCTCAACTTCATAAATAAACATTGGTAATTTAAGACACAAAAATTCAAAAATCGACAATTTATCGCTTCAAAAACCACGTAATTTTACTATTTTTATGGAATTCGTAAATCCATAATAAATTGTAAATGCTATTAACAGTATTATCAGGATTAATATTTTCACTTGTTTTAGTTTTTTTTGGAAGGCAATTTAAAGCCAAATGGAGTATTTTACTCCCCATACTTCCTACACTTTTATTTCTCTATTTTGCTTACCAAATCCCTTTGATCTCTAGTGGGAGCACATTGGTACAACAAATAAATTGGGTACCAAGCCTAGGTATAAATTTTAACTTTAATCTGGATGGATTATCCCTATTATTCGCTGTATTAATAACAGGAATTGGTGCTTGTATTTTCTTTTATGGGCGCGCTTATCTTAAGGGACACGCCTACTTTGATCGATTCTTTGGTTACTTGATGCTATTTATGTCCGCTATGTTGGGCGTAGTTCTTTCCGACAATATTTTATTGTTATTTGTATTTTGGGAACTCACCAGTATCAGTTCGTTTTTCTTAATAGGATTCAATAACGATAGTGCCGATTCACGAAAAAGTGCATTAACAGCGTTAGGAATTACAGGATTTGGGGGATTTTTCTTATTGCTAGCACTTGTGCTGATGGGAAATGTTGCTGGAACTTATACTATTTCAGAACTAATCGACCATCGCGACGTTATATTAAATCATCAATTATATCCTTTAATAATCGGATTATTGTTTGTTGGGGCTTTTACTAAATCAGCACAATTCCCATTCCATTTCTGGTTGCCAGGAGCGATGAAAGCACCAACTCCAGTATCTGCATACTTACATTCTGCAACGATGGTAAAAGCTGGTATTTTTATACTGGCAAGATTTACACCGATTTTGGGTGACCATGTTTATTGGAATACAACATTAATCGTAGTTGGTGGAATAACGATGCTTTATGCGGCTATTCATTCGCTATTCAGAATTGATATGAAAGCTATTTTGGCTTATTCGACGATATCAGCCTTGGGCGTATTGACCTTTTTATTGGGTTTGGGCACAAAAGAAGCGATGGTCGCAGTAGCTGTTTTTATTTTAGCACACGCACTTTACAAAGCAACTTTATTCATGGTGACGGGTATTGTTGATCACGAAACACATACACGCGATATTACCGTACTTTCGGGACTTCGGAAAGTACTTGCACCTGTGGCGTTAGCTGGAATTCTTGCAGCATTATCAAGTGCTGGATTACCCTTTATTACGTTTGGATTTATTGGCAAAGATCTAATTTACGAAGCTACTTTACATTATAGCCTACCAGAATGGGTTTGGATTTTGACAGGCTTGGCTGTAGTAACCAATATTGGTTTGGTGGCTGCAGGTTTTATGGCAGGTATAAAACCATTTGTTGGTGCTCTTCCTCAAGAGTTTGAAAAAGTCCATTTACCATACAAAGCAATGTGGATTCCACCACTGATATTGGCGATTGGTGGCATTTTCTTCGGGATTTTACCTGCATTTGCTGGTGATTACCTTACCACTGCTGCTGCAAATACTATTTGGGGACAAGACACAGAATCACACTTAAAAGTATGGCATGGGTTTAACACGGTTTTAATATTAAGTCTTATAACACTTGCGCTAGGTGCACTAATCTATTGGATTAACAAACCTAGTTTGTCAAAGCTACAAGCTGTTGAGAAATTAAATAGCATCTCCCCTCAACGTATTATTACGGGCTACGCGAATGATATATTAAGATTTTCCGAATGGTATACAAATCTATTTCACAATGGGTATTTGAGATCGTATCATCTGAAAATTATTCTTTTTGCGGAAGCATTAATCGCATATAGACTTTGGTTGAGCGGACCTATCAAACTCGATATTTGGACACTAACCTATCCAGATTGGTATGAGATAGCAATTGTTATTATATTAATTGGTGCGGTTTATATTGTGGTCACTACCCCATCCCGATTGACAGCTGTAGTAGCGATGAGTGTCATCGGGTATTGTATCTGTTTGATATTTGTGATTTATAGTGCGCCAGATTTAGCGATGACACAATTTACAATTGACACATTAAGTACTGTACTTTTTGTATTGGTATTGTATAAACTTCCTCCATTCATCAATTTAACAAGTAAAGCGGTATTGGTGAGAGATGCTTTTGTAGCAGCGGGCTTCGGTATTATTTTATCGTTAGTTGCTTTGAAAGTGTGGTCAGAACCTATTTCTGCAGAAATATCAGATTTCTATGGAGAAAATGCTTATTTATTAGCAAAAGGTAAAAACGTTGTTAATGTAATCTTAGTAGACTTTAGAGGCATTGACACGATGTTCGAAACTGTGGTATTGAGTATCGCAGCAATTGGGGTGTATAGTTTGATTCGTTTACGCTTAAAATCTACGGAGAAAGAATAATATGAAGAGTCCTATATTACAATCTGCAACAAAATACTTGCTCCCGATTTTACTTTTGTTCTCTGTGTTCTTATTACTACGTGGACACTATTATCCTGGTGGCGGATTTGTCGGTGGGCTCGTTGCGTCTATTGCTTTTGTGTTACATAGTTTCGCAAATGGTACAGAGTCTACAATGAAAATTTTAAAAAGAAAACCGCTATCACTGATCCCAATAGGATTGGGCACTTCTGCATTGAGCGTAACCATTCCTTTATTATTAGGCTATCCGCCTATGACAGGATTGTGGTTTGAAGAGCCTATTCCTTTTATAGGAATGATTGGTTCGTCTTTATTTTTTGATTTAGGGGTGTATTTGGTAGTTATTGGTGTGGTCTTAACAATCCTATTTACCATTTCCCTTAATAATTTAGAAGAGAAAAATTAATGGAGTTATTACTTATCATATTAATAGGTTTATTGTATTCCGCTGGAGTCTACCTCATTCTGCGAAGAAGTATGGTGAAACTCTTGTTGGGAATTATGTTTTTGGGAACAGGAGCTAATATCCTCATCTTTTTATTGGGAGGTATTACTAAAGGAAAGCCTCCTGTGATCGATGAAGCTGCTAAAATGTTTCAAGATAATTATGCAGATCCGATTCCTCAAGCCTTAATATTGACGGCGATTGTAATTAGTTTCGCTTTGACAGCATTTGCTATTGTATTACTCAAAAGAGTATATGCTTTGGTTGATTCAGATGATTTGGACGATTTAAATACACCGGAGGAGGAAGATATATGATTGATAACCACATTTTAGGTCCGGTATTTATACATTTATTCACCGCCATCCTACAATTAATTACGTGGCGAAAAACCGTTACACAGCGTTTCATAAGTGGAATAGGCTCATTCCTAGGTGTACTTGTTTCTATACGTTTGTTGTCAAAAGTTTACGATCAAGGCATTCTGACATTAAACGCTTCCAACTGGGATGCGCCATTCGGAATTGTCTTTGTCGCCGATTTATTAAGCAGTACCTTGGTATTAATAACCTCGATTGCGGGATTGGCCGTATCGTTATTCTCTTCAACTGGAATCAATAGACAACGAATGCTCTATGGCTACTTCCCTATTTTCCATTTCTTGGTAATGGGTTTGAACGGTGCGTTTTTAACAGGTGATATATTCAATTTATACGTGTGGTTTGAGGTTATTATTATATCTTCTTTCGTCTTAATGACTTTAGGAGGCCGTAAAACACAGCTCGAAGGTGCCGTAAAATATATGGCTCTCAATATATTAGCCTCCACATTTTTCTTAACAGGAATTGGTATTCTGTATGGAATCACAGGATCATTGAATATGGCTGACCTTTCGCAAAAGATTAAATTGGTCGATAACCAATTCTTGATTGGTATTACGTCTACATTCTTTTTAATGGGTTTTGGTATTAAATCTGCCGTATTCCCGTTATATTATTGGCTTCCATCCTCCTACCATACGCCTCCTTCAGCGGTAGCTGCTACCTTTGGGGGTTTGTTAACCAAAGTCGGAATCTATGCTATGTTGCGTGTATTCAGTTTGATCTTTATACCAGATGAATTCACTCGCAATTTGTTAATGGTATTAGCCGTGTTAACAATAATAACAGGAAGTTTGGGTGCTTTAATCAAGCTTAATATTAGACGTCTGTTTTCGTACCTTATCGTTTGTCATATTGGTTTTATGCTCGGTGGTATAGGTATGTTCACTAAAGTAGCATTGATGGGAACTATATTTTATTTGTTCCACGATATCTTAGTAAAAACAAATATGTTTTTGATAGCTGGATTGATTCGTCAAATGCGTGGCACAATGGATATGAAAGTGTTAGGAGGAATTTATGCGCAATATCCTAAAATCTCCTTACTTATCGCCCTTATACTATTTTCTTTGGTAGGCATTCCGCCATTATCGGGATTCTGGCCCAAAATATTTTTATTCAAAGAAGCGTTTAATTTAGAAGAGTATGCATTTATTGCTGCATTAGTATTGGGTAGTTTTGTGACTTTATTCGTCATTGCACGAATGTGGTCAGAGGTATTTTGGAAAGATATTCCGGCAGGTGCAGAAATCGAAGATAAATTCGAACCCATGCCTTTAGTCAGAAAAATATTATTGGTATTGCCTATTGGCTTGTTGGGTGCAATCACGATTTACGTAGGGTTAAATGCGGAGGTTATAGTTCAATTGGTCGATAAGATTTCGGATCAATTGATAGACACTTCAGCTTATGTTGAGGCAGTATTAGGTAAACAAAATTAGTAGTATGATTAAACAGTTTTTGATGAACTTACTGCTATCGTTCATTTGGGTAGCACTAACGGGATCCATGTATTATACCAATTTTGTTTTTGGTTTTATGCTAGGATTTGGGATTCTTTGGATCATGAATCGTACGGATGGCGATAGAAGTTACTTCTACAAAGTGCCGCGTATTATTAGTTTTGTGTTTTATTTTATTTGGGAAATGATCAAAGCAAATGTACAAGTTGCGTACGATGTAATGACACCTAAATATTTTATGAAGCCTGGAATTGTAAAATTTCCGCTGAATGCGAAAACCGATACAGAAATTAATTTGCTATCTACAATGATCTCACTGACACCAGGCACTTTGATTGTGGATATTAGCGATGACAAAAGGACAATGTACATCCATGTGATGTATTTGAATAATCCAGAGAAATTTGTGAGGGATATGAAAACAGGACTTGAACGTAGATTATTGGAGGCTATACGATGACATTAGAAGCATATTTCGATTATTTTATACTGCCCGTACTGACGATTTCAGTTATTCTGGTATTCATAAGACTAATCAAAGGTCCTAAAGTAGTGGATCGTGTAATTGCGCTGGATTTGATAATTACGATTGGTATAGGAATTATTACGATTTTCACAATACGTTCTAACCAGAAAGTATTATTGGATGTTGCGATAATGTTGGCGCTTATTGCATTTTTGGGAACAGTAGCCTTTTCGTTTTACATTGAAAAAAGAGAAGATGATTGATATTATAATTGGTATTCTAAGCACAATAGGTGCTTTGTCTATATTTTTTGCGTCTTTGGGTATTCTGCGTATGCCAGATTTTTACCTGAGGCTCTCTGTTACGGTAAAGGCAGCAACGATGGGCGTAGGTTTACTCCTGTTATGTGCTGCGATAATATTTCCCGACATTTCAGTAAGTACTAAAGCCATTGCCATAACTTTTTTCTTAATTATCACCTCGCCAATTGCTGCGCATATGATAGGACGTGCAGCATACTTCACAGGTACGCCATTGTGGAAAGAGACAATTATTGATGAGTTGAATGGCATGTATGACAAGGAAACTCATGAGTTGAAAAATGAAAAACAAGTAAATATGGCGGAAATATGTGGAGATGAGCCCGATCAAATCGCCGATACCGAAGAAGAAACTAAATAGAAAAGTCAAACTTAAAGTTTGACTTTTCTATTTAAACCGCAGCTCTTAAGTTTTGAATTTTAGTTTTTAACGTAGGATAAACAAATACAGCACTCAATATAATGATCGCTCCAGCGTAAAATCCAACACTCATTTTCTCTGTACTACCAATAAAAAAGAACGCAAGTACAATCCCGTAAACAGGTTCTAAATTGGTCACTAAAGCTACCGTGAAGGCAGACAATTCTTTCATGACGGCCACACCTAATACATACGCCAGCGCTGTACAAATACTACCCAATATAAACAAGTAGAAAAAGTCTTTACTTGACAGAATCATGTGCTCATTAAATTGTCCTGTAACCAACAAAACTATTGATACGCCTATAAAAGCACCAATCATTTCATATTGTGTAATAATGCTGGGACTCGTTTTTTGCACCATTTTTCCATTTAGAATAGAAAAAATACTTGCGCACAATGCTGCGCAAAGTCCTAATGATATGCCCAACCAATATTGAAATTCGAATTTGAAAATTAGATAAATACCAAAAATGATTACAATTCCCACGATAATATCACCAATAGACAATTTGCGACGATAAAATAATGGTTCAAGAATCGAAGTAAACAGTGTCAAAGATGATAAAGTAACCAGTGTAACCGAAACGGTCGACACCTTGATTGCTTGAAAAAACAATACCCAATGCAAGCCAACCAATAAGCCCACCCCCATAAACTTTAAGATATCCTTAATGGGGACTATCATCTTTTTTCGAATGATAAAATGATACCCAATCAATGTAATCGCAGCGATAAGAACGCGATACCACACCAATTGAAGTGCGGGTGTAGAAATTAAAGATCCAAGGACGCCCGTAAATCCCCAGATAAGCACCGTAAAATGTAAAATAAACAAATTACGATTGCGCGTAAAAAAAATCATAGATAAATTATTTTGGAGCTTTTTTGAGCAGAATAATCGTTAACACTAAAAATATAATGCTTGGTGTCAGGACGGCTAGTAATGGTGGAAAACCGCCTTTCAAAGCAAACATTGTGGTAAACTGATTCAATACTAAAAAGGTAAAACTCAACCCAATACCAATTCCTAAACTTAAACCAATACCTCCACGTACTTTTTTGGATGACAATGCAACCCCCATTAGTGTCAATATAAATGCAGCAAATGGACTAATCCAACGTTTGTATTTTTCCAACAACATGTCCGTCATCAATCCCGTACCCCGAGTTTCTTCCTTTTCAATTCGCTCGTTCAGTTCCTTCGTGGTCATCGCCGTAAAGGCATTCTCATAGATCTCAAAATCACGAGGAAGCATATCCAATGTGGTGTCTCTCTTATCGCCTTTCTCCATCTTCTCCTTCAGTCCTGTGATAATACGATTGGTATAATTTTCAATTCGCCATTTACTCAACGTAGAATCCCAAACCACACGATCTGCCATCAACTTTTCCGTCATTTCAATACCATCAAACTTCTCCAATACGAAATTATACCCCACAGCTGTTTTGGTATCAAAATTCTCAATGAATACATAGGTATTGCTGTCGATCTGCATGTGTGTAGAAGTCGTATTCGTACTTACTTTATGCGGTTTGACATAGACATTTTCAAAATTCACCTTGATGCGATTGGTTGCCGGAAGAATCCAGAGATTGGAAACTAGGGTAAAACCAAAGATGATTGCAGCACCATAAAGATATGGACGCAACATCCGATTGAAACTCATTCCACCATTCAAGATTGGAACTATCTCCGTTTGATCCGCCATCTTAGAAGTGAAAAATATCACTGCAATAAAATTGATTAGCGGCGTCAACATATTCAAGAAAAAGGGAACAGATCCTAATGCATAATAACGCAACAAAACATCTGCAAAAGATGCCTTGTTTTTGAGGAAATCATCCAATTTCTCCGAAATATCAAAAATCACGATAACGACAATGAATATGGCTACCGTAAAGACAAAGGTAGTCATGTACTTCTTGAAGATATAGCGATCTATAAGATTCATTGATTCAAAGTAAATAGTAAATATTGAAAACTAAAAATATTTACAGACGTTGTCCTAATATTTTCACCATTTTCTCTTTCCAATCATAGAATGTACCTTCTATGATTTTCGCACGTGCTTGTTTTACCAACCACAAGTAAAAATGCAAATTGTGTAAAGACGCAATTTGTGCACCTAATATTTCTTGCGAACGAATAAGATGTCTCAAATAAGCTTTTGTATATACTTGATCCATCATCAAGTCGCTTTCTGCTTCGATTGGCGAAAAATCATCTTTCCACTTTTCATTTTTGATATTAATAATACCATTTTGGGTGAAAAGCATTCCATTACGTGCATTACGTGTCGGCATCACACAATCAAACATATCAATACCTAATGCGATATTTTCTAAAATGTTGATTGGCGTACCTACCCCCATCAAATAACGCGGTTTCTCTTTAGGAAGAATATTCGTCACAACTTCGGTCATCGCATACATCTCTTCAGCAGGTTCACCCACCGAAAGACCGCCAATAGCGTTACCCTCGCGCTCAAATGAAGCGATTACTTCTGCTGATTTCGCACGCAAATCTTTATATACCGAACCTTGAACAATCGGAAACAATGTCTGATCGTAACCGTACAATGGATCTGTGTTATCAAAACGATCGCAACAACGCTTCAACCAACGGTGTGTCATATCCAATGAACGACGCGCGTAATTGTAATCACACGGATATGGTGTACACTCATCGAATGCCATAATAATATCCGCACCGATGACACGTTGCGTATCCATTACATTCTCTGGCGTAAATAAATGTTTTGATCCATCTACATGCGAACGAAATGTCACTCCTTCTTCACGAATTTTACGTACTTCTGTCAAGGAATAAACTTGATAACCTCCTGAATCCGTTAAAATAGGCTTATCCCATCCATTAAACTTATGCAGTCCTCCAGCTTTTTGAATTACATCCAACCCAGGTCTCAAATACAAATGATATGTATTGCCCAGAATAATTTGGGCTTGAATATCGTTAACTAATTCATGTTGATGTACAGCCTTAACTGTTCCAGCGGTACCCACAGGCATAAAAATTGGAGTTTCTATTGTTCCGTGAGCTGTCTCTAATACCCCTGCACGTGCACTGGAAAGTTTATCTTGAGCTTTAAGCGTAAATTTCATATTTGTATTAAAATCAGGTGCAAAAATACTATAAAATTCTTAGCCTACCTCATAGGTTGAATTTTATTAGTAATTCTTAACGCTTTTCTGATACTTTTAGCAAATAACGTTCTATCTTTGAATCTCCATGATGAATATTGATTTACAAAACATCGAAATTTCTTACGTTTTATACGCTATTCTTGGCATACTTTTCCTTATCCAACTGTATTACATATTATTTGTATACAGCAAGTTAGCAATGTATAAAGTAAAATCGCACAAAGAGAGCCTAAGTATGAAACCGGTATCTGTAATCATTTGCGCACATAATGAAGAAAAAAATCTAAAACAATTCTTACCAAGCATCCTAAACCAAGATTATCCAGATTTTGAAGTTATCGTTGTGAATGATTATTCGACAGATGAAACCAAATGGATTTTGGAAGATTTCAAACGTAAATATGCTCATCTCCATGTTGTCGACATCAAAGAACATATTCGTCTTAAAAATTCGAAGAAATTTGCACTTACATTAGGTATTAAAGCTGCTAAACATGAAGTATTGATCATGACGGATGCAGATTGTGAACCACAAAGTAATCAATGGTTAAAAGAGATTGCTGGAGCATATGCTGAAGGAAAAGAAATCGTTTTAGGTTATTCTCCTTATTTCAAAAAAACAGGATTTCTCAATAAATTAATTCGTTTTGAAACCGCCCACACCGCGATGAGTTACCTCTCCTACGCACTCAAACGCGACGCTTACATGGGTGTTGGACGTAATTTATCTTACCTCAAATCTTTATTCTTTAAAGGAAAGGGGTTCAATGCACATATGCATATCAAATCGGGGGATGATGATTTATTTGTCAACCAAAATGCGACACGTCACAACGTAAATATTGCTATCCATCCCGATGCGCATATTTATTCCAATCCAAAAGAAACTTGGAAAAGTTATTACAAACAAAAAGCACGTCATGCAGGAGCTTCGGTTATCTACAAAAAATCCCATCAGCGTATGTTAGGCACGCAATTGATCTCGGCATTTGCTTTTTATGTTATGCTAATAGTTTGTATCGCTTTATTTCCTTCACTGTGGTATATTGGTGTCAGTGTGTTTTTTTTACGCTATATTTGCCAATTAATCGTCTTTTCGTCGATTTACAAAAAATTAGCAGTGCGAGATTTGCTAGTTTGGCTTCTCGTTTTAGATGTCTTTTATTATTTTTACATCTGTCTCAACGGGGTTTTTAATCGTAAAAAGAAACAAAAATCTTGGTAATAGCTTTTCTTTAACAAGCTATTAAATATTCAAAATTAAATTAAGGAATCGTGAATCCATCAGTAGATATTATATTCAATTATTTCCCACGTCTTACGGAAAAACAAAAAGAGCAGTTTAGCAAATTGGCTGAAGTATACCCTTTTTGGAATGACCAAATCAATGTGATATCGCGTAAAGACATCGATAGTCTTTATTTAAAACACATTTTACACTCTTTGGGTATAGCTAAGTTTGTTCAAGAATTCACACCAGGAACCCGTATTCTAGATGTTGGTACGGGAGGAGGTTTCCCAGGTATTCCGTTGGCGATTATGTTTCCAGAAGTGCAGTTTCACTTGGTAGATTCTATTGGAAAGAAAATTAAGGTTGTTCGCGAAGTTGCTGCCGCAATTGGTTTGACAAACGTGGAAGCTGATCATATTCGTGCAGAACAGTTGGACGAAAAATATGATTTTGTGGTCTCGAGAGCTGTTACACGCTTGGCAGATTTCACGCCGTGGATTCGCAATAAATTCGAGAAGAAGGATAAAAACGGAATTCCAAATGGTATTCTTTACCTGAAAGGTGGGGACCTAAAAGAAGAAATAAAAGAATCTAAACTAAAAGCTGAATTGCATCCCCTGTCTTCGTACTTTAAAGAAGATTTCTTCGACACAAAATATGTGGTCTACGTACCGATGTAAAATAACAATAGCTTCTTAAAAAGAAGCTATTGTTATTTTACATGTTCCCATTTCGGCAATTTCATTCGTTGATGAATCTTTTCTGTTGAATCCCGATAGATACGCATACATTTTACGACATACTCTAATTTCTCATAATAAGTGGCATTTTCTAAAAAATCAGGTTCTGGAAGAAAATACATTTGAAAATAGAATAGAGAATCGCCTCTCAAATCAGTCAGTTTTACTGTTAAAGGTTTCCACAAAACTTCCGTCCTATCGATGTCGTATTCATTTTTGAATAATTTCATCAGTCGTCGAGAATTTTTTCCTTTTTTACTGAAATGGCTATATACTTTATTAATATTAATAGCTATGCCGCCAAGAGGATTTATTCCTACTGGATTTTTATTATCTCCCCACATATAGGCTGTGCGATATTGCTTCTTACGAGCTGCATATTTCTGATCTGGCGTAAGACCTTTGTTAATCCCTACAGTATCGATTTCTAACATGTCTCTCTTTACAGTGTCCTGAATTGAATATTTCATAATTGAAATACCATTTGGCTTGAAACTACTCAAAAAGAGTAAGCAAAAAGTAATAGAAGTTATAAAGATAGCCTTCATAAAAAAACGGGTTGCATCTGTTAAAGATACAACCCGTATAAACTGACTTCTAGTTATTTAACTTTAATTAACCACCCAACTCCTTAGATATCTCAACACCGATCATATTCACTTCTTCGTCCATCCCAAAAAGAGGTAGACCTGTTTCTGGATGTAACTTCAGCCAAGTGGTATCGGTATCTTTTATTATCTGAACATATTCTTTACCGTCTTTGAAAATTGTATAGGTATCTTTTTCATCTGGAAAAACAGAATAAACGATTTCTCCAACCTCTATATCAAATGGTTCTTGCATTTCCATAATTAATGTAATTTAAATAGACAAAGGTAATATTCCTGTCAAGAAAAAGAGTCAAAGGTTTGGAATAAAAAAAAACTAATCCTTATATTTAGCGCACCAGTTATGAATATTCTTGAGAAAATCGCATTGACCAAAATCAAAGGTATTGGCCCAAAATTGAGCCGTATTCTATTGGCATATAATGGATCCGTCGAAGAAATTTTCAGAAGTTCTAAAAAACAGCTTTTAGCCATCCCAACCATTGGGGAAGTCTTAGCAGAAAACATCGTTTCGAAATCCTATCTCCAAGAAGCTGAGGATGAGTACAATTTTATCCAAAAGCATGGAATCGAAATCGCTTGGATAGAAGATAAAAACTATCCAAAGCGACTAAAAAATTCTGATGATGCACCTATCTTACTTTATTATAAAGGTACAGCCGCACTAAACCCGACAAGAGCAATCAGCATAGTGGACACACGCAACTCTACATCCTACGGCAAACGAATTTGTGATAAGTTTATTCAACAACTCAAGCCCTATGATGTACAAGTTATCAGTGGTCTAGCCTATGGAATTGATAGTTTTACACACCGTGAATCCTTAAAAAATCAAATTCCAACAATTGGTATTTTAGGTCATATACTAGACAGAATTTATCCATCTACCCATCGGGAATTAGCCTCTCGCATGCTAGAAAATGGCGGATTATTAACAGAATTTCCGTCAGGAACAAATCCAGATAGACAAAACTTCCCCATGCGCAATCGCATTATTGCTGGATTGGCAGATGTGACTATAGTCGTAGAAGCAGCACTAAAAGGAGGAGCATTGATAACTGCTGAAATTGCCAATACGTACAATCGAGATGTATGCGCTTTTCCGGGTGGAATTGACCAAGAATATTCTGCCGGATGCAACTATCTGATTAAAACAAATCGCGCACACCTAATCAGAAATACAGATGATTTAGCATATTTGATGAATTGGGAAAAAGAGGATAAAAATAAAACTGCTAAACAATTGAAGCTTATCCCTGAAAACATGACCAATGATGAGAAGAAAGTCTACGATCATATAAAAGAAAATGGTCAAGCAAGCATCGACGACATTAGTCTATATTGCGATTGGCCACAAAGCAAGCTAGCAATAGTATTGCTCGAAATGGAGATGAAATCACTTATCGTCTCTCTACCTGGAAAAACATATAAATTAATCTAACCTTGTATAAACACCTATGACAACAGAAACACAACAAACCAAAGGCATTTGGAAAGTTATTGGGGCTTCCTCACTTGGAACGCTCATTGAGTGGTACGACTTTTTTATCTTTGGTAGTTTATCTATCGTAATTTCAACCAAATTTTTCCCTGCTGACAATCCTACAGCAGCCTTTCTTTCGACCTTAGCAACTTTTGCAGCAGGATTTGTAGTTAGACCGTTTGGCGCATTATTTTTTGGCCGCCTAGGTGATATTATTGGAAGAAAATACACTTTTATGGTCACATTACTGCTGATGGGTGGGGCTACTTTTCTTATTGGCTGTATTCCGAGTTATGAAACGATTGGTTTTTGGGCACCCGTACTAGTTCTTGTACTAAGATTACTTCAAGGTCTTGCTTTGGGAGGCGAATATGGTGGTGCTGCGACTTATGTAGCTGAGCATAGTCCCAAAGGTCAACGTGGGTATTGGACATCTTGGATTCAGACAACAGCAACATTTGGATTATTTGTATCCCTAATTGTTATTCTTATCACCCGAACTTTGATGAGCGAAGAGCAATTTGACGAATGGGGATGGCGTGTACCGTTTTTATTATCTATTGCAATGGTGTATGTTTCCTATTTGATTCGTAAAAATATGGATGAATCACCTGAATTCAAGAAAGTGAAAGCAGAAGGAAAAACTTCTAAAAATCCACTAAAAGAAAGTTTTGGTAATAAATACAACCTTAAGTTCGTGTTGCTGGCTTTATTTGGCGCAGCGATGGGACAAGGTGTGGTATGGTATACAGGTCAGTTTTATTCTATGAGTTTCATGAAAACCGTCATGCATTTGCATACGGATCAAGCGGATATGATATTAGGAATTGCACTCCTTTGCGGAACGCCATTTTTTATTGTATTCGGATGGCTATCAGATAAAGTTGGTCGCAAATGGATTATGCTAACTGGGATGGCGTTAGCGCTATTGACGTATCGTCCAATCTATGAGCAAATGTATCAATTGACAAATATTGAAAATAAGATAGAACTCGTTGATCAAAAAGAAGTAAGTAAAGAAACGATAGAAAAAGATGATAAGCTAGTTTCGCAAATCATTACACAGCGTGTATATAACGACGGTACAATCACGAAAGAAATCATTACTAATCAACCAGAGAGTGAAATCAAAAAAGATTTACACGGGCATCCTATTGTTCAACAAAAAACTACAGTTCATCTATCTGGAATGAACTATGTATTCTTAATTCTACTAATTTTTATTCAAATCATATACATTACATTAGTGTATGGACCAATTGCTGCCTTCTTGGTAGAAATATTCCCAGTTAAGATTCGCTATACCTCGATGTCGCTTCCTTATCATATTGGTAATGGTGTATTTGGAGGATTATTACCTGCAATATCAACCTATCTAGCCACTAACGCACAAACCATAAACGATGCTGAATATTATTTAGCAGGATTATGGTATCCAATAATTATATCAGCCGTATGTTTTATTATCGGCGCATTGTACATTAACAAGAATATTTACGCTAAAAATCAATAAAAATGGAATCTATAAAAAAGATATTAGGAATAGTTTGGATTATATTAGCCATTTTGACAGCGTATTTCTGCATTGTACAATTTGGTTTTCCTAAACTGCAGACAGGTCTCCAAGAAGATCTAGTTTTTGGGATAATAATTGTGTTTGTTTTGACACCAATAGTCTCCATTGGATTGGGAGTTTTTGGATACTTTGCCCTAAAAGGCGAATTCGACGACAACAAAATGTAATTTTTCCAACTGAACATCAGCATGATAGGAAGATAAGAGCGATTTACTTTTGAAAATCTCAAAATTTTCCTACTTTTGTGGTGGGTAAGTCCTTTACGACCAGCTCCCTTTGACTCCCCCAGGATGGGAACATAGCAAGGGTATTAGGTTGAGCGGTGCGATAAAGGGAGCTTGCCCACTTTTTGTTTCTATACTTTTCTACTTCCCCAAAATCCTTCATCACTTTTAGCCTTTTAGTTTTACTTTTAGCATATCTTTTCGTTTATTTGTAGTTCGAACAAACACGATTATATGAGTTGGTTTAAAAGAAATAAAGCAGGGATTAATACTGCAACAGCAAATAAAAAAGAGGCTCCTGATGGGATGTGGGACAAATGTCCTTCGTGTAAGAAACCTCTTTTGAATCTAGAACAAATCGAGAACAAATACGTGTGTCAATATTGTGATTACCACATCCGCATTGGTTCTGCAGCATATTTCTCTATTTTATTTGACGACAATCAGTTTACAGAATTATTCCCTAATTTGACAGCTGGTGACCCTTTACAGTTTATTGATAGCAAGCCTTATCATGAGCGATTGGTAGAAAGTCAAAAGAAAACAGGTCTTAAAGATGCTTTGCGCTCGGGACATGGTAAATTGAATGGACACGAAATCGTGATTGCTTGTATGGACTTCAACTTCATCGGTGGTTCGATGGGTTCGGTAGTCGGCGAGAAAATCGCTCGATCAATAGATTTTTGCTTGGAACATAAATTACCATTTATGTTGATTTCAAAATCTGGTGGTGCGCGTATGATGGAAGCTGCATTTTCGTTAATGCAAATGGCTAAAACTTCAGCTAAATTAGCTTTATTGAGCCAAGCTAAATTACCTTATATCTGTTTATTGACTGACCCTACTACTGGAGGTGTAACAGCTTCATATGCGATGTTAGGCGATATCAATATCGCTGAACCAGGTGCTTTAATTGGTTTTGCGGGCCCTCGGGTCATCAAAGAAACAATTAAGAAAGATCTTCCGAAAGGTTTCCAAACTTCGGAATTCGTATTAGAACACGGTTTCCTAGATTTTATCGTAGATAGAAGACAACTTAAAGAAAAAGTTTCAACTTTCTTGAAGTTGGTAAAATAACAACTTACAACAAAGGTCATTCACATGGAATGACCTTTGTCTTTTATAATAAACCTAACTCTTTCAATATTCGTTCAGGATTATTCAGAAAAAACTTAGTCAGACGGTATTGGTCAGTATCTTCATAAGCTACTTTTTGGATTCCTTTTTCATCCAATTGCCAAATTTCAGCTCCGGGATATGCCAACAAGATTGGCGAGTGTGTTGCAATGATAAACTGAGATTTTTGTGATAACAACTCCTTAAACCGTACCATCATATTCATTTGCCGAGATAAGGAAAGTGCCGATTCAGGTTCATCTAAAATATATAATCCATCACCCCAGAATCTATTGTGCAATAATGCCATAAAACTTTCCCCATGAGAACAATGGTGCAGAGAATGTCCATATGCTCTTTCTAAATAACCGTCACTATCACCATATAGTCTACTCACCTCACTCGCTACGTTATAAAAACTTTCTGCGCGCAGAAAATAACCATCCTTATTTCGCCACGCTGTACGTGTAATCTTTAAATCTTCAAATAATGCGGAATGGGAATTCATCGTTTCGAAATTAAAATTTCGACTTCCTCCTTCGGGATTAAATCCTGCTTGAATAGCTATGGCTTCTACTAATGTAGATTTGCCCATACCATTCTCGCCCACTATGAATGTAATAGGGTTCGTAAATTCTAATTCAGTAAGGTTGCGAAGAGCCTTAATATTATAAGGATAAGCCTTTCGTTCCCTTTTCGGTTTTAGGTTTCTTATTTTGGATATATAAATCATTATTTAAAAACGATATGATTTAAATATAGCTACAAAATATTATTCCACTATATGTATCTCCAAAAACTCCAAAGCTTTCTTTGTTTTAAATAGTTAATATTATTCTGATTCGCATAAGCTTCACGCTCAAAAGAAATATTACGATAAGCTTTATCAAAGTTTCTGTGTTGGAAATAACGAACAATAAATTCTGCTAAATACCAGAAATAAAAAGGAATAACTACCAATTCCAAGGCTTGAATCAAGTGAATTCGCTCGTGGTTAAGCAAAACATTATCAACTTTCAGCCCTGCTCTTCTTAAAAAAATAAAAGGAAAAATCGTAATCGCTTCAGCCTTACCAAATGAAAAAACTTTAGTCCAAAACTTACTTACAAATACTTTACCTTTCATGAACTCAATTATAGATGAAAATGTACAACAATTATTCCTAACTTTAATATTTGCGACATAGGTTGTATATTTGTTATCTTTAAGAAAAACACGTGCGGGTATGCCTTACAAAGAACGAGAAATAAATAAATTGTACTATACAATGGGAGAAGTTACTGAAATGTTCGGTGTGAACGCTTCTCAAGTTCGTTTTTATGAGCGTGAATTTGACATTCTTCAACCTAAGAAGAATAAAAAAGGAAATCGTCTTTTCACGCAAGAGGATATTGCAAACTTGAAAATCATCTTTAATTTGGTGAAAGACAAAGGCTATACACTACAAGGTGCTCGTGAATATTTGAAAACAAATAAATCCGAAGCAAAAGAGAACCAACGTGTTGTCGATTCTCTAGAGCGTCTGAAATCTTTCTTGATTGAAGTTCGCGATAGTTTGTAAACTATCTGTTTGCTAATTCAATCACTTCCAAATTTTCTATTTTTCCAGCATTTAGCTCAAAACGCATTAATGTTCTTACTGTGTGCCAACCGTGCTTTCCAGCAGCGCCAGGATTAAGGTGTAATACTTGCAATTTTTGGTCGTACTGTACTTTCAAAATATGTGAATGTCCACAGATAAAAAGTTTCGGTGGATTTTTGATAATCTCAGCTTTTATTAATGAAGAATATCGTCCTGGATAGCCTCCTATATGTGTCATCCACACATCTACCCCTTCACATTCGAACCGTAGATGTTCAGGACAGTGCAACTGAATAGTTTTGTTATCTATATTACCGTACACTCCACGGAAAGGTTTGAAAGCTTCTAATTTCTCGACTACATCGTACGAACCAAAATCTCCTGCATGCCAGACTTCATCACAATACTTGAAATGGGTAAAAACCGCATCATCCAAATAGCTGTGTGTATCGGAAATCAATCCTATTTTTTTCATAGTGTTAAAAAGCTAAAAAGAATGGTTTTAATATTGTTCGGTATGCTTCAGAATAAACACTCTTTTCTTGGTAAATCACAAACTCTTCCTTCTTAAATGCTTCTGTTGTTTGTCTACTAAGTGAGATTATATTTCTAATAACATCCGAATCCGAAAAGGATTTTATAGCAACCAACTTGATCAAATGCAATCCCTGACGCTTACCTTCATTAATGACGTATTCGGCTAATTCATTTGGTAGAATCAGATCCAACTGACCTTTGTCCGATAAATTTGTCTTAGCAAAATCTAAAAGTTTTTTAAAAAAATCAAAATCTGCGTGACGAGCTATTTTTTTTCGTGCATCCGGATTATGCAATGAATTGGTATAAAAAGGCGGATTACTTACAATTAAATCATATTTATTAGCCACTTGCAAATCTTCGAAAGACCCTAAATTTCCTTGAATACGCGAAGCAAAAGGGGAATTCTTAAAATTGTCAAGCGAAGTCTGGTATGCTTCTATATCAATTTCGACAGCGTCGATATTTGCATCCTGAAAACGCTGTGCTAACATTAGCGCAATTACACCCGTACCTGTTCCTATATCCAATATGCGATAAGGGTTATTTGCTTGTACATACGCACCCAACAATACACCATCCGTATTGATTTTCATCGCACATCCTTCCTGATTTATTTCAAACTCTTTAAACCTAAATACTGATCCCATGTCTAACAAAGGTAGCCAATTTACAATTTAAGAACTTGAATTTAATGCATACTTTAGTATAAAATAACCAATATGAAATTACAAATCATCCTTGCATACTTACTTTTTTCAATTACGTCCATTCCAGTAATTTATGGTCAAAATGCCTGTGAAAATATTATAACCATAACGGTAGAAAAATTACCTCAACTCTTGAAAAACAATGACTATCAGGAAATCGACAACAAGCTCAACACAATCGAAGCGACCTGTGGCCTTTCGGAGTTCACCCTACGAACGCGTATTATTTACCAAATCATAAACAGAGAAAACTCACAGGAAAATCGTCAAAAGTATCTTCGTAATAGATTTGATCGGATACTTATTATTCGTTGGGACGATTCCTATCTATCAGACCATCAAGAAATTTTTCTTGCGCACAAGAAAAATTATGAATATATCCCAATGAGACATCCCGTAGATTCACTCTTAAAAATCAAAGCCTCATCCATTTTAAATTCTCTAAGCTATAAGGATATTGATATCGAAGAAAAAGCTTTATTGTATCTATTCAAAGATGATATTGAGACGTATACTAGTATAACTGAAGCACAATACAACGAGAAGAAAAAAGTAGAAATGCGTTCTAAAGAGGCTGAGAACAAATATAAATCTACATTTGGTTTGCATACAGGGGTATTTATGCCTCTTGGTGAAAATGACTTTTTTGGAAAATATGTTACAGGGGGTGTTTCTTATATGGGTCCATTTTCTAATGACTTTGTTCTTGACCTACACTATAAATTTAGAGTTCACCCCAAGTCTCGTGTATTTGATTTTAGATATAAAGACAACATAAGGGAAGTAGACGCTATTACCAGTCATGTCATATCCATAGGAGCGGGATATAAATTATTGGATAAGAATAAATTTATTATTTTACCAAAGGTAAATCTTGGGCTGGGTTTTATATGGACAGGATTATCCGAAAAAGAATATGGAGAGGACGATGAAGGCAATGAAACTGAAACTCTAAGACTACGTAATGTAAATACCCTGCACTCTACTATCGGAATTACCTTTATGAGGCATGTATACGATAATATTTATTTTGGATTTGAGAGCAATTTACACTTAATTCCTTACCAATGGGATAGCCGCTTGCAATCACCTATCCCATCCAAATATGCTTCGCTAGAGTTTTTTGTACGTTTTTAGCTTTTTAATACACGTTGAATTTCGTCTAATTTCATCAATGCTTCGACTGGAGTCAATGTATTCACATCCAGATTATTCAACATGTCACGAATTTTCTCCAAAACTGGGTCATCAATTGCAAACATTTGCAATTGATGCGCTTGTTTTTGTATTTTGCGCATACTGTCTTTGATTTTCTCACCGCCTGTACGCTCTTGCTCAAGACGCTTCAATATTTCCGAAGCACGACCTATTAATTTAGGTGGCATACCTGCCAATTTAGCCACATGAATACCAAAGCTATGCTCTGAACCTCCAGGCATTAACTTGCGCAAGAAAATCACTTTGTTGTTCAACTCTTTCACGGTGACATTGAAATTCTTTATGCGTGGCATCGAATTATTCAGCTCATTCAATTCATGGTAGTGCGTAGCAAATAAGGTCTTCGCTCGTGCGGATGGATGATTGTGTAAAAATTCGGCTATAGCCCAAGCAATGGAAATACCATCATATGTGCTCGTACCACGGCCAATTTCATCCAATAAAATCAATGAGCGATCTGAAAGATTATTCATGATGCTTGCAGTCTCGTTCATCTCCACCATAAAAGTAGATTCACCAGAGGAAAGATTATCCGAAGCACCAACACGCGTAAATATCTTATCCACCAAACCAATAGAAGCTTCCTTTGCAGGTACAAAAGATCCAATTTGCGCCATCAAGACAATCAAACCAGTTTGACGAAGTAAAGCTGACTTACCCGCCATATTAGGACCTGTGATTATTATGATTTGCTGTGTATCAGGATCCAAATACGTATCATTCGTGATGTAATCCTCACCTATTGGTAAGTTTCGCTCAATCACAGGATGACGACCACCTTTAATATCCAAAATTTTAGAATCTGAAATTTCGGGCTTGACATAGTAATTTTTCTGCGCGATAGTGGCAAAATTCAAGAGCACATCTAATTTTGCAATTAATTGTGCATTGAGCTGAATGGGCTTTATGTATTCCGATATGGAAACTAGTAATTCGCCATAAATTCTATTCTCAATGACTTGAATTTTTTCTTCAGCACCTAAAATTTGATCTTCATATTCCTTTAGTTCTTCAGTAATATAACGCTCTGCATTAACTAGCGTTTGCTTACGAATCCAGCCTTCAGGAACTTTATCTTTGTGTGTATTGGTCACTTCAAGGTAGTAGCCAAACACATTATTGAATGCTATTTTTAAGGAAGGAATACCTGTTGCTTCGGCTTCACGCTTTTGGATTTCTAACAAATATCCTTTACCACCAAAAGCAACTTTTCTCAACTTATCCAAATCTGCATCTACACCATCTGCAATTACATTTCCCTTATTCAATAATACAGGTGGTTCTGCATGAATCGTATGTTCAATTTTTTCACGGATTATAGTGCAAGTATTCAACTGCTCTGAAATCATGCGTAATGATTCTGATTCAGCTACATTTGTTAACTGTTTAAGCTTTTCAATAGCATATAACGAGCGCTTCAACTGCGTAATCTCACGAGGATTGGCTTTTAATAAACCTATTTTTGAAATTAATCGTTCTAAATCACCTACTTGTTTGATTTCTCGAATTAAATCTTCGCGCAGTTGTGTATTTTTATAAAAATACTCCACCACATTTAATCGCTCTTGAATAGACTTGCGGTCTTTCAGGGGCATGACAATCCAACGTTTCAGCAGACGCGCACCCATCGGCGATGAAGTATCATCCAACACATCCGACAAAGTAATCGCATTCTCATTGGGTGAGCCAATCAATTCTAAATTTCGAATTGTAAATCGATCCAGCCACATGTAGCGATCTTCCTCAATTCTAGAAATATGAGAAATATGTTGCAGATTACGGTGTTCCGTTTCATTCAAATAATGCAATGCAACACCTGCCGCCACTATCCCAACTAGCATCCGGTCAATACCAAAACCTTTGAAGGAATTAACTTCAAAGTGTTTTAGTAAAGTTTCGGTAGCATAATCACCCGAATATGGCCATTCGTCTAAATAATAGGTATAATAAGAAGAGCCAAACTGCTCTAAGAATTCTTTAGATTGCTTTCTTGACATTATTACTTCGGTCGGTTTAAAACCTTGAAGTAATTTATCCACATAATTCACTGACCCTTGCGCAACTAAAAATTCGCCAGTTGAGATATCTAAAAATGAAACGCCGACAATAGTCTTATCAAAATATATAGATGCTAAATAATTGTTGGATTTTTGCTGAACGATATTATCACTGTACGACACACCTGGCGTAACCAATTCGGTAACTCCACGTTTCACAATAGTTTTAGTTTGCTTGGGATCTTCCAATTGATCACATATTGCTACGCGACAACCCGCACGCACTAATTTTGGCAAATAAGTTTCCAACGAGTGATGCGGAAAACCAGCGAGTGCAGTTTCAGACTCAGTACCATTTCCCCTTTTGGTTTGGACAATACCCAAAATTCCGGCAGCTTTGATCGCATCTTCACCAAAAGTTTCGTAAAAATCGCCTACACGAAATAACAATAATGCACCTGGATATTTAGCTTTGATGCTATTATATTGCTGCATTAGAGGAGTTTCTTTCTTTGCCTTTGCCAATGGAAAATAAATTTTAGTTGAAGCGTAAAAATAAGATAAAACCCGTGATTTGGCAAGCGCTAATAAAGCTTTAATTTAAGCTAAAAACCGTGGAAAAATTATTAATTCTTTTATTTTCTTAATATTTTTTCCATTTTTTTTCCCTTTGCCAATTCATCGACTACCTTATCCAAATAACGTACTTTTTGTGTCAATGGATTTACTATATCTTGAATCTTATAGCCACAGATACTTCCAGTTATCAAATGTGCATTTTCATTTAGCTTTGCAGATTCAAAAAATTGTTCAAAAGTTGATTTATCCGCTATATGTTGTTGTAATTCTTGTTCAGAAAAACCAGTCAACCAACATATTACTTCGTGCAGCTCAGCAATTGATCTATCTTTTTTTTCGACTTTAGTGACATAATGTGGATAAACAGAAGCAAAAGTCATTTTAACTATGCGTTCATCATGATGGCTCGTATCTTTCATAGGCTTTGTATTATTGAAATCAACAAATTACTAATAAGAAATTTATTACTATACAAGGTACAATTCTTCATGCAAATTGTACATTTTTTCTTTAGGTTTGCATGAAAAATACCGTATCGCATAGTTATGGCTATCAAAAGAACAAACTCCACCACAGTACGTAAAAAATCGAACAGCAGAAAATCACCAGTTAAAAATTGGTGGCAGAATACTGTCAAATGGACTTTAAGAATCATTTTAGGATTTTTCGCGCTCACTATATTTTGGGTTATTGCTCTTCGATTTATAAATCCACCAGTGACTTATTTGATGATCAAACGCGGATTTGAATGGAAAGCTGCTGGCAAAGGATTCAAAATTGAAAAGGATTGGCTGGATTATGAAGAATTGTCAACGAATCTCAAAAAGGCTGCTATTGCGGGAGAAGATGCACATTTTATGACGCATAATGGATTTGACACGAAAGCCATCATGGAAGCATTTGAAAAAAATCAAGATGGCAAGCCACTGCGAGGTGGTTCTACCATATCACAACAAACAGCTAAAAATGTATTTTTATGGCCCGAAAGATCTTGGGTACGCAAAGGTTTGGAAACCTATTTCACTGCATTGATTGAAATTTTTTGGTCTAAAAAAAGAATATTAGAAGTATATCTGAATGTTATCGAGATGGGGCAAGGTGTTTATGGAGCAGAAGCGGCAGCACAATATTATTTTAATAAATCTGGCAAAAGCTTATCCAAAAAGGAAGCGGCATTGATAATAGCTATTCTTCCAAATCCACGCAAATGGGATGCACGTAGACCTTCTCGCTATGTTAACTCTCGTGCGAATAGCATCGTGAGATATTTAAATCATTATTCGGTACCGGAGTAAAAAAAAAAGGGAGCTTTTTAGACTCCCTCTTTATACTTTATAAAATCTCTATTTCATTAACTTACATTTTTCTTAAACTTCCATAATAGAAATTTGTAGGTTTATCAACTTCTATTAATCCCCCAATATTACTCACCGATGGGTCATTACTTTGTATATAACTCAATTTAAATTTTTTACTTGTACTACCAGGAGTTATAAAAAAGTCTCGAATTGGAGCGAGCTGAGTAGCACGCGCTGAGAAATTAGAATCGTAAATTGGATTCGACAATACTATTTCCCCCTCTTCACTCATTTTGTAATCATATGTTGCGAGTCCAGTAGCATAAGTTGTTCCATTTGGCTTCACTTGATTTTGAATACCAACCTCCGCTTTTGTTGCGCTTGTTAATTTAAAATAACATTGAAGAATATGACGAGCAGGATTCATAGCATCAAATAATCCCAACGATCTTTCATATGTTGCATTGAAATCGCTTATGATTCCAAGAGGTAGCACACGATTAATATGAATCGCATTATAGGTTTTATTGTATGCAAATAGTGTTTCTATAGGAAGGATTGGTTGCGTGTGTTGACTAATTTTGAATTTTTCATTATTAATATTATAAACGTAAAAGTCCTGTCCCTCTAGTACTCCTTTGATAAAAACTTGATCTCCAACTGTGATGGGTACATTAAAATTCACCCCCCCCAATTCATAGTTAAATTTCCCTGTAACACTTACAACCGAACCATCAGTGTGTACGTATTGAAATACCACACCTTTAGTAGTAGTCAATACAAATTCCATTAAATTACTTACTCCACTAACATTCAAATAATTGTTTTGATGACTTGAAAAGTAATTATTAACAGAATTCACAGAGTTCGTATAGCCGCCTTCTAAATATTGCTTTTGCTCTGCCTCAGATAATTTTACCAATGTTAGATGATTAGAATATCGCTTTCCTTTTAAAACTATAGAATTATCTTCTATGGATACTAACTCAAATTCAACGTCACTTTGTAACCCATTACCAGAACTTCCTCCGTTTACTGATGGTGTAGGGTCCTGCAGCAAAGTGATATAATTGTATGTATCAAATATTAATGCAGCATTCATCGTCCACGTCACTCTATATGTTGATTTTTTTAGAGTATTTGATGCAGCTGTGGAAAAATCAGAAAGCATCTCTATAGTTTGATCTTCTTTGAAATTCATATAGAAACCATATCCTCCAGATGAATTTGTATTGAGCGATGCCTTCCATCCATATGGTGATGAAAGCAGCTCTGATTGTAATGCTGTTAACAGTTCGCCAACCTTTTGTTCGGGTGATTTATCAAATATATATTCTATTTCACTTTTATTACAGCTAGTAAATGCTAGTATAAAAAGCAAAAATATCCATAACTTTTTCATACAATTCAATATTTTAATTTAATACAATAGGACCATAGAAATAATTGGAAGCATCATCCTTTAATTGAAATCCAGCAAATTTTCTTAGATTGGCCAATCCAGCACTAACTGGCAACCAATCAGATACAAATTCATTTGCAGTAAAATAATCAATTAGTGGCTGCCACCCTTGAATTACAGCACGACCGTTATTATATTGTGTCTGATCGATACTATTAGGAACATAAGTAAAACGTATATTTCCATCATTTTGGTAAATGATGGTAAAATCATAATTACCTTGCAAATCAGAAGTTCCAGTAGCTGATCTATAAAAAACCTGCAAGATCATCTTATTTGCACTTTCAAATTGTATGGCAAATCTTTCAGGATATCGACCTGCTGAACCGTTGATGTTTTGTGCTAGCTTAGTTACGACATCATTCCAGACAGTTCTAAAATTTTGTGATTCACCAAACTGTATATAATGTGATCCAGTCTTTAAATCAACGGTTATTGTCTTTAGAAAACCATTTTTAAGCTGATGTAACACTGTTTCGGTAGGATCATTATAATTTTTATTTAAAGCTAAATACATCTCATATTGCAACTCTCTAAAGTCAATATTAAAAAATTGTTTAAAATAATCGACTACTATAGCCTCTTTACGCTTTAATTTTACTTTACCCTCCTCAGTGGATGAATTTGCATATCTATCATAATAAAGCTGTCCTTCCACCAGTAAATGTGCAATGGTTTCAGCAAAATCTTCAGAGAATTCGGCTCTCGCGTACGGGGAAATAAAACCTAAATTTTTTGCTTCATCTGCAGATTTACCTGTCCAATCAGATGTATAATCTCCGGGCGTAACCAATTCAAAAGAAGGAGGAATAACAAATAACTGATTCAAGATGTGCGCAAACTCATGATGTATTGTACGTAATCTTCTTTTAATATTTAAATGATCACCTTCATTTAACGTATTTAAATTATACAATACTATTCTTCTACCAGCGTCAGCTGTACCTAAAGTTTCTGTTCCATTCGAATTATAGACTGTAGATCCAAAAAATACAAATTGTTTCGGAGCATATTTACGGATGAAGGTTTTTCCTGCAACTTTTTCATACACTTTCAAAAAACCATCTAAAACCATTTCTGCGGTTGGCTGTACACGATCTACATTAGGAGGCGAAACATTTTTTGCGATATCACTCATCGACCTGTTAAATCGATAAACAATCTCAATATTATAAGGCTTAGTTAGGGTTTCATCTATCCAATGATCCAATTCCCCTCTGACAAAATTATCAGGATTATAATTTGATAAATCTACGTCTAGATTACTAGAACTTCTTGTACAAGAAGATACTATTCCTATTAATATTATTAATATAATGTGAAATGATATATTTTTCATACTTCTATTATCTAGGATTTAATTCAATATTTGACAACTTTACTTCATTTGGTAGTTGAAACATTCTTCTATTATCATCTGGACCTAAAGTTTCAAAAGTTTCGGTTCCATCGAAATCAATAAAATTGTGTACTACAGGTATACGATGTCTTAAAATATCTAACCACCTCATACCTTCGGTAATAAATGCCAATTGTTTAAACTGAAGAATAGTTTCAATTAGTGCCTTTTCACCATCATCCTCTGGCAAATTAAAATATGCTTTTGCTTTATCTATTGTCACACGATGATTGTTTGCGTTATAATTTTCAATTCTAACTGAAGCAAACTGATTGATATCTTGTAGAGCTTGAACAAAATTTTTCTTTCTGACATAAGCCTCAGCTCTATTAATTAATGCTTCATCAGCAGTAAATAGAGGCACCATGATATATGGCTGTCCTGTATTAGAAGCTGGGTTAGTAACATACCAATATTCATTGAATTTTCTCGTCCAATAATGATTACTACTAGAGTATGACGACCCATTCCATCTAAATGGAACTCCTGCCACTGTATTTCTACCAAAAAGATTTAAATAAGTTGTTCTTCCTAAACCAAATCTACTATAGTATCCTGTACCTTGCCTTTGATATATTGAATAGGTATGGGCTAATAATAAGTTATAATTCTTATCGGCTTTAGTATATTCAGTTTGTCTTATTTCTGATGCTTGATCTTTTAATGTAGTTGCTTCAGGTCTCAAATTACCAGTAAAATCTCCATTTTGAAATACTTCATTTGCATGACTTATAACTTTGTCCCAATCACCCTTGAATAGATAAAAACGAGCAGCAAAAGCATTAGCAGATGAGTATGTAAAATGATATTTAGGGACTGACCATTTTCCTCCATTTAACAATTTAATGCCATCTTCTAAATCTTTTTGAATTTGATCATATACCGACTGTACTGTTCCACGACTATATGTTTTTATCGCAATCTTTTCTGGCTCATTTACATACGGTATCCCGGGACTATCATTCTGCCCGCCGACAACATATGCCTTTGCAAAAAAAGTAACTAACATAAAATGTGAATAAGCTCTTGCAATTAAAGCTTCTCCTTTATATGGTAATACTGAGTTATTAAAATTACCTTTTTCAATTGCCTCAAGTGCTTGATTAGCTGCTGCAATTGCGGTATAACACCCATTCCAGTATTGCGTAGGTGTATTATTACCATTACCTGGAACATCTTCCCATTGATAAAGAGCAACATAAGGCTCTAATAAAGGTGCTCCAATAGATGGTCCTTTATCATTTACATTATCTGAATAGGCTTCAGCCATCGCCTGATTTCCATACATTGGATATGCAGATGCTACTAATTTTGCTACTTTCTCTACAGTATTAATCTCTGTACGCA
Source organism: Sphingobacterium bovisgrunnientis (assembly GCF_009829085.1). GTDB lineage: Bacteria > Bacteroidota > Bacteroidia > Sphingobacteriales > Sphingobacteriaceae > Sphingobacterium > Sphingobacterium bovisgrunnientis. Next base: position 88,108 of record NZ_WUQY01000010.1, read on the forward strand.
TATCTGGAGCTTGATCCAAATATTTCTCACAGGATGAAAAAAATATAGAAATCGTTATTAATATATATATATACGTTCTCATTATAATCAATTTAAAAACCTAACTTAAGTGAAAAAGTGTATTGCTTTGGAATTGGCATCGCTACACCGCCATTATTAAAAAACTCAGGATCTGCACCATTAAGCTTTCTATCAGAATAAAGTAAAGCAATATTATTACCTACAAGAGAAATCTGGGCTGAATTAAAATGAAGTTTACTTAAAAATTTAGCTGGAATTATATAAGATAGAGAAACTTGCTTCAATCGAATGAAATCTCCATTAGCGACACGTTCTGTGGAATAATTATAGTTGTTGTACGTATAAATTGCATCAACTGGAGTCCTACCATCCGAACGCAACACGAGACTATTTCTTACATATGGGTCGAGCAAAGAAGGGATATTTGTGAAAGATTCATCACCAGGAGTTAACCATCTATTTACCATATCTTTCGATATAGTTTGTAAGTCAGTATATTGCACATTGTAATCCGGCTGAAGTCTTATAAAATTTCCTTTTGAAAATGTTAACAAGCCAGATAAGGAGATATTTTTATAAGAGAATTGATTAAAGAAACCGCCAGAAAGTGTCGGGTCAACAGGTCCATGATATTTCAAATATTGAATATTCTCACTTCGTGTATCGACATATGTATCCTTAACTCCCTCTAATCCTATAAATGTTGGATAGCCATACTGAGGATTTAGACCATCAAATTGAATAGAAAATAGTCCTCTTTGCGAATATCCATTTACAGCAGCTCCTTCAGCACGCACTAAAGTCCATATATTCTGATTAACATCTAATCTTGTAATCTTGTTCGTATTGTGAGCAAAATTCAATTGTGTCCTCCATCTAAATCCATCTTCAATTTTAATTGGATTACCAGCCACCGTTACCTCCACACCATTAGACTCCATATCGGCATAATTTGTGAGTTTTGTATATTGACCTCCGATGCCTGAAGTTCTGATTAAGCCAATTAAATCAAAATTTTTGCGCTTATACCAATCAACTGTAACATCAATTTTATTATTAAATAGTGATAAATCAGACCCTATATTCAATTCATACAATTTCTCCCAAGTCAATTCTGAATTTTCCAAACTGCTTATTGCAACAAGAGATTCTTTTTCATCTTCATAAGGTCTACGAGCAACTTGATTGTAGAATATGGCAGTGGAATTTCTTGCAGCACCAAGACTTGCAACAAGACCGTACGTAGCACGAATGCTTGCGCCAGAAATAACATTATTATCTTTAAAAAACTTTTCTTGATCTATATTCCATTTTCCTGAAATATTCCATGTGGGTAACCATCTCGCTACTTTCGATTCGCCCAATAAATTCGATCCATCATAACGCGTTGTAAAATTTACAGCATATCTGTCTTTATAAGCGTACGCCCCTCTTAACATACCTGCAACAAAACGCTCATAATCATATCCCATACCAAAATATGGATCTCCACCCTCAATCATTTTCTTGAAATAACGATAATTAGGATTAACTAATCCACCATTTTCAAATTGATATCCGACCCCATCATAATCCGAATTTTGTCTATCGGTTTGTCTTATTTCAAAAGACCCAAAGACATCCATAATATGAGAATCATTGATTTTTTTATTGTAATTCAGGTTATTTCTGAAATAAAAGTTCTTCAAATTATTCAGGGTAGTATTGAAAAATCCTCCATCAGGAATTAATACAATTGGAGGGTAATTAGGGTTATCAGGATCCTTATACAAGAATCTATTTTGATCAGCAATCGTATGATCTTGATTTGCTTGGTAAGATTTTATTACGTTTGAATTTTCTTTTATAAAATGTTGTCTTTCCGTACGTGCGTTACGATAAGCACCATCTACCGAATACATTAATTGGGGAGTTATCTGATATTTGATACCGGCTTGCAACTTCACATCAATCATACCCAATGTCAAATAATTATTGTCTAATTCATTCAATATATTAAATGACCCATAATTTCTGACGAAATACTCTAAATCACCATTTTCATCATACGGTGTTATTAAACGACTGGTATTTAAAGCATAAGAATAAGGGTTTATATCAAAATCTCGTGAATATGAACCATACACAGGATCAGACATTCGAGTCATCGTCCCTGGCGCCTTTTGGTCGCGAATGGAGGTATTAACTAAAAATTCAGCTGTTAATTTATCATTCAATTTTACAGTATTTCGTAAATTTCCAGTATATCGTCTTACATTATCTCCCATAGTCTGACCTGAATCATGTGTAAAACTCGATGAGAAATATGTCTGTGATCGACTAGTACCTGAACTTACACTCAAGGAATGCTCCTGCAACAGAGAATTTTTGAACAGAATATCAAACCAATCTGTATTAGCTTGCGCATAACGAGTTAAAAATTTAAGTTGGTCATCTAATGTATTATTTAAAGCATAAGTTTCCGTCACTTCGTCATACTCATACATTTTGTTATACATTTTATAAAATATACCACCTGTAGATGCCCTAGAAGCAGAGCTATGATTAAAGTACCCTTTATTTTTTAATTCAATCATAATTGACATTTGCTCCGCAGAATTCATGATATCAAACTGATCATAGTTTGGTTTCAAATAAGAGGTTAATGTATTTGAATAATTGAATAACGGCTTCCCATCAGTATTTCGACCTTTTTTTGTAGTAATAACAATCACGCCATTCATCGCTCGTGCACCATACATAGCTGTAGCAGCGGCGTCCTTCAAAATAGTAAATGATTCTATATCGTCAGGATTGATACCTGCTACTGATGATCCGATTAAGGTATTTGCATCGCCTGTTGATAGCGCTTCATTAGAAATATTAACATTATCTTCTAATATAATACCATCAACAACCCAAAGAGGCTTATTATCTCCAGATAAAGAAGTGGCTCCTCGAACACGAATTTTCGGTGCTGCGCCAAATGTACCTGATACGTTTTGTACAGACACACCAGCGACTTGACCTTCAAGCATTCTTGAAACATCAGGTATGCCTGGGCGCTCTGCATCTTTAGCACTGACTTTAGCTGCAGCACCAGTAAATAATTTACGATCTATATTCTGGTATCCTGTGGCTACTACTTGTACTTCTTCTATACTTGACTCTACAGTAGAAAGAGTTATTTTAATATTATTTAAGTTAGTAATACTTAATCGTGTTGATTTGTAACCTAAATATCTTGCCTCAATTGTATTTCCTACATTAGCTGGGATTTGGAATTTACCATCTTTATCAGTCATGCTAGATGTAGATGTTCCTACCACAGTAATAGATACGCTAGCCAACGAATTTCCTTGATCATCTACGACAATGCCCGAAGCTCTTGTTTGCAAATTTTTCGTGGATGTATTTGGGTTTGCTATTACGCTTACTAATATTGTATTTGATACTAGTTTATACTCGAAAAGATCCTTAGAAAGGAGCTTGGATAGAACTGTTTCTAAAGACTCATCTTTAACATGTAGAGATATTTTGGATACTTTGTTAAGTACTTCATCATTATACAAAAACTTATAATGGCTTTGCGATGCAATAGTTTTAAATACATCTTCCAATTTCGCATTATTTACATTAAACGAAATGGTTTGAGCAGATGTATTTGCGGAAACAAATTGTAAACTAGCCAAGAAAATGAAAATAAAAACTTTCATATACAGCAAGGTTTGTTTGAGAATAAAGGACTTCTCCTTCGTCTCCTTTAAGAAATTGTTAATCATACATTTGTTAAGGTTTAACATTAAAATTTAGTTAGTAAATCATTTTTACAGGAATTTTGGCGCATTCCTCAGTTCAATTTTTAGGTAAGGTTTTTATTCATAAATTCAATAGGTTTTTAAAGTAAATAATATCAGTTAGAGGTATTAATTTCATTTTTTCCATAGCATAAGACCTGTTGCGAGATCTTAAAAAAGAATTTAATAAGCAGTATTAATTTATAAATCAACACTTTAGATTAGCATATTTTCATTACATTTGTTTTGGTTTTTGCATTAAAAACTAGTTAGTAAATCAATTTTAACAGGAATGTTGGCGCATTCCTGTTATTTATTTTCTACATTTAAATTTTCTCCTTCAATACTCACATGAAGACCTGAAATAAATTCTAACATTTTTTTAACTTCTTTCAAAGGAACGTCTCTTCTCATTTCTCCAGAATATGTATTTTTATTTTTAGATACATCTGCATCAACATGTACTTTCACTCCATACCAATCTTCTATCTGATTTGCAATCCGATTTATTGAATAATTATTGAAATAAAACACGTTATTTTTCCATGCCAAATCAGCATTCAAATTCGCTCGAGTCACTACAAACTCATTATTTCTCCATAATCCGCTAGTATTTGGTTCTAAGATTTGTTCTATTTGCTCTTTCACTAATTTAACTTTGCCCTCTACTAGAGTTGTTTTGAAAGATTTGGCAGAAGAAATTACATTAAACTTAGTACCTAAAACTTCTACTAATCCATTCTGAGTTTCTACAAGAAACTTGCTGTTCTTATATTTTGCTACTTCCAGATAAATTTCTCCCGTTAGTAATTTTATCTTACGATCAGCATTTGATTTAGTAGGAATTTGAAGTCTTGAATTTGCATTTACCCATATTTTGGATCCATCAAACATAGCAAACTGAATAATCTTAGCTTTAGGAACTATTAATTCATAAAACGACTCCTCGTCATCATAATCTTTATCTTCAACAATATTTTCTTCATCAAAGGCAATTGATCCATCCTCGTTTAATACAAAGGAATGATCAAGTGTAACCTGTTCGCCGTTTGATTTAACGAGTATAGCCCCTGTAGTTGCTGGTAATATTTCTCCAGAAACATTTCGCAAAACTTTCCCTTCAGCAAGTGAACTTAATTCAGGTTCTGACAGCGTATTATACTTAAAATAGTATAAAAACGAAACACTAAAAAGTACAATAACGACCGATGCTGCAAGTAAAAATCTCATATAATTAATTTGAAATATATTAGATTTACCTTTTTCAATATGATAGGCTATATTTTCCCAAGCTGCTTGTTTATTAAATGAATTGTATATTATCAAATCTCCTTCAAGAGTGTTAGAATTCATTAAATCATCTAAAACTTGTTGATTTTCTTTAGATTCTGATAACCAGGAATGCAATATTTTTAACTCAGAATCACTGCATTCGTTATTTAAATATTTAGCTAATATTTTAGACAGGTTAGTTTCTTCTTGGTTCATATATAAATAAGAAACCTAACACAATAAAAGGGGTGACAAAAAAAATTATTTTAGTAAAAAAAGAAACACCAAGAAATATTCTGGATTTAATTTCGATTGAATGTATTTAAGACCACGAAGTTTTTGAGTCTTTATCGTATTAATACTAATGTTTAATTTTGATGCGATTTCTTTAGATGATAATCCATCAAGATAGTATAGCCTAAAAATTTGTTGACAGGCACTAGGAAGGTTAGAGATTAATTTATTCACCTCGGCAATGGCCTCCGTTTTAATCATTGCATTATCAAAATCCAAATAAACAATATCTTCAAAAGGCGTTAGTTCGTGATATTTTGATTCTACTTTTGCACGTCTATGCCAATTCAATATGCTATTCTTCACAGAAGTATACAGAAATGATTTGTAGACATTTTCATTTGGAGTGATTGTATCAAATTTGGTAAACAAGGTCAAAAAAGCTTCTTGTACAAAATCTTCAGCCATTATGTGATCGCCTAAAAGCGTATAAGCAAAGAAGCAAAGATTTTGGTAATGCTTATCGAATTCTTGTTTAACAGATTTGGCTGTAGACATCGATAGATTTATTTTTAATATTTACACAAACATAACGATTTATTAAAATATAACACACACAGACTTAGGAATTTCTATCATTTTGTAGTTTTCTTTAGAAAAATTTTTTCCTACATCTAAAATAGCAATATCATTTGAATTTTGGTTAGATATAAGCATTTTATTTTCATTTGGGGAAAAATTTAAGTTTCTAGGAGAATTTCCGTGTACGGAAGAATATTTTTCAAATTTTAGAAGATTATTCTCTTCGACTTTAAACTTGAAAATAAAGTTTGCTGAACCTCTATTGGTAGCATAAATGTATTTCCCATTACTACTAATTTTTATATCTGCTCCTCCATGTTCACCCTCAAACGCTTTAGGAAACATTGGAACTATTTGCTTAGAAATCCAATTAGAATTTGAAAATTGAAACACCTCAATTTCACCAGTTAATTCCAACACACTGTATATAGTATTTTCATCCTTTGAGAATGTCAAATGTCTTGGTCCACCACCAAGCTTAGTCTTAATCTCACTTATTTTCTTAAGTGAATACTTGCCATCTACATGCTCAATTCCAAAAACATATATCAAATCTGCACCAAGATCGGACACAAAAACTTGCGATCCGTTCTTCGTAAAAAATGCAGAATGCACATGTGATTGCTTTTGACGCTCTTTATTGATACTCGAACCTTTGAATTCTACCAAATCTTCCATCTGCTTGATACTTCCATTTGCATTCAGCGAGAGTAATGCTAACGAACCACTTGAATAATTTGACACAACTGCTAACGGTTTATCTGGACTTAAAGATACATGACAAGGATGCATACCAGCAGTTGAGGCTTGATTCAAGATAGTATCATTTTTCAAGTCGTAAGCTGTTAACATGCCATTTGTATCTTCATTTACTGCATATAGTATATCGCCATTTCTTGCAAGAAAGGATGGATTACTCATGGCAATAGTTTTTACAAACTTGGCATTACCAGATTTTTCTTCGAAATCATATACGTATACCCCCTTACTCTCACTTCCACTGGTATAAGTTCCTACATACATTTTGTACGTTTGTGCATTTAACGTATTCATATCAATTAAAACAGTTAATACACACAAAAGGATTAAGAGTGGCGCAGAACTTTTCATAGACTCGTTAAATTTCGTTAAATAGATTATTAGCTTAATTCAAAACAGTATATTCGCAGGTATTGATATATTAAGCTTAATATATAAGTAAGATAGTATTATTCATTTGAATAAATAATGCTTTTATAAATTATTCTAATATTTTTGTACCATAAATTTTGACAAACAATTTAATGAAAAAACTTTTTGGAATACTTTTTATTCTAACGGTATATTTAAATACTTTATCGGCACAAGAAAAATTAGTAGATCGCATAATTGCCACAGTAGGTAATGCAAGTATCTTGCAATCCGATTTAGAAATGGAATACACACAATTTTTGGCACAGGGCAACAAACCTGATGACAAAGTAAAGTGTTATATTCTGCAACAATTACTGACACAAAAACTTTTGGCTCAACAAGCTGTAATTGACTCTATTGAAGTTTCAGAAACGGAAGTGGACGATCAGTTGAATATGCGTATAAGATCTATGGTACAACGTGCAGGTGGAAAAGAACGCTTAGAAGAATTTTTAAACCGTTCTATTCTCCAGCATAAAGAAGAGATGCGTCCTGCTGTTGCTGAACAGTTAAAAGGAAACAAAATGCAAGGTCAGATCGTCTCAAAAATAGATGTAACACCAGAAGAGGTTAAGAGATATTTCAATGGTTTAAATACTGACAGTCTTCCTTATTTCAATACGGAGATTGAGTACGCACAATTGGTAATTGATCCTGTTTTGACCAAAGAAGAAAAAGATCAATTTAGAAAGAAAGCTGAAGGTTACCGTCAACAAGTATTGAATGGATCTGACTTCGGAACGATTGCAAGACTATATTCTGAAGACGGCTCAGCACCATATGGTGGAGAATTAGGCTTTAATACCCGTGAAAATTGGGTGAAAGAATTTTCTGCAAATGCATTTAGATTGAAAAAGGGTGAAATTTCTCCAGTGTTTGAAACACAATTTGGTTTTCACTTTTTACAAGTGTTAGAGCGTAGAGGTGAAGAGGTAAACGTGAGACACATATTGATCAAAAAACAAGCTACCATAGAATCCCTAAATCGTGCTAAAGTAAAAATAGATAGTATAGCTAATTTAATTGCTACTAAAAAATTGAGTTTTAATCAGGCTGCTTCCATCTATTCTGATGATCAAAATACAAAATATGCAGGAGGTATAGTATCTAATATGGAGGACCGTTCCACATTAATCCCTGTAGATCAATTGGACGATGTCGAAGTATTTAATGCCATTGACCCATTGAAAGAAGGTGAAATATCGAAACCAATTGTTTATACAGATAAAAGATTAGGCGAAAAATCATACCGTATTTATTACTTACGTTCGAGAATCCCTCCACATAAAGCGAATATGGAACAAGATTTTGCCAAAATCAAAGAAGCTGCAAGACAAGATAAAGTAAACCGAACGCTGAGCGAGTGGTTTGAAACACGAAGAGAAACAACTTATATAGACGTGAATCCAGAATTCATGTCATGTGAAGAGTTAAAAATTTGGACAAAACCGACTAAAGAATTAGCGAGTAAATAACAAAAAAAGATGAGGCTTGAATATATTTTCAAGCCTCATCTTTTTTATATATCAAAAAATATCAACGTTCAAACATCATTTCAAGAATCACTCGCCATTGGAAATCATCTTTCAATTGCCAAACACGAATGTAGTTAAATTTGACTGCTTTATCCTTCGTGTGTATTGTCGCAGTTCCTTGTGAATACGCATACTCACCGCTATACGCACGACCAACTTTTAAAGGCTCAGTTACGATGTCTATACGCTGCTTTTTGATGAAGTTAACGACATTAGTCTTACCTTCAATTTCGTTTTGCCACGGATAATAAAAGCGAACCTCATCCGCCATAAATTCTTTATATGCAGCCTCAGTATCACGTTTTGATATAGTTGAAAACAATTGATCTGTTGATGATATAATATCTTCTCGTTGTTTTAATCGAACTTGTGAACGATGCTTCAAATACCAAGAATCATCAGGCTCTTGATAGGTTAAATCTTTAGCTTTCTGTTTTCCGTAATTCTCTACTTCTGCGCGAAGATCAACTTTCCACACGCCTTTCTTATCACGTTTCCAAATCGTTAAATACTGACCATAACGTTTAATAGCGCCAACTTTTTGGAATTCTAAATTTCCAGAAGTCACACCAAATTCCAAACTTTTGGAAACCAAAGCAAAATTTGGCTCCCAACTCAATACATCAGGTATATTGGGTCTATTATTTAAATAATTAAAAGCATTGACCTCCGAAGGCACATAAAAAGATGAAGTCTTATCAATAATAGATGAAAACGCAGCATGAGGCCCTTCGGCTTTTGCTATAATAGCAGCATTGCGATCCGCTGTGATTAATCCACCTACTTTTTCAGGCAGCTGAGCAAATAATACTTGGCCAGGAATCAAAGCACATGCAAAAGATACGGTTTTAAGAATTGTAGAATACTTCATCAAAAATCATTTGCAATCTCCTAATCAAATCTTATTCCAAAGTGTGCCGTCTTTGCTATCTTTTAATTGAATACCAATAGCATTTAGTTCATTACGAATTTTATCCGAGGTAGCGTAATCTTTATTTGTCTTGGCTTCATTGCGTAATGAGATAACTAATTCCATCAACTTGTCGACACTTTCATTATCAGCACCCAATTGATCGTCCTTTAATCCCATAATATCGAAAACGAAATCATTTAATAATGATTTGATTTTCATTAAAGTCGCTTCATCTACTTGCTGCTTTCCATCGTAGATCGAATTAATCAAACGTACCAATTCAAATAATTCTGCAATTAATACAGGTGAATTAAAATCATCATCCATTGCTGCATAACAGCGCGCTGTCAAAGCATCCAAATCCACATCAATATTGGACTTAGATGAAGGAACAATCTTCTCTAATAACGCAATAGCATTCATCAGACGTTTGTATCCCTTCTCCGCTGCATCTAAAGCATCATTAGAAAAATCCAATGTACTTCTGTAATGCGCCTGCAACATAAAGAAACGCACCGCCATCGGCGAATAACCCTTATTCAATAATGGATGATTCCCCGTGAACAATTCACCTGGCAAGAAACCATTGCCTGCAGACTTGGACATACGCGCACCATTTACAGTTAGCATATTCGTATGCATCCAGTATTTTGAAGGCGTGGTATGATTACAAGCTTGCGATTGTGCTATTTCATTCGTGTGGTGCGTAGCAGCCAAATCCATTCCACCACCGTGGATATCAAATTGGTCACCCAAATATTTGCGACTCATCGCCGAACATTCGATATGCCAGCCTGGAAATCCTACACTCCAAGGAGCTGGCCAACGCATAATATGCTCTGGCTTTGCTTTAATCCACAGTGCAAAGTCTAATCGACCTCTCTTCTCATCCTGACCACCTAATTCTCTTGTATTATTTAATAAATCTTCAAGATTGCGATTGGTCAAAATTGTATAATTGTGTTCTTTGGTGTATTTGTCAACATCAAAATAAACCGTACCGTTTACCTCATAAGCATAACCATTTGCAATGATTTGCTTCACCATTTCGATTTGCTCGGAAATATGGCCCGTGGCAGTAGGTTCAATGCTTGGCGGCAAAGTGTTGAACAAGCGTAACATATCATGGAAACCAATCGTATATTTCTGCACGATTTCCATTGGCTCCAACTGTTCTAATTTCGCCTTTTTAGCGAATTTGTCATCGCCTTCATCATTATCACCTTCCAAGTGACCTGCGTCCGTAATATTACGAACGTAGCGCACTTTATACCCCAAATGAAGTAAGTATCGGAATATTAAATCAAATGAAACGAAAGTTCTACAATTTCCTAAATGTACATCACTATAAACAGTAGGACCACATACATACATCCCTACAAGATTTGGATGTATCGGCTCAAACTTTTCTTTTTTACGTGTTAATGTATTATAAAGTACCAGATTGTGTTGCATATAGAACTCTAGCTTGCTTGATTTATTAAATTATTTTTGTCTGAAATATACTTGAATAGGAACACCCGTGAAATCAAAATTCTCACGTAATTTGTTCTCTACATAACGTTTGTACGGATCTTTGATATACTGTGGCAAATTACAGAAGAAAGCAAACATTGGTGCTTTTCCTGGCAATTGCGTGGCATATTTCACTTTAATGTATTTTCCTTTGATTGCTGGCGGCGGGTAATTTTCAATTACACCTAGCATAACCTCATTTAATTTCGAAGTAGGAATTTTTTTCGTTTTGTTTTTATGTACTTCCATCGCAACTTCCACTACTTTGAAAATACGTTGTTTCTCTGTCACTGACGTGAAAATAATGGGCACATCCGTGAAAGGCGCAATTTTTTCTCTGATACGCGCTTCGAATTCTTTCATTGTTTTGTGGTCTTTCTCAATGGTATCCCATTTGTTGATCACAATTACAATTCCTTTTTTATTTTTCTCCGCCAAATGGAAGATATTGATATCTTGTGCTTCGATACCGTCATTCGCATCCAACATCAACACTACCACATCCGAATCCTCTAATGCACGAATTGTACGCATCACCGAGTAAAACTCTATATCTTCGTTTACTTTACTTTTACGACGAAGACCTGCAGTATCCACCAGCAAGAATTCGTGACCAAACTGATTGTAATGTATTTTGATGGTATCACGTGTCGTACCTGCGATATCCGTTACAATATTACGATCTGTACCTAATAAAGCATTCGTTAATGAAGATTTACCTACATTCGGACGACCCACAATTGTTACTTTTGGCAAATAATCTTCTCCTTCCTCTTCTTCTGGCTCCGGGAAATGTGATACTACCGCATCCAATAATTCTCCTGTACCCGAACCTGTCGCTGAAGATACATTGTATACTTCTCCTAATCCAAACGCATAAAACTCGGAAGAATCATGGTGCAATTTAGCATGATCTACTTTGTTGGCAACTACATATACCGGCTTTGGCGTACGACGCAGTAAATCTGCAATCTCGTCATCCAAATCTGTAATACCAGTTTTCACGTCCACCATAAAGATGATTACAGACGCTTCTTCAATAGCGATATGTACTTGATCACGGATTGCTTCTTCGAAGATGTCGTCCGAACCATGTACAAAACCACCCGTATCTATTACGGTAAATTTCTTACCAATCCACTCGGCTACCTCGTAATGACGATCTCGTGTCACACCACTAAAATCATCAACGATTGCCTTTCTACTTTCCGTAAGGCGGTTAAATAAAGTCGATTTTCCCACATTCGGGCGACCTACAATTGCAACAATGTTTGCCATATTTTTCTAAATAAATTAATCTCGCGCGTTACCATCCCGGCAACTCATTTCAAAATGAAATATAAGGCACAAAGTTACATAAAATAGATTGTATTATTTTCAGGGAATTGACAATCGGATAGGAGGAACGGGATTAATTCCCGTTCCGACCTTCCACAGCACCGTACGTACCGTTCGGTATACGGCGCTTCCCTAAGTTGTAACACAAACTCGCTTGTATTCTGCTAGTAAAGACGGGTATCCCAGGTGTTTAAGATAATCGTTGGAAAGAGTGGTTGACAGTATCCAACTT
>NZ_WUQY01000100.1 GCF_009829085.1 Sphingobacterium bovisgrunnientis
AATATTGTTTGAGGCCAAAGACTTTACCATTTCTTCAAGGGACATATCCGAGCTTTGGGTTGGAGCTTGTTGATTGCTCGAAGCCAATGACTCAACCATTTCCTCTAAAGACATACTAGAACTTGGAGTTTGAGGTTTTTTACTAAGTTGGAAGTATTGCGGTTGATCTTGTTGATAGAAACCACGTGGATGATCAAATTGTGCTTGTGGAATTGTGAAGTAATTTCCTTCATAAGAGAGACTAGGGTGATCACTAAATCAATGATTATACGTGTAGGCATATGGATCATACCCTTGTCTATGTTGCATTTGATAGCCCCCAATGACATCCGCTCGTTCAAAGGCGTTTTGTTGGCTATTCCCATGAGCCACTTGTTGTACAAGAGATGCAAGGTCGGCCAATTGTCGATCAAGTTGAGAAGTTGCCTATATTTCACAAACTTCAATAACCAACCTCTTCTCTTGCTCCTAGGTTGTGGTGTTCTTGATGTGTTCGTTTCGCTCAATCACAACCTAAATCACACAGAAGAAACACAAAAATAAATAAAACATAAATAAAAAGAAAATATTACAATTAACAAAATTGAAAGAACAATCCCCGGCGACACGGCGCCCAAATTTGATCGCCACCAAAGGGGCGCCAAAATTTAATTCCTTACTTTGCTAAAAATGTCGTTCAAATAGTACAATGATAAGTAAGGTTCATTTCCCGCAGAAGATTGTTTCAATT
>NZ_WUQY01000101.1 GCF_009829085.1 Sphingobacterium bovisgrunnientis
TATATTCCACTAACTTTTTTATTCCTTCTTGTGAGGTTTTTTGCATTTCTGTTTGTATATTTCTTCTCATTAATAATTTAGTATCTTCAGTTACTCCTTCCCACCAATTTCTTACATCTCCTTCAAATGATGCTATTAAATAGTCAATTCTTCTATCCGTAGATTCCCATGTATCATCTTGGTTACATAAAAAGAATAATATCATTGCATCTGCCCATTGTAACAAGACTTTCTTAATATCTATTTTTCAGTCTAAATCTAGTTTTGCTCTTCCAAGATTTATTGGTTTATTATAATATGCATTTGGTGTAAATTGATCTTTATATATTTCTATCCTATGTTGTGGTATAATTCTATCATAGTACAGTCTATAAGGTCTATGTGGCATTGGTGCATATCCTCCTTTTAATTCAGGAAATTCTAATTTTGGATTGTTGCTTGTACTTCCTGGTGCTGGTGTTGGTCCTCCACCAGTATTCATTAATATTTCATAATTTTCTAATTCTTCTATACTTAATTGGTCAAAGTTTTCTATTAAATTATCTATTTCTTCATTCATCATCTTTTTTATTTTTTCCTCTTTCTTCTGTATATTTTTCAAATTCTTTCTCTTGTTCTAGAATTATTGGTAATATTTCTTTTCTAAATCTATCATCCATACTTCCTGGTTCATAGTATCCTTCTGTTTCTACATGTTTCTTTCCTATTCTTGTCAT
>NZ_WUQY01000102.1 GCF_009829085.1 Sphingobacterium bovisgrunnientis
TTTGGAAGATGAAGTTCTAACTATAGAAAATTGAAGTCTTGACTTAGAAACTAGAAATTGCACTTGGAAAACATGAAGTCCTTAATCTGATTTAAATCTTTGAATGACTTGTGTAATATCCAGCATATCTAGATTAGTCTCGTGTACACTATATAAGAGGTGAAATTTTAGTGTTGGACAACCACGAGTGAAGTGATAATTGATCCTCAAGTTTCTTAAATAAAAATTCCAAAACGTTCTTTTCGTGTTTCAATTTTGTGTTTTGAGTTTTAAATTCGTTTTGTATTTTGTGTTTTTAGTATCTGTTTTGAAATTATTGAAAATGCGTTCTCTTTGTCAGTTTGAAAAACAGAAAACGCGTTCTCTTTGCACTTTTTTAGAATATTATTTGATAATATTTTATTCCATAAATCTGATTATTCAATTAACTTTAATTGTTTAATGTTAATATATTATTAAATATATTATAAACCTGAAATTTCTTTAAATTTTGAAATATTTTTGAATCATGAAATATTTTTTCATATATTAAATTAACATAGAATTTTTGATAATTTTTTTGATAATATTTTATTGAAGAAATTCGATTATTCAATTAAATTTAATAGTTTAATGTTAATGTAGTATTAAATAACATATAAATTTGAAATATCATTG
>NZ_WUQY01000103.1 GCF_009829085.1 Sphingobacterium bovisgrunnientis
AATTTTTGCAAATTAAATATAGCAATCCCTGCTATATAAATTACCGCCATTTTTTACCTTATTTGGGACGCTTCTGATTTCACTATACTTTTTAAATACTGTATACAACTGGAGTATGGTTAGTTTTTATTTGCACATCTATAACTAGTTAAAAAGCTATTTACAACACAATCGAATTAAGAAATTAGTTTATTGAAGTTAATCTTATTTAAAATATATATTGTAACTGATGAAATAATCACTGACAGCACAAATATTAGATTAATGATATCGAAAATATCTCCTATTGCTGCAAAAATTGTTACGGCTAGAAATGCAACTGTAAAATAGATAATGACTTGACTTGTATTTAGAATTTTTGGTTTAGCAAAGAAATAGCAAATTGTCCATAGTAAATATAATCCTAGCAGAACTAATGAAAAAATTAAAAGCAAAAGTGGAGACATTCCATACTGTCCTCCAGGTAATTTGAAAAAATTACAAAAAACCATACAAAGAAAAAAACTTAATAATGTATGTCCTACTAATAATGCTATTTGCTTGACGAAAGTATTAAAGATACTACTAATATAATCGGATAGGAGGAACGGGATTAATTCCCGTTCCGACCTTCCACAGCACCGCACGTACCGTTCGGTATACGGCGCT
>NZ_WUQY01000104.1 GCF_009829085.1 Sphingobacterium bovisgrunnientis
CCTAAATAAGGGAAAAATGGCGGTGGATTTATATAGCAAGGATTGCTATATTTAATTCGCTAAAATTACTCAACCGCCATGGTAAATATAAACGTATTTTCTCAGATTTTAGGGCTTGTAGATCGCAATATTTTTAACAAATTGGTTCAACAATATCAGTCCGACAAACATCACAAAGGGATCAATAGTTGGACACACTTTGTGAGTATGCTTTTCTGCCATTTATCCTCTGCTGATTCCGTTCGTGATATTTCTAATGGTCTGCGTAGTACTACAGGTAACATGAGTCATATGGGTATCTCTAGAACGCCGAGCAAATCCAATCTATCCTACATAAACAAACATCGAGATCATGGCCTATTCCGTGATTTGTATTATAAACTTTTGGATGATTTGTGGCGTAAAGATTCTCCTAGACGAGCTGAGCTTAACAGACTCAAGCGTAAAGTATTTCTAATGGATGCTACTATTATTCCCTTATGCTTAAGTGTATTTGACTGGGCTAAATTCCGCAGTGCTAAGGGGGCTGTTAAACTTCATACTATACTTGATTATGATGGCTGTATGCCGAGTTTTGTGCATATTACAGATGGTAAACAACATGAATCTAAAATCGCCAAGACCATTTCATTTGCTAAGGG
>NZ_WUQY01000105.1 GCF_009829085.1 Sphingobacterium bovisgrunnientis
TTGGAGATTGACTACACAATTATAGCCCTTCTTTGAGCCCTACATAATGAGATGCCGTTGATTGATTCCCATTTTAAAGACCTTGGATCAATTTGCTACTAGTACAGTAAATTAGAGTTTAAGCTCCCGTTTGATACACATTTTTTGTAAAATGAGAATGAAAAATATAGTCGTTATGGACCCCATACAATAGATATAAAGTCAAATATGGTGGTTGAATGTGATGGATAACGATCATATTTTTCATTTTTATGGTGAAAAAATTGGTATCTTAGAAAATCTTATACTTAGCCCCTGTTTGATAACCATTTTTGAGAAAAAAATAATTTTTTTTTATGTGATGGATGGTGAATGAATTTTGCTACTTGTACAACATCCATTGACAACATTGGTTGACAATCACTCACATGGAAGGGGGGCCCACAATGAATAAAAAAATCGTGAGCCCCCCTTCATGTGGAATGATTGTCAAGGGATATTGTACAAGTAGCAAAATTTAAAAAAAAAAGGACAATTGAATAGTTACAATTCGGAGTAATGAAAACCTTCTTTAGACAATTTTATCCTTCCAATTCTATTGTCTAAAAATTTAACATTCAAATAGATATTTCGTAAGGAAAA
>NZ_WUQY01000106.1 GCF_009829085.1 Sphingobacterium bovisgrunnientis
AGAATATTAAGTCATCTTTTGCACCGGAAATTTCCAGGTAAGTGTGAATCATGTTTAATATCTTTATATAGCCTGTCTGCTATCCCATGCTACACAATGAGATGGACACATATACTATCTTGGACTTGTAATTGAGTGTTTCTTTTACAAAATGATTTCTCAGGTCCTCTGAAATCTTAGGGTCTGTTTGATTGCAAGGATGGAAAACAGGTGGAAAGAAAATGAATGGCAGGAAATTGAATTGCCTAGAAAACGTTTTATAGGGAATTGTAATTAATGGTGTTTGATTGATATAATTTTTCACCTGACAAATTTTTCGTTTGATTTTATTTTTTTACACAAATTGTCAATTAAATGGATAAATTTTTTTACCATTAACTTTGGGACATGTTCCAATTGCTAAAATAAAAAAAAATAAAAAAAGTCAAAAAGCTAGAAAACAAAACTTTTTCTAACTTTTGTGCATCAACAACTTGTACCTTGGAAAAGGGTGGAAAACGTTTTCCCTAGAAAATTAGTGCAATCAAACAGGTAAATAGTAAAAAGTAGGAAAATAGTTTCCACCTTCCACGGAAAACGTAGGCTATCAAACGGACCTTACTTTATTCGCTATTATTTA
>NZ_WUQY01000011.1 GCF_009829085.1 Sphingobacterium bovisgrunnientis
GGAATCAGCCGATGAAAGATGGCAGAAAAGCATACTCACAAAATGTGTCCAGCTATTAATTCCCTTGTGATGTTTATCGGATTGATATTGTTGAACCAATTTGTTGAAAATATTGCGATTTACTAGTCCTAATATTTGAGAAAATACATTTATATTTACCACTGCTGTTGGTTAGTTTCTAGAATACAAAATCGTAATCTAATTATATAAATACAAATCTAAAGGACGCTTCTGAAAAGATTTTGTGTTGTTGAAACCCGAGAAATTAATTACCTTCCTAAGTATGAAATATATTCGCCTGTAGTATTTTCATAGTTTCCATCAGCTCTAGTACCCATAACAGCTTTCGGCATTCCGAGCTATATTATAGCCGAGTTCTAAAATTTTTCTAATATAGAAATGATTACTCTTTAATAAACTAAAATGAATTTGAAGAACATTTATCTTCATCTATACCAATATTTAAACTAACCTTCTTTGATCCGAAAAAGCGCCTCAAAAAGTGTTTTCCATTCTTGAGCAATATGGTCAATTTGTAGTCTTTTAATATTATTTCGGGCATTCGCTCCCAAGCGCATACGCTCCTTATCATCTTCAATAAGAAAACAGATTCTATCTGCTAACATAGAAATATTTCCATTTTCAACCAATAAACCATCTTCACCATCATCGATAATATCACGAGGACCACAAGGACAGGCAAAAGCAACTGCAGGCACACCGTAAGCCATTGTCTCAACCAAAACCATCGGAAAGCCTTCATACCGGGAGGATAAAGCAAATATTGAACTTTCCTTATATTTCTGTCCTATATCTGCACTGCCACCTTCAAGAAAACAAGAATCTGTCAGTCCAAGATGATTTATCATCTTCTGAAGATTTTCTACTTCACCACCCCCATAAATACGAAGTATCCAATCAGGATGCCGCATGTGTACTAGGCTCCATGCTTCAATAAGCTTGTCGAATCCTTTTTGATGGGTAATTCGTCCCACAGCAAGAACCTGCTTATTTGTTAATGGGCTTGCTTCATCGGGATAAAAAGATAACGGATTATGGATTACGCTCACATTATCCAAAGCTGTCCAATGACCAGCATCCTCATAACTGAGCACGACAAAAGCGTTAAGTCGTCTTAAATTTTTCAGAAGCTGTTGCAGCCATATATTTGAAATAATACGCTGTAAAAAAACTGGAAACCTATTGTCTGTAAACTGCCTGTAGAATAATTTATTGAAATGTAACTCACCAACCTTCAAACTCCCATCATCGATATCGTTAATAAAATTGATGTCCCGTCGTAGTAAAGAAACTGTAATATCTGGTTTAATATGTTTTAACTTCTCAGCTAAGCGTTTTTTAAATAACCGCTGCTTTTTAAAATAAATAAATGTTCTTTGAAGGAGCGGAAGCGTAAAAATACCATCGAAATTAATATCTAGATGGTGAATATTCACACGTGGATCTAAAGGATAGTAAGGATCTTTACCTTTACCATCCGTCAAAAAAATATGAATTTCGTATCCAAAATTATTTACAAAATAATTTACTTTAGCCGTAAGTACCCGTTCCATGCCACTGGGATAAAATAGTGCTGGAACAACATAAGCTAGGGTAAGTTTATTTTTCATATACTGTAGTTAATAGGGTTTGTCTATAGGTCTATAGTAGGCTCTCAAATAAGCTTCTCCACTGGGGGGCAATATGCTCCATCTGGTATCGCTCACTATTAAGGCGTGCCTTAGCGCCCATACGCTTTCTTAATCCATCATCCTCAATCAACACGCAAATATTTTCTGCCAATTCCCTTATATTGCCATTTTCAACCAACAAGCCGTCTTCGCCGTGACGGATAATTTCGCTTGGCCCACAGGGGCAATCGAAAGCTACTGCTGGCACACCACAGGACATTGCTTCAACCAGGACCATACCAAACCCTTCATACCTTGAAGACAAGACAAAAATGGAACTTTCACAATATTTTTCCTCAATGTCGACAGTAGTATCCTCTAATTTACAGTTCTCACCTATAGCTAAACGATCAATTTGTTTCTGCAGATTTTCCCTCATGCCTTCACCATATATTTTCAATTCCCAATCTGGATGTTTTTTAACAACAAAAGACCAAGCAGCAATCAGTAAATCAAATCCTTTTTGCGGTGCAAAACGTCCTACCGCTATCACCCGCTTTGCCTGACAATCGGCTTGCTGTGTGGGATTTATGACCGAAGGATTGGGAATAACGTGCAGATTATTCAATTCTGGCCAAAAGCCTTTCTCTTGCTCGGTGAGAAAAACTAACGCATCCATCTGTCTTAACTTATTAATCATCTGACGTTCTTTGATTCGGTTTACCCAATCCAGCATGGCCGAAACAGGATTTCCCAGCGAAGGATTATAAAACTTTTTCGTCACATGAAATTCTGCCAATTTAACGCTGCTATCTTTCAAAAGAGGAAGGAAATTAATCTCCCTTCGAATTGTCGAAATTACAATATCGGGTCTTTCCTGCTGGAGAACATGGATAAACTTCTTTTTAAAAGAAAAATAACGCCCTGGAAATCGTAATGCTTTCATCAAAGGTGACTGATGAAAAGGATAGTCTATTACCACATCGAGATCAATATGTCTTACATTCTGAGAAAGCGGAAAATAACTAGGCAGCCCCCGTTGTTCAGAGGTGAGTATGATGACCTCCGTATCTGGAAAATTTGAAGCAAAATAATTAGCTTTAAATACAATAATCCTTTCAAGGCCCCCTGAGGCATATAAAGAAGGTAGATAGTATAAAATTTTCATGGTTTTATACTAGTTTTACAATTATTTGACTCTGATAAAGCCCCTCTTCCTTGGTAACAATACTATCGCCTCCTACTACTTCATTCACATATTTCGATGCAATATTAACTTTCCGCTTGGCTCCCAATAGATACCATTCATATTCAATATCTACATGCCCCACGTCAATAGCCTGATACCCCAATCGACATAAATCATAAGCCAATACCGTAGCTGTAGGTCCCAAAGCTATCAAAATCAATTTATTTTTGTCTAATTTTAAAGCCTCCTGCAGTATATCATCGTACTGATCAAAAGCACTAGTTGACTTACACAATATACGTTGCATCTGCTGTACATTATTAAAAAGATCATTACCTACACCTAATCTACTTTTTTCTCCTTCAATAAAAACAATTTCACGTCCCTCCCATATGCTTTTAAGCTTTATAAACCAGTCTTTAGCAAGTGATTTGTCCTGAAAATCCATATAGGGTCTTGTCATAAACGTGTTTCCATATTTTTTTCCCTTTTGTAAATACCTATCCCATAAGTAGCCATACAGATAGAAATGGGCATTCCAAAAACGTCGAGCTCGTCTGTTATAGCGGTCCGTCTTATCAAATGCATCAGAGAGACAAACAATATGATTTGGCAAATTACTTTGCAGCACCTCAGCCAACCTTGCAGAAAGTTTGGAATCTGTTTTTTGAAAACCTATACCCTTACTTCCTATAAGCAAAACCTCCCCGTCACCAAATCGGCTTACTGATGCACCAGTGCTAACAATATTATCTACTGTTTGATCGATTGACATAATCTGCGGTATTATCTGTTGCTTTTTCCCGAAAAACGAAAGAAAATTATACCATTCAATAATAATATTATATTTTATTCTGGTTTTAAGTTTAGAAAAAAATAATATCATAGCTTAATATTTAATACGTCAATTACTTTTCTCATCTGACACGTCCATGAGAGCGTTCGGACATCTTCCCTAATAACAATTGGTTCGAATTGCCTCTTGCTACAGAAAGCAATGATTGCTGAAATATCTATAGGAGATTCATCTGCTGGAGCCTTTAAGGTATAAGGTTTCCCCTCAAAATCCTCATCAATCTCCGAATAAATAAATGGAATACCACGTGCAGCATACTCCCTATTTTTTAATGTACGAATATAAGTAATCCCACTTCTGTGACGGCCAAGACTACCTATTGCAAAACTAGTATGATCAAAAACTTGATCTAAATTTTCACCCGATAAGGCACCATAATACTTAACATAGTAATCCAATTTGCATGAAGTAACCAACTCACGAAATTCGCGTTCTTCATCCGAATTATTAAAATGTCCCACTAAATGAAAATACACTTTTAACTTTGGATTCTCACTATAGTAATTTGCCAACCCTAAAATTAATCGGTCATAACCATGCCAATAATGGATTTCGGCAACCCCTAGCAAATGTAGCT
Organism: Sphingobacterium bovisgrunnientis; assembly: GCF_009829085.1. GTDB lineage: Bacteria > Bacteroidota > Bacteroidia > Sphingobacteriales > Sphingobacteriaceae > Sphingobacterium > Sphingobacterium bovisgrunnientis. The sequence continues at coordinate 4,254 of NZ_WUQY01000011.1, forward strand.
CGCCTATTTTGGGCGAAAGTGGGCTTCGCAAAGGCAAGGCGTCGAAGTCCACACCATTTGAAATACGAATCGTCTGCTGCCCAAATATTTTTTCATTTGGAGCAAAGGTCACTATTGCGTCCAAATGTGAAGCAAATAACCTTCGAAAGATCCGATCTGGCCATTGTACAATACGATCTCGAAAACGGATATATTCTTGGTCATATGGAAAAGTGGGAATTTCCATAACCACACGAGCACCATCTGCTCGGAATTGTTTGATCATACCTATAGTAAAGGGATCAGCATTGTGGTAAGAGCGTATATAGACTAGTGAAAACTTTTGTTTTTTGACATAATCCGTTAAACAGGAAAAATCACAACGCTTTTTAATCTTGGCCATAAAGCCTCGACCTAAATCAGCTAGAATTTCATCATCGACTATCCATACGCAATGACCATCGGGTAGAACATCATAGTAGCATAATTGTACATCCGCACCGCACTGTTCTAAACCACGTACTTGAGCCCAAATCTTTTTGCTAATACCATTATGCTTATCAAATCCATGAAACACCAAAAATAACACCTTCCCTTTCATCGTTCTCTTAAGCTTTATTAAACATCAATTTCTACGTTAACAATTTATTTTTTTCGAAAAATATCTATATACTCCTTGTAACCGCCATACCATACGAATAGTCCCAGGCCGAATGCAAATAAAGCACCATTGATTATAAGACGATAGAACACCCCATCAGGCAAAAGATACTTTGATACGGCATAAAACAGTCCAGCGAAAAATACACTAAACAATACGGGCTTAACCAATATCGCAAAAAATCGCCAGAGAAGATCATGAAATATCAAAGCATACATAATCCAGTAGGTAACAAAAAAATTTATACTAAATGTCACGGTCAAACAAACGGCCACAGCAACTACAGATTGATAATAAAATATCCCAAATAAGATACCCGAAACATTCAATATTGCAGATGTCAACCCACACACAAAAAGACGACGTGTGTCACCTGAAGCTTGAAAAATTGATCCCGAAGATGAAAGCACGAGCTGTATACCTACAGTAAGACTTAATATCCGAAATACAGGAATTGCAGGGCTCCATGTGTTACCAAAAAGAAAAAAAATCAAATCACTAGCTGAAAAATATAAGAAGACAGTAAGTGGAAATCCAATTAGGGCCAACAAACGTACTAACTTTTCATTTGCATCCCTGAGTTGTTTTCGATCCTGCTTATGGATACTCAAAATAGGATGAATCACAGGTGTGATTACCTGTGTGATATTCTGCAGTGGCAAGGACATCAGCTGATAAGCTTTATCATAGTAACCTAGCCAATTCATACCAAGATATCTACCAATTAGAATAGTGTCGGCATTACGACTAAAATAGTTAATAATATTAAATAGAAATTGAAATGTGGAATACTTAAAAACGTGACCAAGTGTCCCCAAAGTAAAACGAAACTTGAAACGAAGTGGAAAATAGGCATAGGATAGGCCAAAAATAAGTATGCTCGATAGCACAGGATTGATCAACAATGCATATACCCCTGCACCATAATAAGCTGCTGTAACAGATAACATACCACCCAAAACCTGAATACCAAAACTACGAATGGCTATAAATTTAAACATACGCTCTCTATAAAACAGAGCATTGGGCACAACGGAAATCGCATAAAAAAATAAGCTAACCGACAAAATCTGGATAACCATATCCAACAAAGGTTGCTCGTAGTAAGCCGCAATGTAAGATGAACCGAAGAATAATACGAGCGCAAGCAAAAAGCCAATGTAACAGGAAACGGAAAATAAAATATTCAGGTCTTTTTTTTCTAATTCCCGATACTGTACTACAGCTGGAAACAAACCAATGTCAGCAATAAGATTGAGAAAAGTAATGGTTACCATAGCAATTGCCACTACGCCAAATTGCTCAGGCAACAACAATCGTGCTAGCACAGCAGATACCGCAAGTGAAACCACTAAATTAGAATACTTAGCTATAGCAGTGAAAAACACACCCGAAAAAATCTCCTGCTGCGTACTCTTCATGACTTTGATATTTCTTGCTTGAATAATAAAACCAAGAAAGTCTTAAGTTGAATGTAAGTCGTCCACTCACGTAAACAGGCGAAAAATACCCAAAGACGATCCCTTCTTGTCAGTGTATGCGCTTGCCAGATCGCTGCATTCAGCATTTGAGATACGTAATAATTAACCACGTTTTGATGTTGTTTATATTTGGCCGCATAGGACAACATACCGCGAGCTACCGCAAAATAACTCGTCAGGTTACGCAAACCGTATGTTGTTGTCATAATAGAATTGGAACGTATACGTCTCAAAAAAAAACTTTCTGGAATATAGCAAACGCGCTTGGCATTAAGGAACAATAGCGCGGTGAAGAGCTGATCTTCATGAATAATACCTCTTTCAAAGCGAAGTTGACAAGATTCTAAAAATTTAAGCCTTGTAAAAATAAGGCATGCTGAAGAAAAAAACTCATCTTGATGTATAAGCTGCTCAAAAGTAGCATCACCTTGCATCAGACGATAAGGTGGAAAAGACTTTCGTGTATAATTAAATCGTTGTAAAACACGCGGATCTTGGATTTCATCACTAAAAACCTCTGCATCAAAAAAAGCGAAATCAAGACTTTTTTCATCACATACACCAGCACACTGCGACAGGGCATCCGCACGTAATATATCGTCGCTATCCATAAAATAGATATAAACCCCTTTGGCTGCAGAAATCCCGGTATTACGTGCTCCTGAAAGACCCTGATTCTTTTGATTAATAACCCGCAATCGCGTATCTCGTCTTACCCAATCTTCTAATATAGCTAAACTGCCATCCGTAGATCCATCATTAACCAAAATCAATTCCCAATCCTCTAGGTCTTGTTGAACAATACTCTGTATAGCCCGTCCAACATACTCTTGAGTGTTGAATACTGGCATGACCACACTTACTTTAGGTTGCCTCACTTCTAATCCATTTGTCTTGCTCATGATCCCATTTTTTTATTACACGGGCAGGATTACCCCCCACAACAGTATAAGCAGGAACATCCTTGGTCACGATAGCACCAGCTGCAACAACAGAATGCTGACCAATTGATATACCAGACAATATCACAGCGTTTGCACCGATCCATACGTCATTAGCAATTTGAACAGGATTAACCTTTACACCCTGGTCAGCTATATTTTTGGTAATATCCTCATAGTTGTGATTCAAACCCGAAATCAATACATGCTGTGCAATATTTACATAATCCCCAATCACCACCGGGCCAATCACAGTATTGCTTATGCCAATTCTAGAGTATGCCCCGATCATTATATCTCCTACCGCATTATTGAGCACCGAAAAGGATTCAATTACTGTATGTGAACCTATAATACATTGGTTAAAGGGAACTAGATCTCTTCGTACACTTCTATAGATGACTGATCTTTTACCCCTTTTCACATAGATAAATTGAAACATACGTACATACCACCGAGGACGAGTACGTATTGGATCCATTAATAAACCATGGACAATTTTTTTCAGCCAGGGTGATGACTTAATTTTTCTTTTCAAGTACATTTGTAAGGTCGTATTTGTAATTATAATTCGCCTTTTATCAATTAATATTGTCTTCCTTTTGTTTCTTTATTCCATGTGTGGTATGAATAAAAACTGTTCTTCCTGAACGAAAGTATAGAATACTCCTGAGCATTGCAAAAAACAAACGGGGTAGTGAAAAAATAGCGTATAAAAGCTCTTTGGTGAATAGTCGAGCGGGAATTGCTAATGCTAATGCAAGCATATACAAGGTAAACAAAATAATCCACTTGAAAGATGAAACCACAGGAGAGAACATCGAAAGAATCATAAATAACGGAATAAGACCGAGCATTATGATTCTAGGTGGCATAGACCACTGGAATATTTTATCTATCAGTGGCCAATTGCCTTCAGCAATTGCAACACCAAACTTTTTAATTGCTAACTTAAAAGCATCGATCTGTGATGCAATCCAACGCCGACGTTGATTTGAAAAATCGCCTGTATTTTGAATTTTCTCATCCAGCACATACACATCTTCTAAATATACCGTATGTATACGATCGAGCAACAAATAATACTCTAAAAGTTTGTCTTCACCTGTAGAGTCAATGTCCTGAACACGTTTATTAAACCAATTAAATTCAAAGGCCATACCCGATCCGATAAGCGCGGAGGGAAGACCAAGTTGAACATGCCCCCTGCGAAATATGGAATTATTGATTTCTTCACTAACGCCATCCAACAAGGCTGTAGTTGTCACAATTTCCTTTGCAACGCGATGAGTTTGCGCAGAAATTATTCCACTAGCAAATACATTATTTAGCTGATCTAAAAATGTGGAGCTAGCCAAATTATCGGCATCCATAATAACAACAGCATCAAAATTACTACTATCCAGTTTGGACATCGCAAGTCGTAGTGCAGCTGCTTTGGATCGCTTGAGATAATTGGGATGCAATATCAAAGCGCCTAAATCGCTAAGCTGCGCATCCGTTTGGGGATCCATCTGATCCGATATTACAATGATTTTATAACATGCAGAAGGATATTGCTGATTTTTGAAATGAAGCACACTTTGTACGATCACATTATCTTCACGATAGGCGGGAAACAAAACAGCAAAACGTGTCTTTCGTTCCGCCTTGGGATAAGTGAATGTCATTTTTCTTTTGGAAGCAAGTGCAAAGAGCAAGACATAAGCTACCCATAGAGAAAAGACTGTAAATAAAATAATATCCAAATACCAATACAGTAGAGCCATATCTCTTATCGCTTAAAGTTTAAAATCCAAATATAAGCAGAAAAGAGCCCTTTGAGATACGACTTGATATGTTCGTTTTGGGCTTTAATAATGTAACGGCTAAGTGATTTAATTGAAACCACAAACGTCAGATAAATCAAGGCCAGCCATCTTACAACACCTTTACGTTGTCGATACGCAAATATTAATCGATTACGTGTCAAATAAAAGGTTTTAAAAGGAGAATCTATACCTGTGGAAACGCTCTCTAGGTGAACAATAGAGGCCTTTGGAAAATAAAAGAGTTTATAGGATTTTGTAATGCTACAAGACCAATCGAGTTCCTCATAGTAGAGAAAATAATGGCTTGGCATCCCTCCAACTTTATCAACAACCGCTTTGGGTACAAACATCGCTGCCCCATGAAAATAAGGGATTTCTCTAATTTGATCAAATTGTCCTTGATCATACATCTTATATCCTATTTGCTTATTTCTAATGCTTAATCGGCTCAAGGGGGTACTTCCAGCGAATTGTATTAAGCCTGCGGGTTCTTTATAGAGTAGCTTAGGTGAGAGTCCACCAACCTCTGGTCTATCCGCACAAAATGCCATCATAGCTTTTAGATGTTTCTCCGCATTAGCTGGCAACAATGTGTCATTATTCAGGAAATAAAAATATTTCCCTTTAGCAAGATTGATACCTACGTTATTGCCACCAGCAAAACCAAGATTATGAAGTTGATAACCGCCCTTAATATTGGGAAACATCGTCTTTAGAGCATCATACTCATTCTGGGTAGAACCATTATCGATAACGATTACTTCAAAAGGAAATTCGAAGGCTTGCTTGAATATCGTTTCTAGCAAATTAGCAGTATGCTGAATTCCATTAAAATTTACTGTAATAAATGATATTTTAATGGATCTCTCTTCCATGATTTTTATTTCGCTCTAAATAGGGACAAATCATCGCAATAGCCATCAAGATATAGATTGTCTGTCCAGTAGGAAATTGATGCAATACTTCATTACCGTAACCCGCGACAGCCATACCAGCAATACCAGCGGCAGCTGCTGTACAAATGGCACGGACTTCAGGATCCTTCAATTTAAACCAAACATAATAAAAACATATGGCCAAACAGCTAAACCAAACCAGAAGATAGATTGTCAAACCTATTACTCCTGTTTCTACCCATATAAATACCAATGAAGTGTCCGTGGGTAGTCCATGCAAGAGATCCCCTTCTTCACTATGTTTGGCAGTGCCGATCCCCAAACCAATGGGATAGTCTCCCATAAACTCTTTCATCTTTTGCTGATTCTCCTGACGGACAATAAATGATGCATCCTCTGTAAACTGAAATGCCGTACGCATACGTCTGATATCAGCATTGCTACTTCCAATTGTTGTAAAAGCAAAGAAACAATACATCACCAGTAACACAAATCCTCCAAATATCATCAATTGCCAACGCTTTAGCAAAAGAATATAAAATGCATAGCCTGCAAAGGGAATTGCAATTGCAGATCTGGTTCCCGAAATAAACATACCATACATCGTGGAAATAGCTACAATGATAAAAAACACCTTTACCAGACGTACTTTTTCATAGAACGACAAAATAGAAAAGACCACCATAGCCATCCCCATATGACATCCAAAGTTGGCTGCATCGGTAAAAAAGGAAAAAAAACGGATTCCACTGTAGATAACATGCGTATGGGCACCCAGGGTATATAACCAAATCGTTTCATTGGTATCGAATCCAATATATTTTTGTCCAATCGCTTTTAATGCTGCAAATAAGGCCAACGAACCCCAGAAAAGCAAAAAGTATCGAACTTTATTGTAGTCTGTAAAGATGTAGTACACCAAAAACTGAAACAAACAAATATAAAGTGCTATGCTACGTATTGTCACTACCCAATTGCTAAGTGATCCATCTGGATTAAAAATCTGCACCAGACAATATACCGTCCAACACATTGATATCAGAAAGAATACAGGCAGTTTAAATGTTGGATTATAATTCCTGTAATTATGATTAATAGCGATGACAATAAAATTGAACAGAATCACAATATCAACGATGATCCCAGCTGGCAAGGGGAATCGAATATATCGCATGGCCCCCATGATAAAAAAACATACTGTAAACAGGAACAGGAAGCTTATGTATGGATGCTTTAAACAAATAATTAGGAAGCAAATAATAAATGGCAACATTGCAAAACCTAATGCAGGTATTAATCCAGCAGAGATTGCTAAAAAAGATAGAAACAGGCAACACAGTACAGCCAATATCTTCAAGCCGATATGATTTAAAATCCCTTCACCTATTTTTTCAAGCATGGACATTGCTTAGATTATTTAACCTTTAGATGCAGTAATTCCCAATTGCGAAAACTTGTATTCCAACTTTCTAAAAAATGAGTAAGGGGGTAACATTCCGGTAAAGGTTTCAATCGTGAACCGGTCAGCGTGACACAAACATAAAACAAGCGGTGTATTACCAATGCGTTTCAGCAGGTCACGATAAGCCTCTTCATCATCCTCTTTCCAAACGGCTTGGGCATTTAAAACTAATACATTAACAGACGCATGATCTAGATAATCAGCGGGAACAGGTACTTTAGAGAGGTCTGCATGCACAACAAAGGTCAAGTCATTACCTAAAGATTGTATTTGTTCTAACAATCCACCCATAACCAAAAACTCTCTGGATGTCGCATTAAAATGTGTACCTTCTTCCAGAATTCCCACATGTAAACCTATATCCTGCCACTCCTTCATTATGCGCTGTTGCAAATCATGCGTATCGAGAAATGGATCTAACTTTAATATATTAATATAATTTGAAGGCTTTTGAGATGAATAATAGCCAAAAAGTTGATTAGCTATAGTTTTAGAAGCAATCTCTTCGATATCTTTCTGATAACGTCCAAGATTCTTTTTCGGAAATGCCCCCACTACTTTGCCTTTGGTGATACGTTCGGTCCTGAATTTATCGCGCAAGGTACGATCAAGTATTTCCAACAATAATACACAACCGAGCAAAAAAAACAAAGTGCCAAAATACGATCCAGCAACCAACATCTTGCGTTTTGTAGGCTTAGAATTTAGCGGAAATGTAGGCGGATTGATTACCTTAAGTGTCGCAGAATTCATTTCTATGCTTTTAAGTCTTAAACGTGCAGCATTTAGACCACCTAAAACAGCCAAATAGTTTTGTTCGGTAAAATTAATTCCTCGTTCCTGTCGCTTGAGCAAAGAACCTATAGGTGAATAATGCGAATACATGTTATCGAGCTCTTTTTTGAAATTGTTAACCACCTCAATCTCTGCCTGAGCCTGTTCCAACTTAAGAAGCTCGTCTACCCACAGCACCACATAATTTGCATTAGGATAGCCATTTCGTGTATATTTTTGACTGGAGTAATCACCAATAAAACCCTTAAAATCAGACTCTTGCTCTTTTAACTTAGATTTAAGTTTCAAGAGAGTATCATCCGGATTTTGTAAGGTTAAGAAACTCGAGTCAGCCTGATAGGATTCAATCTGAGAAATTGAATAATTGATATCGCCAATCTGTTTCAACTTCGCCAAAAACTGAGCATTATTCTTTATACTTTTAACGTTCTCCCCTATACCTACTTCCAATTGATTAATAGTAGCCTTTGCCTTATCACGTGCTGCCAGGGCATCCTGCTCTCGAATAGCATAATCTTTATCTAGCATAGTGATAGCCTCGGTCTGCTTATCATAATGTATTACGCGGTTACGCACATTAAAATTAGTAAGTGAATCCTCTTTTAAAAAAAGGTCCTTTCCAATTCTAGCAAGTTCCGCTTCAAAGTATTTAATTACATTATTGGTGTTGCCATATTGAAGAGTACGGTATTCATCAGCAAAAACCTCACTCAAAATATTCAGCGTCTGGTAGGTTATACCAGCATCATTATTTTCGTAAGTCACAGAAAGGATATCACTATTGTCGACCTGCTTAATTAGTAATTTTTTTAGTGCACCATAACTAAAGTATGGATGATTCCAATTGAATAGACCATAAACAAAATTATCAGCATCTACTTTTTCATAGTTCTTCAAATTTTCAACAGTCCGATCTTCGGATGATTTATCGATCAATTTTAATACCTCTTTTGGAGTTATTTTTAAAAGTTCTTTGTAATGTTCAGCAGAAATATAGACATTATCCTTACCTGGATCCCCATTAATCATGGATCGCGCAAATAAGCGGAGAGAAACTGTTCTTAGCGTTTCCTTGGAAGATATTGTATTAATAATATTCAGCAGCGAATTTTTTAATATATTCCAGTCTTGTGCCGTTGTTTGCGACAAATCGTTACCATTGGTAGAGATCACACCCGTATAAATTGTCATATCGGATTCATACTCTCTATTCATATGCCGTGTTTCGTAAATAACGATACCCACCACAAGCAATGGCAGGATAATCAACCACCACTTAAATCTATATAATGACTTAATGATATATATTAAAATCCCCATGCTACTTTGATATAATTTTTGTTTTACTTAAGATCTCCAAATGGAGCAATTCGCTTGTTATTGTGGTCTGTGTTAAGCGATATGCCTCATAGGCCTCCAGTTCCATCTTTTTTGCTGCATTCAAGTCAGCTATAGAAGCGTGACCATTTGCAAAATCTCCTTGCACCATCTCCAGCTGCGCGGCAGTAAGGGTTACATTCTCCATTTTTTTCTTAAGAACCGACATGGCATTGATAACCTTTACATAGGAATCAACGATACGTATCTTCTGCTCGTCAAACCATTTCTCCATTTCAAGTTCAGTTGAGCGGCGCTGCATTTTTTGTCTCTTAACTCGGTTACCACGATCAAAAAGATCATCAAAAGGAATAGCTACTACTGCATTTGTAAAAAAAGAATTTTGAACTGCACCAGAATATTGATAAAATAATGGTGTATATTGATCTGTAAACATAGAGTTTACTCCAATATTCCCATATTGCCACGACCCACCAACTTTAAAATACTTCAGCCAACTACGCTTTTCCGTCTTCAAAAGGTTGTCTTGTTCAGCCATCCTAGATACAAACATCTCTACACTTGGGCTTTTCTTTGCATTTTCAAAAAGTTCCTCCAAAGGTGGAAGTCCAACTTTAGTGTAATCGATGGCTTCAAGCATCTCAACGGTAAATTGGCTATAACAGCGATGCTGAACCACTATAAACAATATTAAAAAAAGAATCTTCTTCATCGTACTCACATCATACATCTGCTTTCTGAATAAAAGCAGAAAAAGTTTTAAATAATATCTTCAAATCCATCCAGATAGAATAATTTTTTGCGTAGATAATATCCAGATTTATTCTTTCCTCATCGGACATACTCCCATTATCGCCTCGTTTTTCTACTTGCCAAAGTCCTGTAATACCTGCCGGTGCCATAAAACGCTCTACGCTAGCATCGTTGGTTAGCATCTCTGCTTCATACAGCGGCAAAGGCCTATTACCGACAATGGACATATCGCCTTTAATCACATTAATTAGCTGAGGTAATTCATCCAAGCTATATTTACGCAAGATACGACCTATTTTAGTAACCCGTGGATCTTTCTCCAGTTTAAAAAACGCAGCTTTTCTATTTCTTTCCGTAGCACCAGAGTCCTCCATGATTTTATCGTCGCTGATAAGTAACTTATTCCATTCTACGTCCTGCAAATCTACTAAATCCACGTTAAGCTGCTTTTGTTCAACAACATCTGTATTAGAATTATTCGACTTTGCATATTGATTCATGGACAAGTATTCCTTTAATCTTTTGTCAGCATCTGCATACATTGATCTAAATTTATAAAAATCAAATGTATGATAACCTGCTCCTATACGTTTAGATTTATAAACTGCAGAACCTTTACTCTCAATCTTGATTAAAATATAAATTGCGATTAATAATGGAGAAAGTATAAAAATCAATGCAACAGCTACAATAATATCAAAGATTCGTTTACCAACAGGAATACTCATCTTAGTAAAGTCAAAATCTATTCCATAGGTAACTGGCTTTTGCGACAAGACCTCGAAATACAGGTGCAAATATTTCTTCATGGATAAAAAAACCTCTCTTGAAGCTTTCGAGTACATACTGTTGCTAAAACCAGCTTTCAAATACGCCTGCTTAACCTCCGAAGAAAAGTTATCACCTACGATAATAATAAACAGTTCAGGATAACGAGTAATTAATAAACTTAAACGATTAAGATCTTTTCCCAAATCGGCGCCTTGTTCATAAAAAACAACAGATAAGTGCTGATTCTCAGAGTTATGGAGATGTGAATTTAGCTCATCAAAAGAACTAAATTGTTTTAGACTTGTTGCTAATACTTCAGCAATATTTTCCTTGAAATGAGAAAATGTCTGTTGATCTTTTCCCAGATAGAAATAATCGGAGTAAAGCGACATTATTTGAGTGTTTTCTTGATTCGTAACTTGAGCTCTAATGGATTAAATGGTTTTAGAATAAAGTCTTCCGCGCCTAATTCCAATAGTTTAATTCGCGTGGTAGTACTATCTTCTCCAGAAAGGAAGATTACAGGAATATCATTCAGAAAAGCATTTTCCTTGAGCAACAGCAAAAAGTCATACCCATTCATCTCAGGCATATTGTAATCAGAAATTATAAGATCCACCTTATTATGCTCTTGCAACCAACTTAGCGCTGTTGCTGCATTGTCCATGTATTGAAAACAATAGTCCGAACCTAAATATAAACTTAACAGCTGTCCAATAGCAGATTTATCGTCAACAATTAATATTTTCTTTTTCATTAAATCTATCTAAAAGAAAAAGAGCCTTCATTGGTATATCTATTCCTTAATAGTACGAAAACAATCGTACAATCCTTACTAATTTGATAAAAGCTCTTTGATGTAAAATTATACTACGAGGTATTATATACTCACAGAGAAAAGTAGCACGTTGTAAATAATAAAAATTATTCCCTAACTAAGGGAATAATTTTTATTATTAATCCGTAGTTGTATACCAATCTTGATCAGTGGTACCCGCAGATTTTGCCCAACTCTCAAACTTACTGTAGACACCTGTTATACGCTTATATTCTGGCGGGTAGACAAAAGAGACGGGCACACATATTGCCCATGGGTAACCATCGTGCGATCTAAAAGGACTAGATTTGGACAACTGCATGACATTATCTGTCTGATGAAGAACCAATGATCGATTGATTTTATCAGTCGCATCATATCCTACCAAATGCACTTCATTTCTATTAGTTTTATAACCATTACTAATAATAAACGTATTTAACATATCATACGTAAAGTTATCTAATGGCGTATTGAATTCTATAGTAATTGCCGCATTAACTGGATTATATTCCCCTCCTTGCGTTGATATAAAGCCCGTATTTAATATCCCAAATGCTTTGTGCGCATCGTCACAAATAGAAACAACGGCATAAGTTTGACCCGATTCAATACCTTTTTCCGTCAATGGAATATTCACACCAACTAAACTTGACTGACTATATAGAACAGATTTCACATTGGCAACAGGAATTTTATCCAACTGGATTGCTGCAGCAAGACGTCTACTTGCACCAACTGAACGAATTTTGTTTTCAAGTTTTACCTTAGTAACTTTATTAGCTTCGTTTTGGTATTTTGTAATTTTAACATCTACAACAAAGTCATTCATATCGTAATCACCAAGGGAAGGCCAGTTATCTTCAAAAGCATATGAATATGTTCCTAAAACCACCTCTGGAACTACTTGATCACTTGGAGTACCTGGTGTTGGGTTATTATTACCACCAGCGTTACAATCTGTACTTACAATAACTACAGTGGATTGGTCATAAGGAACAAATGAAGCGGGCGAGGTAATAGTATAGTATCTATTCCACTGTCCATTTGCTGTATGATCAGAACAAGCAACCTCTAAATTACCAGAATACGAGATACCACCATTTGTAGACTGTGCAGACTGAACTTTCTTTAATCGAGCCAAAGCCTTAGTTGTACCTGTACCCTTAATTTTATTCTCGCTACTGGTAAATTGAGCTAAATCAGTTACATCCAAAATAGATGAAGCTGAAAGATTAAATTCCGAACCACTCGCTACCAAAGTCGCAGTCTTTAACATTGAACCTTCGAATATAAAATACTTTCCACCATTGGTATTTAATGTTTCAAATATTGTATGACACACTGCTTCCACAGTAGCATTGGTAATATCTCCTGTCTTAACATTTAATGTTCCTAGATTACGAATTAATCCTGTACTATTTGCTTTCATTTTAGCAACAGTAGCTGTACCTTTATTTATAAAATGCCCAGTACTTGGTATAGTGAATTCATCCGAAACAGTTAATGTTCCTTCATTCTCTATTTGTGTATTTTCTGATGATGCATTGAATTTTTTAACGTTCAATTTACCAGTACTAAAATTAATAAATGTGCCTCCACTAGACATCGAAAAATCATTGGTTACGTTTAAAGTACCTGCATTAAGGTAAGTCACCCCCGAACCATTTGACATCCCGAGGTTATTAGTTACAGTGGTCGTACCAAAATTCTGTAAATATCCTTGATTTCCTTGTTGGAAGTTAGCCATCTTTAAGGTACCACCATTCATGACTACAATTCCGTTATTGTTATTCACATCAAGTGCCCATTGGGAAGAAGCATCCCAAGTACCTTCAACATACACCTTTATATTTCCAACACCACTATTTAATGCCACAGAACCTGTAAAAGTTGTTCCTGCTTTTACAACAAATGCTTTATTCGCATTTACATCACTCCAGCCGTAGTTTGTATTTCCAACCAAAGGTACCGCATTAGCAGGAACTGTTACAGTCGGAATTGAAGTCATTGAAGTTGTTGTAGCAGCCTGAGAACTACCCGAACGAAAAACTACACCAGTGCGTAATTGCTTTCCTAAGGCAGGCGTAGATACACCAGCGAGAGAAGCTATTTTAGAAACAGTTAATGTATTAATGTTTTTAACAGCAAGCATAGTAACCGAAGTAATACCTACTGGAGAAGTTTCTTTCAGGTAAATATATTCTAATGCTGTAGGAATTGAAATCTGTCCAGTATAATCTTGGGTGCCTTTTGCAACACCTGCTGCCAATAAGTTGGCATTTTTACCAAAAACAGGATCATTATCAAAAAGTTCTACCTTGTAGAAATACTTTGCATTATATTTATCTTCAACGGAAATACGTACATCAATAGTCTTTGTAGACGACCAATTAAATGCCTCTGATATAACAAAATTACCATTAAATAAATTCGTATTTTCTCTTGGGGTCTCTTTATAAATATCCTCAATCTTAGAACAACTAGTGATACTTATTAAGGCAATTAAAACGAATGCAATATTTTTCATTTAAGTTTAGATTAAAGATGTCTAATAGCACTTTGGCTAACCAATAATATGGTCATCAAAGATAGAACTATTTTAATTAATCATCCACTGCTAATAAAGAATTTCAATGATTTGTAGCTGTTCTACTACAAATTATAACATCAATAAGCCCAAGATTATTTAACATTCTAGGCAAGGTCAACCCATAAAAAGGTCAAAGCATGACCATTATTTTACCTGTAAATTTGTATATTTCCCTCTTTGATACATAAAGGTTTCTTAGAGCGACACTGACAGAACTAATATGTTATTAAGCCAATTCGCCATTAAATTAATATGTTATTACACTAATTCTGGGTGCATTAAATAATTACAATTAACCTACAAAAAAATGATATTGATTAACAGTGAACCATTTTACTTGGTGAATAGAGGTAATAAAATTCTATAGTTTAGATTCTCTCAAGCCAATCGAAATTCTATCACTAAACTTTTAAAGGCATCAATATTCATCGGGCCAGCCAGTTTCTACAGAAAGTAAATTATCAAGAGTTTACTTCATTTTTTTGCTGCAAGCGGAGTTTATTTTCCTGAGAAGAGGATCTTCCCTCTAGATGCAGCATTCTAAATTCGGTAAATCTGTTACAGGTTGGTGAGAATTTGGTGTACACACCCGGGATATAGGAAGGTAAGTGTGAGTTAAAACCACAAAAGTTTCCGCTAGGGACGGCTCACGTAGAAAACGAGAAGCAAACGAATAGGGTTACAATTCTTTGGCGTACCAAAAGAATCAGCTATATTATCAAATTACAACATAAACAATTGATCCATTTACTTTTGCACTTATTATTTCAATAAAAAATCATGAATGATTGATAAAAAGACGTCCACTATAAATGCTCAGCTGCAAGTACTTTAGGTACTATATTACACCGCACTGTGAATAACCTTATGATTTACACAAATTAGGAAGGAAAAACTACCTTTTTGCAGACAGTGGTGAAAACAGCGCCGCGTGAAGCGATGATATACTCTCTTTTTTTGGGAGCTGCCCAAAGCATAAAGTAAAGCCATTTCAGTAGTGAAAGAACATCTTGGAAATATTATATAATTAAACCTACCCGTATTAAAAAGCTATATCCTCAAAACTTCAAAAACCAGCGAATCTTTAGGTTATTGACCGGATACATTGTGTACTGGCCATTGGTTCAGCTTGTAATCCAGATATACCTAAATGAATACGATCAAGTAGACATAAAAAAGGAAAATGGTTTATGCCAAAACGCGATTAGGTTTGACAATACATCAACTCCACCTTAAATTTGGTGATAGAATTAAAGCCTTCAGCGGCTCTAAATAGAAATATTTCCGATGGGGATCTATATCTATTTAGAGCTTACTGGCACAGTTTGCTTTATACTTCCCTTTGAACTTCCTCATAAAAAATTTATCTTACAACATCTTATAAAATAATTATTCTGAATAATTAGACACATGGAAATCTTTATTAACACTATTAATCATCTCAATTAGACGTCCTTTTATTCTCTTAGCCGTTTCAAATTCAACTGTAGTAGATTTTTTCTGCAAACTCTGTGTAGATATAAAATTTGCATTAGGAGTTTTAAAATGTCTTGCAAAGAACTCAAAAGTCTTCCCAACATTTTCTACCGGTAATATTTTATGTTTTATTAACAATCGTATAAAAAGACCTAATTGTGCTACAGGCATATTAATCTGTAATTTTTCATCATCGTTCCACAGTTTTCCATCTAAAACTTCTGCTCTTCTGACTTCTAGACGTTGAATAGCCGCCTCCCTCTTATCTTTATAAAAGGACTTAAGCATTTCTAAGATTGATTTTTGGTTAGGAAACAGGTAAACATTAGAATAATTTCTTATAGTATTTAATTTTTCCTCCATACTTATAAAAAAGTCTAGATGTTGATGTAAACTAGAATCTGGATTGATTATCGAATCATGTTTTTTCACAAAATAATCATAGAATAGATTACTATTAAATTCATATTGGATTAGTAAATTATCAATTTTAGAGGTATCTAAAATTTCGGTTTTTAGAATACAGGCGATTAATCCCGTTGCATACGAATACTCAATTTTTGTTATCTCTTTTCGAATTAATAATTTTTTAAGCTCATAAATGACAACCTCGGATACTTCATGATCTATATCCGAAATTGCAAATTTCGTTTTCAATTCATACAAACTACTATTGTAATTTACTTTTAAAGTAGAAAGTTTGAAATCTGAAATAGGCAATAAACTAACCATCTCTTTACTGAAAGGCTCACAGTAATCAATTATCTCTTCAATAGCATATAGTGTTTTAATATAAACATCTCTTACTTGTGCGTCTAAGTGAAAAGACTTTTTTTTGGACTTACGAAGTAAAGTCCAGTATACTTTATTGCTAATTATTAACATTTGCAACATGGTGAAGCGCCCCAATGTTACAGAAGAGTCAATAGATTCGATCAAATAAGACTTAAATCCACTAATTTCCATTTGAAATGATTCAAAAAAAATTTTATATGCATTTTTTTCAAATTTCTCATTACAACTGGAATCAGAACAAAACAATATTTCAATATCACGAAGCACTACGGAGAGTGTACTAGGTTTTAAAACCCCCATAATTTAAAATAAAATGGTTAACAAACTATTATTCAAACTTTTATTACGGACAGATGAAAAGTAAATCTTATCGCTAATTCTAAATTTTATAACGACATTATATTTACTGATGGAATCAAATTAAGATTATATATTTTCCTTAATCGACTAATTGATATCCTTTATACCGTTTCTAAGTTTTAATATTTTATCGGTAAGGTTTTTGAAATATTTTAGTCTATCTTTTTCTGAGCCAATACCTAAAGCCATAGATTTGTCCCGAGAGGATTTGAAAATATGATAATTATCCTTTAACACTCTACTGGAAACCATTGTTATACTATTAATTATATCCATTTTTAGCGATACACTTCTTAACTCATCATCCTGAATTATCATGAAACTTCTACCTAATGGAGAGGGTTTTACGAAAAAATCAAACCGCTTACCAGATGCCTTTTCTCCATTTGATGCGAGTTCTTTAAATTTTACGATGAGATCAAGTAAATCATCAAGCAATTTATTTTTAATATCAGGATTTGTGAACTTTTCCAATTCATCAAAATGTTCAATTTGCGCTAGAAAATTATCCACAACGCCATGATCCCAAATCTCTGTGCTTTCAAGATTTTCGTAGTGGAATGCGATTGATTGAAATATCGGCTCTAGATTGTATGTTTCCAAGCGCTTAACATATTCTTCGTATGTAAAATCTACTTTACTCATATCATATGCATAAACATAAAGCTTAAAATAAGTAAGTGAGGTGTAACGCATAAAATAAAAAATAGGGATATCATCTGCCTGAAATAATATCTTAGATCCTTCTATTTGAGAAGCATCAGATAATAGTTTATCTAAACCTAGTATATACTTGCGGTATTTTTCTAGATCGAGCATATCAAGTGGAGAGTATCTTACATACACATACTCAGGATTGTCATGAAATAATTCGTCGGGTCTAAGGTTAAAATGCTCAACTATTTTTTTCAACTTTTCGTAATCAATTAAAGTTGACCCGTAGTTCCATTTACTAGCTGCAGCATCACTTCTAAATAGCAATTCAGCTAATTTTTTATTCATTTCCAATTTGGTTTTAAATCTTTCTGCGATTAAATCAAATAGCTCTTTCTGACTTTTCATATATTAATTACGTGTTAATTTGATATTACTAAACGAAATTAGAACATTTAAAATTTTTCTAATTGCCCTCATCTTACTTTTATAACGTATAAAAATCTTCAAACATTTTATCTTCTTACAAATAAATTAAACAAAAAGTAAATAACTATAACAATATTACGTTACTCCTGCTGACTTTATAACATAATTACACAGTTAATAAACTTTAAAAAATAAGCTATAAAAAATTTATACAAACCACTCAAAAACAACAAATACAGATAACATAATGGCCTTTTTGTTAATAAATTTCTGGGATAACTTCGCCATAATAAATCAAAACTTATGTTATCCATACAAAAAAAAACAATAGAGGAAATCTTGGGTACACCAGAAAATAGATATTTTGGAAGTGGGTTTCGTTCTTTTAGTATAGATCTAAAGAACTTAGAGTTGTATACACATGAAATAAAAGGACAACTAACGGTCAACTATAATGGGCCGGATAGACCTAGGGGTGAAGAGCCTCATATTGGCAGTATTGAGTTTATGGCATTTAGTTCACGTATAGCCACATACATAATAAATAGACTATGCCGAGTAAATATCGCGGATACAGATCGAGCGTTCATTACAAAGTATTCAATACATCTTTCTCATACTATGGAAGTTGGTACCCATAACTTTTCTTGCAAACTCATAAGTACGACAACAGACAACAGTAGTTTGCAAGGTTACATCTCACTTTTGGAGATCCGTTTTGAAAATCATGCTCAAATTAAAGTAGAAATTGATCATCGCGGATATTTAATGTATAAGACCCTTCCTCTTGATCAATCTATTCCTTTCGAATTAGAGCAATTACATTCCATAGGTTATAAATCTACTGAAATAAATTTCTCACCACTTGAAATAGACATTCAAGCTAAAACTATTCAAGCAGAAGTAACCTACAGGTATCATTTTGAAGAAAATATTTTTCATGGTGTGGGTAGCGCAAGAAACAGTCTACTTGGTACGGATGCTACTCGCGTGTTTGGCCAACTTATGCAATCATTACTATATCAATTGAATAATAGTGATAGAATAAACTGTCAAAATATATGGTTGCGTAAAATGCATTTGGTACAAGCTAGGCCTACATTTAAAAAAAACATTAAAGCACATTTATTATTTGAAGATATTCGTGAGGTTAAATTAAATGGTAAATGTTGGAATCTTATCAGCTTAAATGGTGTAGTAGGCAATTACTCGGGATTTTTTGAAGTCGCATACGAATTAAACTAATATGAAAAGAATTGTTATAAGTGGTACTTACTGTACAGGTAAAACTACACTTAGCTTGGCTCTAGAAAGAGCTAGCGGAATTTCCTGTACTCATGCACTTACTATGCGTGAAATCCTTCCAAAGTTATTTCCAGGAAAAAATTTAAGAGATTGTAGCTATGCTGAACTAATATGTTTAGGAATGAAACGGTTTGAAGATAGAATTCGAAAAGAATCAGAATTAGGGAATAGTTTTATTTCTGATGGATGTCCTTTACAGGAATGGCTATATGGCAGTACACGGTTAATCACAGGAGCATACCCTGATGAATATCCATATAAAATACTATTAAAGAAATTTTTTAATTATAGATCGTACAAAGATTTCAAAAAGCTACTTAACGGCTTTGAGAGTATGGCTAAAGTCTATACCAAGAAAAAGTACGATATATTTTTTCATTTACCTGTTGAGTTTCCTTTTATAGCCGATGGACATCGACCTACTTCCGAGAAATTTCGAACTATTTCAGAAAACCGATTATTGGAAACTTATAGTAAAATGGGAATAGAAACAATCCTTATCCCAGGAAGTTTGCAAGAGCGACTGAGCAAAATTCTAGATGTATTAAAAATTGCCCCTAAACACGAAATATCAGATTGTATCGCTTATGCACATGAGTTTCGTAAATGTAAATTTGATAATGTTCGACTTGAACAATAATAAAAACATCCAGCAACTAAAAGCCGTTTACATCCATTGAAACTAGCTAAATGCAGACATTATAGATTCTATACATGTCCTTAAATTGACAACTTTTACTGAAGGAATATAATGATCTCAATTTGATATTATTTTCCTGAACATGGATTCTATTAAATCTATTTTTTTCACAAACGAACCGATATGAACAGAACCATAGCCTTCATTAATAAATACACTGATTTAAGTGAACAGGCCATAGATTTTTTATATACGTATGGTCGAATTCAAAAATATCGAAAAGGTGAAATTTTTGTCTTACAGCAAGAGTCTAACAATAGGAGTTGTTTGCTTTTAACTGGTCTTGTTGGATTTAGCATTATAAATGATAAAAATGATTCTGTATTAACTAGAATTATTACACCTATGAATTATTTTGTTGGTTGTAAACATATCTACAGTAATAAGGGGGCATTAGCAAATATTGAATTTCTAAAAGATAGTGAAGCATTTGTTCTTAACAACTTGCATCTACTTCAAGCCATTAGAAATTTTCGAGAATTTAGTTTAATATATAATATTCTTAAACAGAAGGATCTTGTGACATGTAATCACTATATTCATTTAAATAAAATTAAACATATTGATCGGCTAACCTATTTTTATAGCCATTTTCCAGAATTAAAAGAACAACTAACAGTCCGACAATTATGTTTATTACTTGGATTCTCAAATTCCAAACAATATTATTTTGCATTAGAAAAATACTATAAGAGTCAAGGATTTTAACTTCCTTATTAGTTACGTTATAAGCTTATCCTATAAAATAAGAAATTTTCCAGTAAAAACTGTACCCTATAGCCTACAATTCTAAATTTCATGCACTGTAATTTTGAGACTACAATTACTTGTAACTAAAGGTAGTCACAAATATAGACCTATGAAAACAAAAAAAATTATTGCAAATACAATTATAATCCTATTGCTACTTTTATGGATACCTGTATCTATTGATAAAATTATAAATTTCAGCAGTTTTAAAAGCGGCATATTTAAACAACCTTTGGAAGAGCCTATTGCATTATTTGTGATATATTCTCTACCCGCATTAGAGATTAGTACAGCAGTTTTACTCGTCATAGAAAAGTTTCGTACATCGGGGCTTATTGTTTCATCCATATTAATGTTTGCCTTTACTACATATGTAGCTTTGGCACTTCTTGGCACATGGGATAAACTACCCTGTGCATGTGGATCTGTTATTTCGTCGATGAGCTGGTATCAACATTTATGGTTTAACCTTTTTTTCTTAACAATAAGTGTTTGTGGATGGAGGCTGAACATAAATAGTAAACAAAATCAAGCCTCTATCATGCATAAAAAAGTTTTACGTAAAACATATTAGAGACCAAAAAACTACTGAGCCTTGATTCAAGGAAAAAAGGTAAAGGGTAAAGCTAGCCTAAAAGCTCTTATGACTATCCATGGTAACTTCTTGGCATCGTACAACAAAAAGAAGATTGCTGGATAACCCGGATTAAAGGACTAATAAAAAAATCAATATCAGTCTTTATTAATCAAATATTAATAAACAGGCAGACACTAATCTGCCAAAATTAAAAAATTATGAGAAATTCAAAAAATTATGCGATGATCTTGGTAGCCTTGGTTATTGCAACCACAAGTATGACATTAATGTCGTTTTCATTCAATAATGATTCACAAAATGATCTACATTGGTATGTTAAAGTTGATGGCCAATGGCAAGAGGATATAGAAGGTCAAAATCCTAGTCTAAGTTGTCCCGGAGGCACTCTTAATCCTTGTGCTAAAGGCTTCACTAGCCCCCCAACAGAACCTATTACTGATATGACACCCGCAACTGAAACCAGATATTTTGCGCCGTAAAGGTAAAATCAATTAACACACAAGTAATTTAATAACAATTGAGGGATACTATTTCAAAAATATGTATCCCTCAGTTTATTCAAAATATCTATCTCTAATTTACGATTACTTCCAACGGTAATGGCCAAACCCACCTTGAATCAGTTGGTAATAAGTCATACTGTTCATTTCCTACAATTCTAGTTAAAGTAATTTTACGACCTTCTATATTAAAACGACGTAAGTCGGACCACCGTAGCCCTCGAAATAACAACTCTTTTCTTCTCTCTTTTAAAATAAATTCTAAAAGCAGCTCATCGTCCAAAGTTGAGGCAGAATTATAAACAATGTTTTTATCCCATCTAGCTCTTAATAATTTATCCATATCTATAACGGCCGATTGAAAATCTCCTAATCTTGCATTACACTCCGCACGAATCAAAAGAATTTCGTCAACTGCTAAACCAGTAAAATAATGCTCATAACCAACAAAACTATAGCTGCCCTTAAATCTATAACCATCCTGATATTTTTGGAAAAAAATTTTTTTTCGTAAATCCCCCTCCTGATATTCCTTAAATAAATTTGAATCAACTTTAGCGAAAAAAGGATTTGTTGGATATATAACTCCGATTTCACTTAACATAGCGCTAAAATAAATCACCTCTTGATTGATCGGGTTTTCAAACCGAATTCCTTGGAAAGGACTTTGTAGATTGAAATTCACTAAATTAAAATCATACAATTTATTTTCTAGAGATAAACATGAATCAGCATAGTTTTTTGCCAAATTATATTCTGACATTGAAAGATATATTCGTGCCATCAAAGCAAATGCCGCTTGTTTTGATGGTCTTGCTTTATGTAAGGGGCTTTCATCTAATAAATTGATGGATTTTTTTACATCCATCACAATTCTATTATATGTTTCCTCTACAGTTGCTCTACTTAACTTTTCGTTAATATCAGCCTCCAATCTTAAAATAATTCCAGGTTCATTATTGGTTTGATCTTTTTTATATGGGTATGCAAAAACCTGAGAAAGCTGATGAAACATATAACCTCTGTGAAATAATGCTTGCCCCCTAATAAAATTACTCTCTTTACTTATTCCGTTTTTTTTCTCAAATTCATCAAGACCTACAAGTACAGTATTAGCAGATAAAACTGCTTTATAAGGTAATTCCCAATCTGTCACACTTTCACCAACATATGGCTGCTTATTCCATAAATAATAGTTTCTCATTTGCTCTCTAAAGGCACTGTTTAAATCTGAACTTGATAAATAGAAATTATCTGATCCTGATTCTCCCAATTGAGGAGTCACGCCTCTTGTTGCGGCACCGTTCATAGTTGCATCATAATCTAAAATTCTCTGGTAGTGTTCTAGTGTATTGGGAATAATAATAGATTTTTGAGGCCTTTCGTCTAAAAACTCTGATCTGCTACAGGAATTTGATAACAACATCCAGAGAATAAGTGAGAATAATAAAAATGTTTTCATAGCTTAAAATATTATATTGGTTCCTAAAGAAATTGATGGGCTTGGTTTAGGTATATTATTATAATAGGGATCTAAATTTTGTGAGTTATTCGTCCATAATATATTCATATTGGATACATATGCAAATAATCGTATGCTCTTAAACCTTTTATTTGAATTTATATTATATCCAAAATTCAGATCTTCTATACGTATATGATCTCCTTTTTCAACAAGTATCTCTGAATATTGGTAAAAGTTATCTCTATTTGAATTCGCTGGGTAGACCATAGATGGAACATTTGTTATTTTTTCATCCCCCTCTTTCTTCCAACGATTCGAATAATCTGCATGTCCAGAGAATCCATTAAATAGAACTGTATAAGAGAGGCTATTTCTACGGAAATAATAACCCCATTTATAGCTGATATTGATTGATAAATCAAAATTTCTATATTTTAAAGAGTTCAAAATTGATCCAAAATATGTGGGTTGTGCTGTCCCTTTAAAGACCAGTTCATCTAATGTGGAAGAGTTGTATATTGCATTATAATCTAAACTTTGACTACCGTTAACTAAACCAATAGGGTTTCCCGTTTTAGGATCTAATCCATCCCACTTTAATGCAAACACGCTAAATAAAGGCTTTCCGACAAGAGGATTAGCAAGCGAAACAGGGAGATAACTTCGTCCCACACTAGATATAGGCATTAAATATTTTTTCACCTTTCCTTTTGAATACCCAAAATTGAAAGTGGTGCTCCAATTAAGATTTTTCTGAATATTTATTGTATGCAATTGTACATCTAGCCCGTTATTATTCATATCAGCTATATTCATGTACATCGTAGTTACACCATAAGTTGGATCAACAGGTGTTTGAGCGAGTAAATCAGTTGCATATTTTTTATAAAAATCAACAGTACCTGAAATACGTCTGTTAAATATTGAAAAATCCAAACCTATATTTACCTGTTTAACATTTTCCCAAGCAAGGTTTTTATTTGGAGCTCCTCCCAATACACCCGTCGGTAGTTGATGTGAAAATCCACTATTAGCTAAGCTCATTGTGGTCAATGCAGATGCACTTCGAGAAATGTTTCCGTTTAAACCATAAGTAGATCTAAGTCTTAAATAAGTTAGAAAATCTGAATTAAAGAATGACTCATTGCTTACATTCCACATTCCTCCAATTGACCAAAGAGGAGTACCCTTCTGATTGGTATTTACTCCAAATAAGTTAGCCTCATCTTTTCGAAGACTTCCGGATAAGGTATACCGATTATCGTATGTATATGCAAAATTACCAAAGTATGATAGAAAATTATCACTATACTCATTATAATTCTCTAGCACGCTTATCCTACCTGTAGTTCCTGTTGTATTTCTTCTAAAGTTCGAAATCAAATCTACCGCCGAGGTAATATTCCCACTTTCTTGGGAATAACCAATATTTTGATTCTGAAAAATGGTGGTGAGTAACTTTTTGACTTCAAACCCAACTAGAGAACTTACAACATGTTTACCTTCAAAACTCTTATTAAAGTTCAATTGAATTCTTCCTTGGTGGGAACTAGTTTCTGAATTATTGGTATGCAGAATTGAACCTTTAGGAAATGGGTAGTTTGTTGCACCTGTAGTTCTATTAATTTGAGTAAAATCATTAATCAAATTACGAGTATAATAAGATTCCTCTTTATATAACCGTTCGAGACGATCCTGTTGGCTTTGAAATTGATATTTAATCGTTGCATTTAAATAATCGGAAATATTATATTTCGAGCCCACATTTAAAATATAGTCTCGTCTACTAACCGTATGCTGTTGATTATTTATTTCCTCAAGCGGTCGATAGTTCCAATCCATCAATTTATTATTACCAACGGTGTCAATGAATCCCTTACGTAACATCTGATATACAGGAAGAGATTCTCCATCCAAACTCTTAAAATTGGTGTATGGTGAAAAATTTGTTGATGAGCCCTGTGGTGAGTTATACCCATTATTATTGCCATTTTTTTCATTGACCATAAATAAATTTAGATTGGCATCAACAGAAAGTTTATTCGTAACCTTAAAAGAATTACCAGAGCGCAATGATATCCGTCTGTAGTTTTCTCCTACTAAATTGGATTTATTATTATTTACTCCGCCAGAGATATAATAAGTATTTATATCACCTTTACCACTAACATTCAAATTATAATGCTGATTTATTGACGTCCTATAGAAATACCTTTCAATATCACGTCTTACATCGTTAGTTTTCAATGATTCCAATTGAAGTTCTAGGTCAGCTGGATTTTGAATTAATAATTCAACAGCAGAAGGTATAGGTGTAAATCTTGAAGTTGCATTGGTTGGAGTTTTGGCAGCATTATATCTTCCATTTTCAAACAAAAAACGCTCTACCTCTATCCTATCACTTGAAGAAATCAATTGAATATTTTGGAGATCAGGTCGCGATGTTACTGTTGTGTTACCAACCAATTCAACTTTAGGTGAATTAGTTGTACCTCGCTTTGTTGTTATAACAATAACTCCATTTCCAGCACGCGCACCCCAAATGGATGCAGCCGCAGCATCTTTTAACACAGTGACAGACTCAATATCACTTGGATTAATATTATTGATATCTCCATCATATGGAAAATCATCTAACACAATTAATGGTTGCGCGTTTGCATTAATTGTACTTCTTCCTCTTATTAGGAATTTGTCGGTATTAGCAGCATCTCCATGATTAAAAATTAATCCAGGGGATAAGTTTTCTATTCGAGATAAAATATTAGAAGATACATTACGATTTAATAAATCCTTGTCTATAACATCGTAACTCCCTGTAGTTGTTCCCATTCGTACATTTTGATAACCAGTACTTACTACAACTTCTTCTATCACATCGAGATTTGCAACCATCACAATTCTATAATAACTAGCTTTGGATAAGTTATATCGAAATAGTTTAGTCTTGTAACCCAAAGCACTTAATTGAATGTATCCAGAATCAGCGGAAGAGCTTATTGAAAAATAACCATTTTTATCTGTAGTAACTATTGAATTAGAATTTGTTAACGACACATTTGCGCCTTCTAAAGGAACACTCTCATTGTTAATCAAATGGCCGCTCATTTTATTTTGCGCTAAAACTGAGTATGAACAAAAAGTTATTAGAGAAATTAAAAAATAGCTATACGTGTATTTTTTAATAAAAGAATGAGTAAATAACATAAGCAGTTTTATAAATTTAATGTATTATTAATTTGGCGAAATTGTTCATTAGGTGAAATTCGGTAAAACATTATTTTACGCTTCTCTTTTCTAAGATCAAGCCCATGACTTGAAAGAGTTTCTTTCAATTTTTCATAATCTGATTGCAACAAATTGTAATCAATATGACTAATTCTTATATTACTTGAGGTCTCGTTAATAAAGATTGGCTGGTCTGGCTTCCAAACAATAGAAAAATTTAGAAGTTTAATGAACGTATCAATAGAGTTTATACTCATTTGCTTCGTCTTATCATATGCTACTTTAGCATTTTGACCAGAAGTAATATTCTTATCAAACACAATAAAGCATTCCGTTTCAACAACAGAACTGTCTACTTTGAGTTTGAAAAAGTTATTCAGTTCGTTAATAACATACTGATTTATATTTGGTAAATCCTTATTTGCATATTTAAGCTGATAACAGTATAAATCTTTCTGGAAATAATCTATAATGCTGAATTGCTGATTTTCAAAATTAGTGCTAAGTAATATTCTATTATTTGGAACTTGTAATACATCTTGATACATAGTAACAATAGGCATATTTGTAAAGTACACCTTCGCAGTATCTCCTTTAGAAAATCTTCCCATAGAATATGGAATTCCTTCTATATGGCCTGTGAAAACTGATGAACTTAATATAGGTATCCCTAGAGTTTTACCCAATGAGGCTAAATCCGTTTCAGATGAATAATTCAGAATATCTTTTTTATGGCTTAGAGATAAATCCTGATCATTCAATACATTATCTATATTTTTAATGTTTGCATCTTTATGGCCAACAACAGCAATTACCTTATTGTCTTTAATCCATACTTGATGGGGGACAATTTTATGCGGAAAAAATTGTTTTAATAAGGAATCCTGAATAACCGATGATAGCTGCCATCTTTTTGTGACTAAACCTTCCACATCGCGTTTCTTTTGATATGTAATAGGTTGGATGTGAATTTTATTTCCATATAAATTCTGCAAATAGTTTAATGAATCTAAAGAGGTAATACATGGTGCACACCATGTTGCCCAGAAATCAAGTATTATTAACTCTCTATCTCTGTATTCAATTAGATTTATTTCATTTTTTCCTGTAGCTGTATTTATTGCATGCAATTTGGATTGCCATAATTCTTCTGGAATAGTATCCCCAACTTTTAAGGGCGAGATATTGATTTGATTAACCCTTACTTGTCCTAATAGTGGTATTATATTAATATTAATAAACAGGAATAAAAGAATAACAGTATGCAACAGTGGCCTATAGTTGCACTCCTTTGGGGAATAAATCGTTTTATTGTAATACTTTTTTGATTGAACTTCATAAATTTTTGAAGCAAGATACTTTACATATGTATCTAAATGACCTGATCTTTTTAAAAGATCTCTTTCGCTTAATACTTCATTCGATTCATGGAAATCAATATGCTTATGGGGTGATTTGAATCTTTCCTTGTTCTCTATTTTACTTCCAACAATAGGAAATAGAGGATCATTCTTGTAAAAATTATTCATTTTTCAAGTGTTTTAAATTGGCTAATTTTTTATATCAACGGGTAGAAGAAATAAATAGATTTTTCCTACGGAAAGGGATCTATTTAAAATTAAGGAGTCACTAATGTTCTAAAATCCAGCATTTTTAGTTATGAGATGAATCTATACATTAGGGGAAGTTTACCTTAATTCGTTAAGACAAATTTTGTCCCTAGATATAATTTGGATTACTCAGGAGCAGTAATTTTTAACTGGTAAATTTGATTTTTCATAACTCGTTCATTTGGTTAACGAGTCTTTTTACAACAGGCCTATTTTCACCAAAGGTGCGGAATCCAACCTGTTGAAGACGAGGCCCTGAGAAGCCTAAAAGCCAACAAGTGGACGCCGCACCTTTGGTGCAGACGTGTATTCCACTTATCGTCTTGGCTTAATCGAAAATTCTCAGGTTTCGTCCTCAAGACTCATAAGTGCGACACCTATAAGATGCCACAAATTTACTATATTTTATTTCAAAAACAATTACATTAACGTTTTTGATTATATTTGAAATAATTTATATTACAAATATTTAAATTCTTTTAATACAAACAAATAGCTATTAGTTATAATAATATAACTATACGTTATATTTGGTTATAAAAATTATTATTATAATGACTTCTGGAACGAAAATCCGTTTAATAAGAGAACAAAAAGGATGGGATCAAGGATCACTAGCAAAAGAACTAGGAATTTCACAACCCGCTCTCTCTAAAATTGAATCTGATCAAACAAAACTATCTTGGGATCATGCATTGAAATTAGCAGATGTTTT
The DNA here is from genome assembly GCF_009829085.1 of Sphingobacterium bovisgrunnientis. Lineage (GTDB taxonomy): Bacteria > Bacteroidota > Bacteroidia > Sphingobacteriales > Sphingobacteriaceae > Sphingobacterium > Sphingobacterium bovisgrunnientis. Next base: position 33,137 of record NZ_WUQY01000011.1, read on the forward strand.
CGATGTTGATCCTGAATATTTCTTTGATTCGAATATTAATAACTATATTTCAAATAACCAAAAAGTGAATCAATTATATAATTCCGATTATCATGATAACAACATTGATTTCATTAAAGGATTATACGAATCTCAGATAAAACTTAAGGATGAGTTACTTCAAGAAAGATATGAACGCATTCTAGAATTAAAAAATCTTGTAGAGGATTTAAAATCTGAGTTGAGTAGCTACAAGAAAATATAAAAGTCGACTCTTAAAAGACAAATTTGATTTAATACTTTTGTCTATTTACATGACAAAAATTGTAATAAATTGATGTTTAACTTGTTGAATCCTGACAATAAACATTCTGTGATATAATCAAGGCCGTATTTGATTATTGACACGGCTTTTCTTTGATGTTTCTTGATTTTAATGGTTCGAATCTGGGTATGAATATATTCTCCAACTTTGTAGCACCACAGGCATGCTATCATCGTAAGCATGAACAATTTTTTAAGGCGGTCCAAGTCAGTGGCATGGGTATCTTCTATATTGAACCCGCTAGATTTCATAAATTTGAATAGTGTCTCGATATTCCAGCGCCGCCTATAATATTCCAGTGCCTGCTGTGGTTTATTGAATGATACCAGTATTAAAAATTCAACTTTTCCATCGATCACAGTTTTAGTAGCTGATAGGTGACATAATTGACCGTGCATTTCTACAATATGCTGGTAATGTCTGAATTCCCTGCTATTAAGGTTGTTAAACAAGTGCCATACCGTTATTTCTTTTAGTTTTCTAGGCAAGAACACCTTAAAGTTAAATACTTACAACAAAATATCAAAAGCTAATGCATAATCTAGGTTAAAACTTTTACGGCCAACGACACGCTCAGGGTAAATAAAATACTTTTTTGCTGTAGGAATATGCAGTGCTTAACCGATAAGTAATCTGCGTAAATATTCGACATCCACCTGCTTGTGGATGTCCAGTTCAAACCCGCCAACACGAAGGCTTGCAAAAGGCACAGCATCTGGAATATGGACAGCAGATTCAATACCGTTTGCAAATGGCCCCTCTTCTGGATGGATTGCCACAAACCTCGAACTTTTGGAATATTTACCATGATGCTTTTCAGCTTTAAGCCAGGCGTAAAAACTGCCTAAGGCAACACCACGGCCTTTACAAAATTCATCTGTAGTCAAGTCATTTTATCTTTTGATCCTTGAAATCCTGCAATATACCATAGATCTTTATAGTGCTGCGATGAACTATCTGACGTATCTTTTTCTTTTCCATTTTCATTGTAATCCTAATGTGAAAACAAAATTAGAAGATAATAAAAAGTTGTAAAGATGTACTAAACCGTGGGGTTACTTATTTACCTCTATTTAATCTACGTTTTGATAACTTCCTCCAAATGCTATGAGCCAAATCAATTTCTTTTTGGGTCAATCCGTAGTGCTGTTTTAAAATTACTTCATTAGTGATTTTTAATACTTCTTCTATATCTGTTTTATTCCGAATTAATTCGTCAATTTTTCCTAGCAATTCTGTATTGTCTTTATGATACGGAAGCAAAATTTTCTCTGCTTCGTTTGGCATTAATTCCAAAACACCACCTCCGTGGCTTCGTCCTGAAACCTCTGCAAAAGCCAATGAAAGTGAATTATAATAACTTGCCGTTAATGCTTTAATGTTCGTATCAGGTTTTACGAAAACACGGTGCATTGTGTCAGTTGTATATGCTTCTGCTTCGTTAATGATTAACCTTGGGTAAAGGCTATTTCGTCTGATAAACAAAGCATCTGAAATTTTTAAAGATGGAACTACAAACCAATCATTTCTAATACTTGTTTTGTAGCCTTTATGAATATTCAAACTCTCTCCGTGAACAATATATTTCAGGGCTCCGTTGTCTTGATTTAGTTTTTCTTTATCAGGAAATGCTAGCAAATGTGCTTTGGCTTTTGAAAATTTATTTTTCTCCCAATCTTCTTTTGTAAAAATCACACTGTTTACTTGCACACTTCTACCAACCATAGGTTTAGCATAATTTTGAAGCTCATATTCTTCAACGGTTGTGAGTGGTACAGTAAAAAAATCATTAGCTCCTGTTGTAATACCTACTTCAACTTTTGCATATTTTGCAAGTGTTGGTATTTTTCTTTTCTTGGCAATGTTTTCTAAAAAATCAATTTCTTCTTGTTCCAAAAAATAGAAAGTCCATTTGTTCGATTTAAAATCTATTCTCTTTTTCGGACTTTTTAATTTAGCAGTATCAAGCGTTTTTAACTCGCTTGCATCTTTTAATTCGATGTGTTCAATTTTATGTTCTTGTGTTCCGTTTTTTTCGCAAAGCAATAAAACAACTTCTTGCTGAATATCAGGGAAAACTAATTTCTGAAAAGAAATGATGTTGATTTTATTGTAGAAATGAGCAAGAAATTTTCGCAATTGCAAAGCAAATGAAACCTGCAAAATCTCTGCAGGTAAAACGAAACCAATTTTTCCGCCTTTGTCTTTCAACAATAGGGAAGAACCAACTACAAATGAAACCCAAGCATTGGTCAATTTGGAATATCTCAATCCTGCTCTAATAAAAATATCTCCTGCTTCTGCTTGTTGGTTTCTATCGAAAAATTGAAAGCGGATGTAAGGAGGATTACCAACAATTAAATCAAATCGCTTTTCTGTATTGTTACAATAAGTATGAAAATCATCGTTGATTACTTGCTTGTTTTTAAGTTCAATTTTATCGGCTTTTTTAGCTTCGACTTCGTCAAACTCAATGGCTGTAATGGAATTGTATTTTGATTTTAAATTCCTTAGTTGCTCCAAAAAAACACCATCGCCACAACTTGGTTCAAGTATGTCAAAATCTGTACTGCCATTAATACCCCAACGCAAAACAAATTCTGCAATGGGTTCAGGCGTGTAAAATCCACCCCTTAATTTTTCTGCTGTTGCATTCTCAATTAGCTTCATACAAATCTTTGATTAAAGGGATTAATAAATCGTCAGAACCTAAATCATATAATTTGGCTAACAGCTTTTCTAAGCTTGCTTTCTCTCTTGTAAATTGCCCTAACAGTGGCGTTAATGCTCTATTGTTTCCTGCATTCAAGTCTATTTTATCTTGTATGCTAATAAGTTCTTTTTGTGCTTCAACGATTTTGTCGTGAAGAGCTTTTTCTTTTGCATTATCAAAAGCAATCTTCCGAATTGGTAATTTGTTGAGGACTTTTGTACCTCTTGCATAATAACTTCCTCTAAATACTTCGCCTGTTAGAATGACAAACCATTCAACGTATTTTGAATTTAGTATCGCTTGAATGTAATATGTGGAATAATCGAATTTGTCAGGCATTGTAATGGCACAATAACCAGCTGTCCCTCCCGATGTAAAAAGTGTTCCGTAATTATCAATCGCATATTTGTCGCCACTTGATAAAACACCAAGTATTATCTTTTCTTTTTTGTCTGAAATATTTAACCCTTGTGGTCTCCCGAACCTATGCCATTCGTCTTTTGTTGCAGGTACAGGTTTTATATCTCTTTTTGGATTGTTTAGAATTGCTTTATGCTTTTGTAAATAGTCAAAAGCAAGCGGATATTTCTTTTGAATATCAGTAAGCGAAATTATTTCAACACCTTTTTTTGTGTTTTGATAAGGATAAATAACCCTTGCATTAGGTTTGAAAGTCCTGTAAGTATTCAGATTGTCTTCGCCTGATGATGTTTGAAAATAAGGTTTGGTAATTGCTTTTTCAATTTTGTAATCAACTCCTTTTTTTGAAAAATAATAATGCTTAGCATCATCTTTCGTTGGAATGAAAATATAAATGTCATTAGCACTCGTTTGAATACCATTGAAAATATTATCACTACCAACCAAGTCAATAAGTGAAGCACTTTGAGCTACAATTTTATTATAAGCGTTTATTAGTTCTGGCGGAACTAAAACCCAAACTTCATTATCTAATTCAATAGTATTTTTTGAAGCATATTTTACGGCTTCTGGTTCACGAACCTTCCAACTTTTTAGGCTTTTGACTTCTGCATATTGAAATGTTTTTTGAGGTGTTTTGTTTAAAATCAGCAAACAAGTATAAGTTGTTTTGTTTGCAAAAACTTGATTTGCACCAAATGAAACAATTGAATGTAAATATTCCTTTGTTGAGAGTTCTTCTCGTAATTTCTTACCTGCGCCAACTTTTGTAAACTTATTAGGAACGATATAACCTAAAATTCCGCCATCATTTAACAAATTCATTCCTTGTTCAAGGAACAAAAAATATTTATCAAATTGTTTGTAAGCCGAAGTGTAATTGGCTTTATAAAGCGGTAATTCAAGCGGTGTGATATTTTTCATATCCTCCGACTTCATATAAGGCGGATTACCAATAATCACATCAAAACGAAGTTTTGAAAAGTCCAACGGATTAATTTCAGTTTGATTTTTCTTTTCAACTTGTGTTGGATTTAGTAAACTATTACCAAAGAAGATATTATTGGATAAATCAGTTAAAACTGGTTTGCTTGTATTGGTTGAAGATGTGTTTTCATCTTCTAAAAGTTTCAATAGTAAACCAAATTTTGAAGCTTCTACCGCATTATAATCTTTATCTATTCCATAAACGCAATTCAACAATAGTTCCCTTTTGATTTTAAAAGGAAGTTTATAAGTGTTGATGCTTGTTTGAATAAGTTTTGTTTTGTGGGCAATTAGATAATAGTCAATTAGAATATCATTTAATAGCTGAAACAGTTCCAATAAAAATGCACCAGAACCGCAAGCGATGTCTGCGAATTTTAGTTTTAGAATTTCTTTATCGGTTTTGTCCTTACATTTTGGCAAAACCGTATTCCGCAAAATATCATTGATGATGAATGTTGGCGTAGTTACAATATCTCTATCAATATTTTCAGGTTTCTTTACTAATTCAACTGTTCCGTTTTGAACAGTCAATTTTTCCGAAAGAATAATTTCATAAATGCTTCCTAAAATATCCGATGAAAACACACTGAAAGAGTAAGGACTTTCAGGATAATACAACTGCTTTATAATCGTCCAAAACGCAGAACTGATATTTTCTACAATTTTATCTTTCAGTAATTGGTCAAACAATCCTGAATTGTAGCGCTTGTCGGCTTGTTTAAATTTTTTAATTAATGATTTAAAGTTACTTGCGTTGGCAAATGTTAAAAGTGTTTGATAATCCTCTAAGTTTCTGTCTTCGCAAACACGCAAAAATAAAATTCTGTTCAAATAACTTTGAACAATATCGTTTAATTCCTGCTCTTTTATTTTAGGGTGGTGTTTGTATATTTCACTTCCTAATAACTTTCTCCATTCGTTGAATTGATGTAAAAAAAGGGTGTCAATCGAATACTGATTTAGCTTGTTTTCAATCGTTTGCCATTCCGTATCAAACGCCCCTGAATAAACAGCGTCTTTGCCCAATAGCTTTTTAATTTCTTCAAATTTACCTTCGTATTCTGTGTAGTGGTATTTCTTGATTAATGCTTTATTGTAACTGTCGGCTTCATCAACTTTTACAGAAGTGTCATAAATAACTAAGTATTCAAAGTTTGATAAGATGGAAATTTTTAGTTTAGCTGTAAAACCATATCGTCTTACTTGTTTTGCTGTTTCGTTGTTAGTTTCAATTGCTACGCACGGTTTTTTAGCTTCCAAAAAGAATTTTCTTTCTGAAAACAATCGAAATGTATAGTCTGGTTTTTTAGAATGCTCAGAAGCATTGGCTTTTAATGCTTCTTCTAAAATCACTTCTCTTTCATTTGTGGATTTTCCTGCGTTGTTTTTTATGTCCCAACCCAATAATTCAAAAAACGGGTCTAAGAAATCACTGCGAAGTAGTGTTTCGTTATACTTGTTTGTTAAGTAATATTTTCTGTCAGCCGAATATTTTTCTATGAGTTTCTTAACAGTCATTTTTTCTTGTTGGCTTTAAAATATTCAACTTTATCCTCTGCTACTTTTAGCGTATCAATATCGGCTTCCTCTTCCATTATTCTATATGCAAATTGGTCGCTAAGTAATTCTTTAATCAATAGTTTTTCGTCTATTTTAAAAAACTCTGCAATGTGCTTTATTTGCTCTTTTGTTGGTTGTCGTTCGTTACGTTCAATTTTTCCAAGCAAAGAAGTGTCAATACCGATATGGCTTGCCACTTCCCTCAAAGAAAGTGAAACTTCCTCTCTCAATGTTCTTAATCGTTCACCTATGGTTGTAATGCTTTTTTCCATTGTCGCTATTTAGGACGTATTTTGTCCAAATATAAGTAAATAAAATTGATAGGACGTATTTTGTCCACGAATTTTACTAAAAAGATATCAGGTGTTGATGGTTTTGATATAGCAATATAATTTCCTGTTTTTTGAAGTCCTAAAATAATACATTACAATCTTCTCCCTTTCTTCTTTTTCTTCATCCGATTAGCAAACTGTTCTTCTTCGTAATCCTCTCCCTGTGCATCCGATAATAGGCTAAACAATCCCAAATCGGTATTAGGCGAATGTTCCTGTGAGAGAAACTTAAAAAGGTCTTTTGTTGGCAGGTTGTCTATTTCATTTGCTTTAGAAACGGGATTATCTTGTATCTTCAATTCGGGTTTATTTCCATTGTTCCACCAATCGTTAAACATTTTTGCCGATAGGTTTCTGTCTAATTGTGAGCCGTTCCAAACTCCATTGAGCAGCTCTATTGCATGTGCCATATTCGCAGAAAATTTGATGAAAGTGCGCAAAATGATCTTGCACGCTCGAAAATCGCTGTTGACTATATTGCAGCCATATATACCGTTGAGAAACTAATCAGAGAAGCTCAGCGTGCCATGAAAGAAGATGAAATCGTATTTCTTCGATACGAAAAGGTAAAACCCATATTGGATGAAATGAAAAAATGGATGCAACAGAAATATACGAAAGTGTTGCCACGGAGTCCTATCGGAAAAGCGATTGCTTATGCATTAAAATTATGAGATAATATGTATTATTATCTGCTGCACGGTGAGCTTCTTCCCGATAATAACGAAATTGAAAATGCAATACGGCCAATTGCCCTCTCAAGGAAGAACAGCCTGTTCAGTGGAACACATAAAACCGCTCAAGATGCCGCCATGATATTCTCGCTATTTGCTACTTGTAAAAAACATGATGTTGATCCCCAAAACTGGTTGAACGATGTGCTGTATAAAATCAATGACCCAGAATTCGAAGGGAAATATAGCGACTTAGTACCAAACAGATGGAAAAATAACCGATAATTAACTTTTGAGGGGAACCACCGTATGCATACAATTAACCCATTCTTAAACAGGGTGAAAACTATACTATTTCTAAAAAAAAGTATTTTTATTTCAACGACAGTTCAAGTTACAGATGTAGCTTGATCAGGGAAGATTACTCATGAAAACATTTATAATTTCGTAAATTGCAGAAATTAATTAGTGAATGTAAAATGAATGTATTGGAGAAGTTATCACTTGATGAAGTAAGAAAAGATAAGAAAAATCCAATTTGCAAGTTTGCCTTGAAGGATGCGGTAATAACTCATTATTTATATAATAATACATATCAAACCTCTCAATTCTATAAATATGATGCTTTAAAATTTACTAATGAGATAGCGGGCCATTACTTAAAAGAAAAATTTGTCGATTATTTAGATTCTAATAATCAATTAGAAGTTTTTAAAAAGGAGGATGTTCCTTTCTTACCTGTAGATAAGCCATTGTTTAACTTCATTGATTTATTTGCTGGGATTGGAGGTTTTCGTCTCGCATTACAAAATCTTGGAGGAAAATGTGTTTTTACAAGTGAGTGGGATAAACAAGCACAGAAAACTTATAGAGCAAATTTTGGTGAAACACCTTTTGGAGATATAACTCAAGAAGAAATAAAACAATATATTCCTGAAAGCTTTGATATACTTTGCGCAGGTTTCCCATGTCAAGCATTCTCTATTGCAGGAAAGCGGGGAGGATTTGAAGATACTCGTGGAACTTTATTTTTTGATGTTGCAGAAATAATAAAGCGGAAACAACCCGAAGCCTTTTTTCTTGAAAATGTTAAAGGTTTAAGAAGTCACGATAAAGGAAAGACCTTAAATACAATATTAAATGTACTTAGGGAAGATCTTGGATATTTTGTGCCTGATCCTCAAATTATAAATGCAAAAGACTTTGGTCTGCCACAAAATAGAGAACGTATATATATTGTTGGATTTCATCCTAGTTTAGGAATTGATAGTTTTAAATACCCAGACGCAACGAACCAAACCGCTCGTTTTGAAGATGTTAAAGAAACAAGTGTTGTGGATACCAAATATTATTTGTCCAATAGATACCTTCAAACATTAATTAATCACAAAAATAGACATGAAAGTAAAGGAAATGGCTTTGGGTATCAAATCATAAATGATGATGAAATTGCAAATGCTGTGGTGTGTGGAGGAATGGGGAGAGAAAGAAATTTAGTGATTGATAATAGAATTACAGATTTCACGCCTACAACAAAAATTAAAGGAGAAGTCAACAAGGAGGGCGTTCGAAAAATGACACCTAGAGAATGGGCTAGATTACAGGGATTTCCTGATAATTTTATAATTCCAGTGGCGGATGCATCGGCATATAAACAATTTGGCAATTCCGTCGCGGTACCCGCTATTCAGGCTACAGCCAAGAAAATTATAGAAATAATTTTAAAACAACAGTAATGTCAGAAAAATCTGAAGGATTAAGTGGAAATATTGGGGAGTGGAGTGAAATATTATACATTATTCAAAATTATCGCTGATAAGAAACTTTATGGAGGAACTAGTGAACTTCACAAAGTCGAATCAATGATTTTTCCTATAATAAAAATATTAAGGGATGAATCTAATGGTACATTTGAATTTTCTTACGATAATGATTTAGTAGTTGTAAAAAACAAGAATGAAGAATTTAGGATATCTGTAAAAACGTTTTATCAAAATGCTTCATTTCTTTTAAATAAATTAAAAGAGAAAAATAAATCTTCTTTTACAATTCCTGAGATAGAAACTTTTATTAATTCTTATGGTAGTAAATCTATTAAGGCTAAATCATCACTAAAAAGCGATATTCGGATCATAATACATGATTTAGTAACGGGTAGAAGTCCTCAATTAGGCTTTAGTATAAAGTCTGAAGTTGGGACTCCTCCGACATTATTTAATAGTAACAAATCAACGAACTTTGCCTATAAAATAGTTGGAGATTTATCACCTACAGATCTAGAAGAAATCAATAGAATTGTTAAATATAAAGGCACTAAGGTGATTCAAGATGTTAAAGGCAGACTTCGTACAATTTTAAATAAAGGTTGTGAATTAAAATTTTCCCATGTTCCATGTGTTATATTCCATAATAATTTAACCTTAGTTGACTCGTCCTTACCTAATATATTGGCACATGCCCTGTATAAATACTTTACTTCAGGGATATCCAAATCAATTGAGATTATAAATTCACTAGCTTATGAAAATCCCCTGAAATTCAATTTCTCAAACGATCATCCTTTTTATTCATATAAGTTCAAAAGATTTTTAACAGATGTATCATTGGGTATGTTGCCAACAAAAGTTTGGGGAGGAATTATTGATGCAACAGGTGGATATTTAGTTGTAAAAAAGGATGGTGAGGTATTATGTTATCATATATATAATAGAAACGAATTCGAGGATTATTTATATGTTAATACCAAGTTTGATACGCCTAGTGCCACTAAACATGATTTTGGATATATTTATCAGTTAAATGGAGAGTTGTATATAAACCTTAATTTTCAAATACGTTTTATATAATAAGTTCCTGTCACAAATTCAAGTTGTAATAGGCAAATAGGTATAAATATACCAAAATCGAACTTTACGATTACTATTGAAAGAAAAGCTACTGTAGTATTTATTCTCAGGAGTTACAGTATTGTAAATGGAAAATAAGAAAGTAGCAAAATGATGTAGGTTCTTAATTCGTATGTATGCATACGAATATATACCACATTTCCCAATAATACAGGTCTTATGAATTTTAATTTTCATAAGACCTGTATTTTATTTATATCTTTTAAATATTTGGCTAACAACTCCTTCTATAAATCAACATTCAGAGTATGAAATTTACAACTTTCTCCCTTTTATGAAGTTTTAATTATTAAAGAGATTTTTTATTACCTCTATCAAAATATTTCGCCTCTTTTAATTTTTCTAAAATCCTGGATTTTGGACTAAAAGTCTGCTTTTAGATATTTCGGCAAATGGGATTGGATACAAGTACATAGATTTTTTAAAAATTCTTGGCGCGTTATCATAATCAGTTCTTTTAAAATAACTTAAATCATTTTGATTACCTGAAATGTTCATACCTGTAAAAACGCCTCCTTGTCTTCCCTCTGCTTCTTCTGCAATCATCTATCTTCTTACATCAAAATAACGTTGACCTTCTGCAAAAAGTTCAATTCTTCTTTCTTGCTGTATAGCTTCGCGCTGTTTTTGTTGATTCCCCAAAATTCCAGTTTTTGTGCCATTTGAATTCATCTCTACATAGCCAGGAATCCCAGCTCTATGCCTTACAAGATCCAAGTATTTAATAATTTCTGGATCGTTAGGATCAACTTCATTACAAGCTTCGGCATATAATAAATAGAAGTCTGCTAGCCTGAAAATAATTGAGGGTCTAAACACAGTCTTGATTCCACCAGAAACAGTAGGATGAATGGTTCTATTATTAAATTTATACAACAAATACCCTGTTTTTGAATATCCTCCAGAGGTTGCGTTGCCACTATGTGCTATTCCTCCATACCCTGGCCTTGGATTAGTAGATGATTTTATATCTCGTGAAAAGTATATACGGGTTGCCAATGATGTCGCTGCTGTTGTTCCTTGTAAATTTACATTCGAGACGACATCGTGCCAACTTTCCCCTTGATAAGTCACAGTGGCATAGAAATCTTGGCTCACGATTGGCATACATATTTGAAACATTATTGTCAGTAAGGATAATTTCATTACCTCCTTTTACAAATCGAGTAGATGGATTTTAAACATTTGAAAACCCAATTTCTGAATATCCAGAATTTTGATCATTAATTTTCAAACCATTGTTCATAAAAAATGCGTCTACAGCTTCTTGTGTAACGCCCATATATCCTCCCGCTGTACTTGCAATATCTCTCGGAATTTGAGCTGACTCAACTGTTCCCCAGCTGTTGACAGCATTGGCCCAAATAATTTCTTTGTTATAACGTTGGAATAATTCGTATACATTTAAATAGGGATTGTTAGGAACACTACTGTAGTATAAATTATAGTTCCCGTTATTTGCGAAGTCAATAAACTCCTTTAAAACTTGTTTAGCCTTTTTCCATTTTTCTAAATCTTTAGCTGCGAATAATGATTTACCGTCGGTATTTTTTAATTCTAAAGCCTCAGTGTAACCTCCGTTGAATAAAGGCGATGCGGCATACATCCATAATTTTGCTCTTACAGCCATAGCTACACCTTTTGTGGGAATAATATATTAATTAATTCTATTTTCTACTAAGGGATCAACTTCTTCGAATTTTAAATCAGAAGTGAAATCATTTTTTAAATCTTGGATATCTATTTTTTTAAAACATTAATGGTATTGTATCGAAAATAAGAATACAGCAAAATTGGTAATTTTAAGTAGAGCCGAATCGAATCGACATTTTTACTATAATTTAGTTAGAATGTATACCACATTTCCCAATAAAACATATTAAAAATGTTGAATGTAAACTTATTATATGTACATTACATCACCATAAAATCTATTTAATTAAACCATTTACATGAAAAAAACATTACTAATTATTTATTTCATTACATTTTTACTTCTAGATGTAATTGCGCAAAGTCGGTTATTAACCGGCACAATTAAGGATAATCAAAATCGACCTATCAGCAATGCTAGTATACTTGTAAAAGGGTCCAATCTATCAACAATATCGGATGGGGCTGGTAATTTTGAAATTCGTCTTACATCCGCTAATGCGACACTAATTTTTTCTGCTGTAGGTTATGAAGATCAAGAGATCCCTACTCAAAATAAAGATCGGCTTAATGTGATTATGGAAGAACGTAACATAGGCTTAGACGAGGTTGTAGTTGTTGGGTTTTCTTCCGTGGATAAAAAACACGTTGCTTCCTCTGTTTCGCAAATGGATATGTCCTCGACTAAAAATCGACCAATAATTAAACTAGAGCAAGCATTCAGTGGAACTATCCCTGGGGTAACTATGCTTCAGGGAAATAGTCTTCCTGGCGCTAACGCGGGAAATATTTCTATTCGAGGGATGAGTACATTACAAAATGCAAGCCCATTAGTAATTGTCGATGGTATGGAACAGTCTTTATCAGACATTGATCCTAATCAAATAAAAAGCTTAACAGTACTAAAAGATGCCGCTTCAACAGCGATGTACGGATCACGTGGTGCAAATGGTGTTATTATTATTGAGACAGAACGTGGTTCGACAGGTCAATTTAAGGTAGATATTAATGCATGGGCAGCCATTGATAATCCAATAGATCTGCCAACTTTCGTAGACGCGTCTAATTATATGCGTCTAAATAATGAAGCAAGAGGATACCAAGGACAAACAGTTCTATTTTCGGAAGAAGACATCCGTAAAGCAGAAACTGGTGAAACAAAAAACATTAACTGGTTGGATGAGGTTATTCAAAAGAAATCATTTTCACAAAATCAATCTGCAAGTGTTTCTGGTGGTGGTGGTGTAGGTACTTTTAATCTTATGCTAAACCATACACAGCAAGGCGGTCTAAACGACATCGAAGGCGCACGCAAATTTTCTGCTCGCTTCAACACCAATGTAAACATTGCTGACAAATTTGTTTTATTAGCTGATTTCTATGCTTTACGTAACCAATATGATCGCTTAATGGCTAATGATGACGGACATGGATTATACCAAATTGCTTGGCGCATGAATCCTACCTTACAACCTTATTTTGATTCTGACCTTCCAGAGCACTACATATTGCATAACAACATGAATCCTATTGCTTCTATCAATAGAGGAGGAAAAAAGAGCTATTTAGGGGATCGTAGTACAATCAATTTAAGACCTAAATATTTTATCAATAAAAATTTAAATATTGAAGCTAATATTTCCTATATGATTAATAAAGCAGCTGATAAATCTATTCGTGAAACATTTAAATTTTATGACATCAATGGAAAGCCTGCTACAATTTGGTCCAACTCTGTAGGTGCAAATCAAGGAATTAGTGAGTCACAAATCACGGCACGTGCTTTAGTAAACTACACGAAGGACCTTCGACAGGACAAAGATAAGATTTACTTTACAGCTGGTGCTGAAATGATGAATTATGCCTATACAGATTATCGTGAAGTAAATAAAGCATCATTTTTCGGAAAGTTAAATTATTCATTTGATAATCGCTATTTATTAGAGGTAACAGCACGTACAGACGGTAGCTCTAAGTTTGCACCAGGGCAAAAATGGGGATTTTTCCCTTCAGCAGCCCTAGCTTGGAATATATCCAATGAGGCTTTCATGGCTAACCTAAAAGATGCTGGTGTATTGAACAATTTTAAATTAAGAGCTTCTTATGGTTTAATAGGGAATGAAAATGTAGCACCTTATCTGTGGCAAGAAAGTGTAAATACATGGGGATGGACTATGCGTGTCCCAAATGCTAATTTCTCTTGGGAAAAACAAAAACAACTGAACATTGGAGCTGATTTAGCCTTTTTACAAAATCGCTTAAATATTACAGCAGAGGTATATGATAAATTTTCTTATGATTTAATCTATGCAGACTTCCCTGTCCCTCCGTTAACAGGTTCCTACTATTTAACTACAGCAGTAAATATTGGTGAGGTTAAAAATAAAGGATATGAGATTTCGGCAAATTGGTCAGACAAAATAGGAAATGTAGAGTATACTATAGGCGGTATGCTTTTTGACAATGAAAACCGTGTATTGAAAGCTGGTTACAGTAATTCGGATACATTAATTTTTAAAGATACCAACGATAAAATATGGTATAATGGGATTGCAATCGACAACTATTATGGTTACGAGACTGAAGGTTTCTTTGCAGATAGAGCTGATGTAGATGGTACTGTCGCGAAAATGCCCAATACTCTTCCTGGAGATATCAAATATAAAGATCAAAATGGTGATGGGATCATTAATGACGACGATCGTGTAAATTTAGGTGACCCTTTTCCCCACTTGAACTACTCTTTAAATCTTAACTTAAAATATAAAAATTGGGATTTCGGTATGCTTGGTCAAGGTGTTGGTAAGCGTACGTCTCGTCTAAATGGCCAAGAAGGCTACCCTGTATTAGTTGATGGGTCAAGTAACGCATTAGGTGCTCCACGCCAAGAATATGCAGACAACCGCTGGACACCAGAAAACCAAAATAGTAGATTCCCACGTGTATGGACAGGAGCTAGTACAAATACCTTCTTAAGTGATGTCTGGTTGTCGGATGCGTCTTTTTTTCGTATAAAAATGCTTCAAATAGGCTATACATTTCCAAAATTAGGAAAAAATATAAAGAATGTCAGAATGTATATTAATGCACAAGATGCTTTTACATTTACTAAATACGAAGGATTAGAGCCAGAGCGTAATGGCGGGAATGGAAATTACCCACGTATGGCAACGTACAGTTTTGGTATTAGAGCGAGTATTTATTAAACCTAAAAAATTGAGAACAAGATGAAAAAATCAATATTATTTTTCAGCATATTAGCAACGATGTCATTAAGTAGCTGTGAGAAATTCCTAGATAAAACAGATCCAACAGCCACCTCATTTGTTGAATTCTTTAACACTGAAGAAGATCTACGTCGCGTAGTCTACAGTAGCTATGTAGACGTATTTAGCTCCGTTGGTGCAAGAGGTATTCTTTTCTATATGGAAGATGGTAAGTCTGATAATGCCTATAGTCGTGTTGATGGTGATCACCACCAGCGTATCGCTAATGGTAATTTTAATGCTAATACAGCTGCCTTTTTGTATTATTACGAATTACAAATGAAACATATGGGACGTCTGAATACTTTTATTGCGAATGCAGATATACCCTATGTAGAAGATGAAGCTGTACGTACTAAGTTTAAAAGTATTTTAGAAGCCCTACGAGTATGGCATTACTTTAAATTAACAAGTAGATGGGGAGACGTACCTTTTTTCCTAGAGCCAGCTACTATTGAATCAGCTCTTCAACCACCTACACCTAAAGAAGAAATTCTAGATAAATTATTTCCTTTAGCTGAAGAGATTGCAGCAAGACTACCCGAAAATGAATATACTTCAGATGCTTATATGTTTAATCGCTATTCTTTCAAATCATTGATTATGCGTTATGCGCTAATAAATGAGCGTTATGAATTGGCCGCAAAAATAGCTAAAGAAATTATGGATAGTGGAAAGTATCAATTGCACTCGAGCTATGCTAATTTGTTCAATTATAAAGCGGATAAAACAAATAAAGAATTTATAATGAAGTTCGATATGGAAAGTCATGCTAACTCTGCTACCAACTCATTCAGAGACTTAGCACCTCAATTTAGAACAGGGAATGGACAATCATATCTAGTACCTACCAAATCATTAGTGGATTCTTACTGGACGTTGCAAGGTAGAGCTATTGATAATTGTCCTTTACATAGTAAACAAGAATATGAATTGAATCCTAAACTAAATAGAGATCCACGTCTGGCTGCTAGTATATTCGGCCATGGTGATACTTTTTCTGGTGAACGTATTGATATCTATAATACTGGATCTTTGATGTACTTCGAAAACCAACGAGCAAGTAAATCAGGGTATTGGTTCAGAAAGTTTGTAGATGATACTGACGCTTTCAAATCAGGTGGAAATATGCATTTCCCCTTATCACGTTATGCAGAAGTATTACTTACGTATGCAGAAGCAAAAATTATGCTTAATGATGTAGATGATTTAGCAAAAGACTGTATTAATCAGGTGCGTAAAAGAGCGGGTCTTAGTATGGACATAGCAGATGTAAAACTAACTAATAAAACGCAACAAGAATGGATAGACTTGATTCGAAATGAACGACGTACCGAATTTGCTGGCGAAGGATTAAGATACGATGATATCTTACGTTGGAAAATTGCTGAGGAAGTTTTAAATGAGCCTGCTTTGGGACATACCCGATTAGTAGATGGCAAAATAGAAACTTTAAAAATTGAAGATCGTTCTTTTCAGCCTCATAATTACAGATGGCCATTCCATGCAAATAGTATGCGTGTAGAGCCTGGATTAAAACAAAACCCAGGTTATTAAGAAACCTGATCAAAATGACTATTTTTGAAAACAAGAAACAGGTTTTCAATGATTAAAAACACATAAAATTAAACAGTAGTAGCCGATAGGTTGCTACTGTTTTTTGTTTTATAGGTCCTGTAATTCATTTATGGTCTAATGTTGTTATAAATTCGAATAGCTTCATTAACTATTTCCTTCATCAACCATAACTCTAAATGATAAATGCCACTCCTAAACTCTTGTTTGAGAATTCGATTAATACGTTCATTAATCGTGAACACCTCTCATTTTCAATGACTATTCTAGAAGAATTAAAACACCAAAAACTAAATTCAAGGTAAAACTGATATAATACCACATCAGTTTTATTTCAAAAAATATTAGTTAGACTAAAGGATATCTATGCTAAATACATTGGCGTAACGGTGTTTTTATAATCCGGGAACGGAAAAACGCTTCTTACAACAAAGAAACAGAGGAACGTATCAACGACATACAAAAATGGATGCTGAGACTAAAAGCATTTTTTCAACGTTATTGATAATTACATCCAAAATTTTAAAACTAAACAGGAACTTGTTTTCTATAGATACAGAATAAAATAAAAACTGCCCTCGGAAATATTCTGAGAGCAGCAATTATATATTATTGGTATTAATTAAATAACCCTTATTTAACTAGGGCTTATATTCTAAGACGGAGTAGATATTAAAATTATCTAATATAACTCTGTTTGAAGCAGTACTTATATCTGATCCTGTCAGAAATTTAATTTTTATCGTAGATATGACAGTGTTATTATCAGGCTTCTTAAGATAAAAGGAATGAAATGAATTATTCCATAAGTTCTTTTCAATTAATGCCGATTGTGAATCGAAATAATTCAATTCAATAGTTTTAATTGTACTGTTATCTAAGAATGTACATCCATTTTGAAGTTCTAGAGTCAATTTATTTCCATCCCTATCGGCAAATAATGGTGAATACGCTAAAGCATTAAAGGTCAGCACTAAAATGCTATCTCGTTCAATTCCTCCAATATTTCTGCTTATTAGATCCGCACCATAACTAACCGAACCCATTTTAACATATTCAAACCGGCCGTAGACATGTGCTGAGGACTCTTTCTCTCCTATTGTTGAAGTCCATCCGTTAGATTTTTGGGTGGATGTCCAATTCTCTAGCAATACTTCACGGCCTTCATCTAAAGGGTTCAATACACCATACCTTAACCAATTAAAATTATCATTAAATCTTCTTATGTATCCTTGAGACATTGACACAAACCCACCGTCTAGATCCTCGGTAATGAAAGATAAAACATTACTTCGTTTTTCAAAAGTTTCCAATAAAGGTTTAATATCTATGATAACTTGAGAAATATTGTTATCTAATTTTTCAACCTTGTCGATGGTTACCCATTTCTCTAGGCTGTTTGTCTCACTCGAAACTTTGAAATCTTTAGTAGTATGAATGTATAGCGTATCTTTCCCTCCTTCAATAGAGGCTGGATAAATTGAATCTATCTTATCTTCTAAATGGATACTCTCAGAAATGACAAACGAGGAGAGTTGCCTAGATTCTTCTTGTTTATCACAAGAATATAGAGCCGTAATTCCAATTGTAAGGAAATACACTATTTTGTATTTTATTAAATTTCTAAACATCTTAAATAATTTAATTCCATGAAATCACTAAATCAGCTATAATAGGTAAATGATCTAAATCATTAAGCCCTGTCATTGGTGCTGATACATTAAATATTTTTATATTAGATGAGGTAATGATATTATCAATATTATAATCAATAGCTCCTTGGTAACCCGATTTCAAAGCTTTCCCACCACAGGTGTTAAACCAGCCTAAATGCCCGCCATTAGCCATATTAAAGCCTTGAGATGTAAATTTTAATTGATTTTTATCAGAAGCATTCATATCGCCTAAGCAAATGAAATACTTATATTTCTTAAGCTCCTGAATTAACATATTTAAAGAGTTATCATGCCAGTCTTTTTGCCATGGGATATGAGTAGAAATTACTGTTATAATCTCATCCCCAACATGCATATCTCCTATAATAGCATAATAATCCCCATCCCAGTTTTTTTGACGGATATTAGTTAATTTGTAATTTGAAGCTAAGCCATTAAATATCCACCTTTTAGACTCTCCCATAACTACAGTTGAATAAAATGGATCTAGTAAATGTTGTTGCGCATTATAGATACTATCCTTATCAAAATAGCTATTCCACTCATTAACAGACAAAATATCAAAACCCTCTTTACCAATCCACTGTTTCCATCGCTTTAATTCAGCTTCAGCGACATTTTTATTAAGCTGAAATCCACCAAGAGAACCTTGATTAAAATGTCCAATATTATAGCTACAAACTTTTAATTTCATTGGCATTTGATTCTTTTGTGCAAATGTAAAATTTGCACAAAAGAACAATATCACCCAAAATAGAACTCGTTTCATATGTATATCTATTTGTTATATCTAATACCTAAATAACCTAACCCAGTATTTGAAGCAGCAGTTAATGGCTCAGAGGCATATGAATTACCATCGCTTGCTAAATTTCTATCTACTATAAGTCTAATATATACTTTAGATTTGCCCAGTAATGTTAATGGTAAATTAAAAGTATAGTTTTTATATCCTGCCAATTGATGAATCGTCGTATTGGCCCAAAGTGGTACATCAGGCACTGTAAAGGGAGCAATTGTATTCCAGCTTCCATCCATATTACCGTGATCAGACCATTCTACCTTCCAATATCTTGGCGCTCCTTTACCAGTACCACCTGTTAAATTTGCCATTGTAAACTGTAGGGATAACTTATCTGTAGATATGCCTTGGGTAGAAAAGTCTAATACAAACGCCTCTCCTCTTTGCTTTGCTTCATTCCACCAAAGAGTATTGCCAGAAATTGCAGCGTTAATGACCTGCCCCTTACCATCACTATTAGTTGTTGCTTCCTGGTTTTGCTTTGTATTTCCCAGCATCACACCATTACCATATTTATTATTATTTCCTAATGAGGTGTTCCCTATAGGCCCCAAGTAAGAGTAATCGAAGGTTCGCGCTAAGTTTACTGTGGATACGGAAGAAGATATACTACCATTTCCAAATGTAGCTTTAGCAACACCATTTTCAATTACTGGATACTGAAATTCTGTGACTAAGGCTGAAAAACCAGAGTTGAAATCTGAGCTTATTTTGATATCTGATTTCGATAAATGACGAATTTGACATCGGCCTATATTCCCAAATTTATCTTCTGTTACATCATCTTCATATTCAAAACGAGTAAACTTTTCATGAACAATTACACCTGAAACATCTCCAGACCCATAAGGTAATATAGCACCATCTCGTCTATATGGTACACGCGTATTGGTCATCAAGAATATGCTCTCACCCTGAATATCACGCATTACTAATGGATATTTAGCAACTCGGTGTGCATTAAATGGTGTAGCGTACCCCTCATTTATAGGTGTAAAAGAACCTTTGCGAATAGGAAATTCAGTATCCTTTAGCGTGACATAAGTAAAGATATCATCATCAGTAAGTTCTGAAATATACTTTGATTTATTAGCTAAATTAGATGCCATCCCCTCTTCTTGACTCAAAACCATCATAGAGGTAACACCACTTATGGTGTAATAATCCGGGTTGGTTTCTTTATTTACAGATGTACCCTTTAAAAGGATTTTAACTTTACTGTAACTTTTAAATATATTGTCATTAACAGTACTTGTAACTATCTTAAACCCATACTTACCATCAAAAGTCTGAATGTATGTCACCCTATCAGTTTCCGTATAATTTATAGCAGTTGGTGTTGTCTGCACATGTTCGCTAGCGTTAGGGTTTTTAGCATCAGATATAATTATCCCTTCAATATAAATATCGGAAGTAATTCGCTCTCCAGCCCATGAACGTACAGCAGTGAAATCTGTTAATGTACCAAATTCGTTATTTGCATTTGCCTGTACAAGATATAAGGTACTGGAAATCTCTTGACCCCAGCCGTCTATATATGAAAGCTTTATCTGTGCATTTCGTAATTTTACAGGATCCCTATTAGGCTCAACTGTGAAAGAGAGTAGCGAATCTTGTTGATTATATGTAAAATCATCAGAGACCCACAGATCACCATTAGCCTCAGGATAAACAATATTAACCTTTACATCATCAAAAGAGATATTTGCATTCAATTTAACACTAACATCTCCACCATCACCTAATACAGAAGTGTTTAAAACTGGGAACTGCATTTTAGCATTCTCAGTACCCCTTTGCTTTATATATAGCGTATCGTATCTATCATACGCCTCAGAATATAAAGGCACAACTGCCATCCTATTAAATGAGTCATTAGCTTGATAAGTAAATGTTATAGACGTATCCCCAGAATAATTTTTAGCATTACTTGAAAGCCAGGAATCATCTTGAGAAATATTTACAGTAAAATCAGCGTTAGACAAGATTTTTACTTTCACTTCACCCGCACTGCTAGGTACTATATATTCGTTTGCTTGAGCGCCCAATTCAGAAAATGGAGCATATTCAATTAAATCCTTCTTACAGCTCTGTAGAAAAGCTAATAAGAAAAACACAGGAAGTAAATATTTAATATTTCTTTTCTTCATAATAGCATTTATTGAAAATAATTAATCATTACCGTACCAAATCGAACATTAACAGCATTATTGTTTTGGCTTGCTGTGATTTGACCGCCTTGTCCACCAAATGGCTCGTTAATAGCACATATATTACTTTTCGGCTCAATACGCAGATAAACTTTATCCTTAGCTAATAGTGTTGTAGGTAGTTTTATAGAATACGGATTAAGACCTAAAGCGGTGAAATGATGGTTCAAATTCCACCCCGCTAAAGGGCGCACTGTAAATTCTGAATTGGGAATAACAAAATAGTTTGCTCCATCGGTAGAATACTTAACATGCCAATATAATGGAACATTAAATGTTGCAACATTCCCTGATCCACCACCAATATTAAAATTCAACATCATCGAATTTGATGTACTGATATTTTTAGTTGAAAATTCCAAAACTAAGGCTTCAGCGCTATTTTTAGAACCATCCCACCATTTTTGGTTGAACTGAAATCCAGAAGAAGGAACAACTTTAGATGTAGGATCACTATGGAATAATGGATTTGCGCCTAACGTTGCATTTACATTTGTAGATGAGTAAGCCCTACCGTCTCCAAAAGCAGGTAGGTATCCTCCAGAATTTGTGGTAAGACTACCTGCTGTACCTAAAGAATTAGGATTAAACATAATCCATTCTACCAGTTTATTAAATCGTGTTTGATTATATAGCTGAATATCAGATTTATTTACAGGACGAATGCTATATCGGCCAATATCTCCTTCACCGGCACCATATCTCATTATTTTGTTGTGCACAATAATTCCTCCTAAATCTCCTACTCCAGAGGGTAAGGCATCTCTACTCCATGAGTTTGCTGTATTGACAATCATTTTAATAGTAGCTCCTTGTGCGTCATATATTCCAGTAGGGATAGCATCAAGATATGCTACATTCACACCTGCACCATTAGTATTCCATGAGGTAGTACGCACATACCCCATATTTACATTAGTAAATGCCCCATATGGAATTGACACAGATGATTGTTTTAATTTAACATAAGTGTGTACATCGCTATCTTGCAATTCACTAATATTTTTATGTTGAATACTATAATCAGTAGGCTCTATATTCTCTTGAGTTACTATATTTCTAGTATTGAGACCCTTGATTGTAAAACGAGTAGGATTAGATTCCTTTTGTAAAATTAAACCATCAACGGTGAGAGAAACCTTGGAATTACGTGCTAATACATTAGCCGCAACTGCACTAAACTTCAATCTAAAACCTGAAGTTCCATCAATACTTTGGATATAATTAGTTTTTAATGATTCCGTGAAGTCAATCGCATTATAGCTTGTATTTGGATTAACATCCATATTGTTGTTATTAATATCTCCAACAACAACACCTTCAAGAACACGTAATGGTGCAGTAATTTGAATTTCACCTTCAGCTCCAGGAATCATAGCCTTTAAAGCCGCAAAATCTAGATAATCGTAATCTTGGGCAGTTTGTGTAACTTTATGTGTAAGATCAATATACGTTCTACCACCATTTACTAATTTAATATTAACACTCGCACGACGTTGTACCCCTGATTCATTAGCACGAATAGCAATAATTAATAAACTATCATTTGCTAAATCTACACTCTCAATCCAATCATTACCGTTTTCATAAGTTACTGTTTTTTGGAATTCAGGAAATAATGCGCTTACATTACCCCGAACAATTACAGTATCCATTTTAGGTCTTCGAGTTAAAACACTTTCAGTCGTTCTTTGGGTTAAAATTGGATCAGTCGTTGATTGATCAATATCGGTGTAAACCGTATATTCTTTTTCTTGAGCATCAAAAACAGTTAAATATATTCTTACAGTTCTGGTTCTGTTATTTTTATTTTCTAATAAATCAAACTCGAATCCATTAGCTGTAAGCTTGGCATTATTGATCCATTTTTCTGAAGTTTCATCATCATACAAATATTCTACATTTATACGGCTAATATTTGATTCTAGATCGTTTAATATAGGTAGGGTAATATGAAATGGATTTCGTGTAACCATATATTTAGATTTCGTAAACCTAAATGATGCATCTTGACCATCTTGAATAATAGTCAATTCTTTCTTTTCCGATCCCTTAGTTATTATAAGTGTGGCCTTTCTTGTAATACCGAAATTCCTGTTGTAAGAAAATAATATATCCTCATTTCCAGAACCTGTAGTTGTGTTCAATGTAAGCCAATCGGTCTCTTCTTTCACGGACACTTGCCAGTCTGCTGTAGAATAAACCATAATTTTGGTATTACCTTCCTCAGGTTTTAAATGAATTTCTTCTGTCGCTAAAGCTAAAGAAAGATCAAGTTCATATTTTTTTTCACACCCTATAACAATAAGTAGCACTCCAATAATCAAGCACATTAATCGATAACTGGTGTTATTCCAAATTCTTTTCATCTTGGACTTTATTGATTTAAAAACTATTTATTTAATATATGTACCATAATCGGAGGGTGATCCGAATAAACTGCAGTAAACTCATCATAAATGGGCATAGCTTTAGTAACTTTTGATAAGATTTCAGTAGTACCAAAAATAAAATCTATTCTTCTACCCGGATAGTTGAATGCGTAATTCGCTGTGTTATTCAGTTTATATCCATGTAAATGATGTACCACATCTAAAAAACCGGCATTTTGGATTTCATCTAATACTAGAAAGCTTTGATTGGTAGTGCCAGCATCATAATCCTTGCGATTCACAGCGTTAAAGTCACCTAAGTAAAGCCAACTTTTTTCATTCGGAAACTTACGAATGGTACTATCCAAATTTACATTAGCCTCTTGTAGCCTATATTCATCTCCTCTACCATCTCCTACACTCTTCCAATATGTCTGGGGCCAAAAGTGTGTATTAACAATGTTAATATCTGTATTCTTTAATTTGGCGAATATTGCTCCATGTGAAGTATGTAAAGTAATTCTTCTTCTAGATTCAATAGGATATTTAGATGTTATTGCAACAGGATAATTATCAGTTGATTTTAAATTCGTTATAACATAAGAGTGTCCATAACGCTTAGCAAGCTCTTCCAACTTTCGTTGGTTAAACCCATTTACTTCCTGTAATGCTAACACATCAGGCGCATAAGACTTTATCCAATCAACAAATTTGTTGTAATTATTTGATCTATCATTTTTCATTCCCTCTAAAATGTTATAGCTTATAATTTTTAGTGTGTCAGGAAGTGTTTCATCAACATCCGGAATAGGATTGTTTCCACCATCTATCGGTGAGTTATCTTCGCTTTTAGAACAAGAAAACAATACCAGTAATACCAAAAAAACTGGGAATATATGCTGTATATTAATTATTTTTAATTTAATTCTTTCCATAGCTTTCGTAAGCTTTATTGTCTAATGCATAATTTGACTTAACAACCTCCATATCAGGTATTGGATAGTACTCATGACATGGTAACATCTTATCTTTTAAGGTAGCATAGTCTGTATAATCATAAGTTAACTGATACCAAATACCCCACCTTACCAAATCATATTTACGTTGGTATTCCCCTAAAAGTTCTCTGCCACGTTCCTTTTGAATTTCTTCTTTTAACAAGTCCCAGTTTCTAAAGCTATACACAGGTAAATTTGCTCGCTTACGAACAATATTTAGATACCTAATTGACTCATCCGCATTTCTTAATTCCATAAAGTTCTCAGCCTGCATCAGTAAGGCATCAGCATATCTAAACACTCTTTGATTATTTCCATCAGCAGAATTTATCATATTGTAAGACCAAAATTTAGGACCTAGCCATGGTCTGCTCGCTACACTATTAAAAGCCACACCATTGTACTCCCAAGCCATGTTATAATCCAATCTATTATCACTACTATTACGACGCATAACTGTTTGGAAATAATAGTTATTAGGTCTTAATGCAGCCCAAGTAGTCGCTGTACTTCCCAATTCTGGAATTACAACACCATCATAGACATTATCTCTATTGCGTGTAGGCATACAGATTGCAGCAGAACTCGTTACAACTTGGAGACCTGTTTCTGAATAAGTATATTGAATTTCAAATATTGACTCTTTTATATTTTTATTTTTCAAGGGGATATCACTCAAGGGATATTGTTCTAAAGAACCATATATCTTTTCCAGTTCGTTCACAGCATTTTTCGCTACCTCCCAATTTTTATTCCATTGGGCTAATTTCCCTATTAACATCCATCCCATTGCAGCACCTGACCTATTACCAGATAAGTCATTTGTTCTTATTTGAGGCATGTTAGGAACATGCTCAGTCAATTCAGCAATTAAATATTCTCTTGTTTCATTTGCAGACATTCTTCCCAAGTTGGATACCTTATCTAACACATTGGCATCTGAAACGTCTTCTGTATAAAATGGAACATCACCAAAGGTGGAAGTCAAAAACCAATAGTAATAAGCACGCATAATTATCCCTTCAGCTAATAATGGCTTCTTAGATTCCTCTGAAATTGGTGCTTTTTTAATTGCTTCGATAATTGAATTACAATACATAACTCCTTTATATCCATTTGTCCACATATTCTGACCAAATCGAGGTTGAGCAGGAGAAATATCTAGTTGTGCGTCTAAGGTTCCTGATGCGATATACATCAAATCTGTAACCCCCTCGGTAGCTATTAAGTATGTATAGTTGTATATACTTCTCAATGGAATATATGTAGCATTTAATCCCGAGATAATTTGTGCTTCTGTTTGATAATAATTATCGGTATTAACAAATGATGTTGGTTCCTCATCTATCGAACATCCTATCAAAGAGAAACTCAATAATATTCCTGTAATAAATTTTTTCATAACTTATAAAATAATTAATACCTGATTTGAATGGATCCAACAATTGTTCTAGGCTTTGGGTATGCTCCAATATCTACACGTCTTAGAGTAGAATTGCTACTTTGTGAGGATACATCCGGATCAAATCCATTGTATTTCTTCCAGACAAATAGATTCTCTCCCGCAAGACCAAGTTGAACACTTTTTAGCTTATTATTCGTAATTTTCCCTAGATCAATGTTATATCCTATAGCTAATGATTTAAGTCTTAAATAACTAGCATCATGAACCATTCGACTAGATGCTATATTATCTGTACTGCCTGCCCGTGGTAAATCTGAATTAGGATTTCTCACCGGATGCCAAGCGTCCAATTGATAAGCATATTGGTTTGTTATAAAACCTCCGTTTCCTAACCATTGCTCCGAAACATTATAAATTTTACCCCCTAATGAATAATTCAAAAACAAGCCAACAGTCAAATTTTTATAACGGATATTGTTCTGCAATCCACCATAAATGAATGGATCGGCATTCCCTAAATAAATCTGATCTTGCTCATTAAAAACCCCATCATGATTTGTATCAATATATCTAGCTGATCCTGGTTGATATTGATTCGAAGAAGCTGACACATAAGATTTTGTAATTTTATTACGATCTACCTCTTCCTGATTTTTCCATGTACCTGCGTATTGAAATCCCCACAGGGCATTAAGTGGATAGTCTTCAATGTAGCCATACATCATATAGCTATTATTACCATAGGCACCATAAACATTTACATAGTCAAAATGACCTATGTTATCTACCATTTGTCTATTGTGAGAAATGGAAAAACTAGAGCTCCAATCAAAATTCTCCTTTTCAATATTGCGTGTCTCGATACTAAATTCTAATCCTCGATTAGATGTCTTACCAACATTAGCAAATCGTGTGGTATATCCAGTTTGTGTAGGTGTTTGTACATCAAGCAACAAATCTTTAGTATAGGATAAATATGCCTCTAAAACGATATTTACTCGACGATCAAATAATGATATATCGGTTGCCACATTATACATATCAGTTTTCTCCCATGAAAGTTGATCCGATGCCAATCGTGATGGATAAAATGCCACTGGTTGCGAGCCATTAAACAAATATCCAGAGGTAGAAGATGATAAGGCAGCAAGTGAACGATAAGAACTAATCCCATCATTACCTGTCCTACCAGCACTAGTCCGTAAAGAAAATTCATTAATCCACTTCATATCTTTCATGAAATTTTCTTCACTTATGTTCCACTTTAAAGCTCCAGAGGGAAAAAATGCCCACTTATTATTTGATGCAAAATTTGAAGCTCCATCTCTACGACCTGTAAGGGTGATATAGTATTTATTATTGAAGTGGTAATTGACCCTTCCTAAATAAGACATACTGGTCTTGTTATTATTGTTTGAGGTAGCTGAATAATTTTCTTTATCAGGAATAGCATTCATATTATTCCATAAAATTGCATCTGACTGATAGCCATCTCCCTGTAATGTTAAATTATCACTGAATATTTTTTGACCAATAAACCCTGCAGTAAAATCAATATGATGTCGATTAAACTTCTTTAAATAATTTAATGTGTTTTGACTCATTAAATTATGCTCTGTAAACTCACCCCTGTATGCTAAGGCCCCCTCGTTCGCCCCCTTAGCGGGAAGAGTACTTGGCTCAAATCGGAATGTATGTTGTCCATAATTGTAGTAGGTCAATTGTGAATTAAACTTTAAATTCGCAATAGGTTCAATCTCTATGTATCCAGTGTTAGTAGCACCATCACGTTTGAGATTTCTAATCACACCTAAATCCAAAATGGAACGTGGAGAATTGAAAGTCTGCCCAGAATACCATAAATCATTAAAGTTTTCATATACTTTAATCATGGGATTTAAGTATATAGCTCCGTTCCACCAATTCGTCCCGCCAATAGTTACTAAGTTTTGGTCCTCATCACGCTTTGTAAGATTGTATTTCCAGCCCACTTTCATCCATGGAAATATTTTATAATCAATATTAAGGCGACCTGTAATACGATCTAAACCACTACGCTTAATAATACCTTGGGTATTGTCATATGCAACTGAAGCGTAATAATTAGCTTTTTCAGTACCACCCGATAAGGATAAATTATGTGTATGGTATGAAGCTACTCTTGTAATTTCATCTACCCAATCAGTTCCCTTCCCAAGTGATAATGGATCAGGGTAAGGATAAGCCGATAAAGGGGAGTTTATATTTATGTCAGTATATGGTGCAGCTGATGTGAATAATGCATAATCATTACGATATTGAGCATATTGAGAAGCATTCATTAAATCCAATTTTCGTGGCAATTGTGATATACCAAATGTACTTCTAAGATTTATTTGATCTTTGCCCCTTTTCCCTTGCTTGGTAGTAATAATAATTACACCATTACTTCCTCTAGACCCATAAATAGCAGTAGCAGAAGCGTCCTTTAGAACACTTAAAGATTCAATATCAGCAGTATTGATATCAGTTAAATTACTTACACCATCTAAAACACCATCTACAACAATCAACGGCTCATTAGTCGCTGTAATAGAACGTGTTCCTCGAATACGAATAGATGCCGGAGCACCAGGCTCTCCAGTTGATGCCATAATATCAGCTCCAGGTACTCTACCCTGAAGAGCTAAATCAACAGATAAAACAGGAGCATCCCTTACATCGTCCATCTTAACATTTACGACAGATCCAGTAAGATCTTTTTTCTTAACTTCTCCATATCCAATTACCACAACCTCATCAACTTCAGAAACGGTTTCTTGTAAGATTACAACAATATCTCGCGTTGCTGTAATACGTTTTTCTAAAGCTTGAAATCCCATTAAATTGAAACTTAATGTGGTAGGAATCTCCGTGACTTTAATTTCAAAAAAACCTTGGTTATCAGATACTGAGATAGTAGAAATATTTTTTCCTTTAACCGTGACACCTGGTAATAAATTACCATTCACATCTTTAATTACGCCCCTTATAATAATTTCTTGTAATTCGTGTTTATCTAAAGTTTTTACAACAGGAGAAATTGTAGGTTTCTGGTCTACTG
Organism: Sphingobacterium bovisgrunnientis; assembly: GCF_009829085.1. Classification (GTDB taxonomy): domain Bacteria; phylum Bacteroidota; class Bacteroidia; order Sphingobacteriales; family Sphingobacteriaceae; genus Sphingobacterium; species Sphingobacterium bovisgrunnientis. Next base: position 62,075 of record NZ_WUQY01000011.1, read on the forward strand.
CGACTACTACAATACTGTTTTTGCGCTTTTTGAACTCTAATTTGTGCGTGGATAATATCGAAGTAAGCACCTTTTCTACTTCCTGATTAGTGAAATCAACATTCACTGTAGAAATGTTTCTAACTAATTCATCAGCATAAAAAATAGAAATACCAGTCTTCAATTGTATTTCTTTCAAAACATTTTCTAGACTAACATTTGATTTCTTAATAGTTATTTTCTGTGCAAAAGTAGAAGCACTAACTTGTAATATTGACACCATTAGTAGTATCCATGTCAATTTCATGATAAACAACAATTTAGGACAAACAAGGGTTTTAAGGAAACTATTCCTTAAAATATTTTTTTCATACATTTGTAGATATTGATTTTGTTTAACAGCGATTTCAATTATTTTTATGTTATAATTACATAGATTTATTACAGGGGTGGCTTCAACACTCCTGTTTTTTATCTTGTAACTGTATATCTAATTATGCTTTTATCACAGTTACCCTCCTTCCATCAATTTTAAATTTAAATTTGTTAGTTAATTCAATAAGTTTTAGAACTTCCTCAAAATTTTCAAGTCTTGAAATTGATCCTGAATAAGTTATATTTCGAAAATCTCCTTGGTAAATAACTTCAACATCATACCATCTGGCTAAATCAGCCATAACTTGTTGTATAGTTGCACTTTTAAAGGCAAATTTTCCACTTTTCCAAGCTATAAAATAATATGGATCGACATTGCTCTTTTCTATCGAACCATTAGCAGTGTTAAACTCACTTTGTTGATTAGGTGCTAAGATTATATTTTCCTGATTTGTAATATTTTTTACAGCAACAGATCCCTCAACTAATGTGGTGTAAATATTATCATAATACGCATTCACATTAAATTCAGTTCCTAATACCTCAATAATTTGAGTTTTTGTTTTTACTTTAAATGGAATTTTTCTATTCCCAAGAGATTTTGATTCAACATTAAAATACACCTCCCCTTCTATTTCAACTTCCCGTGATTCATTATTGAATACCAAAGGATATTTTATTTTCGATTCACTATTCAACCACACTCTAGATCCATCAGCTAATGTAAGAGTGTATTCTCCACCTCGAGGTGTATATACAGTGGTATATTGAATTGATTTAGTTTTATTAATAAGTTCATAGGATACATCTCCCTTGTCAGACACTTTTATATGTATACCTTTATCCAACAGAACAGTATCTTGTTTAATATCTTCGAATTCAATAAATGAATCATCTTCAAACTGCATACGCGCTAATTTGCCTCCAGGAATAATTACCTCACTTTTAGAAATGGTTAAATTTTCATTTGATTTGTAATAGGTTTGATAAATCCAGAGGCCGGACAAAGAGAGAAAGAAAATTATTACGCAAGCTGCAGCAAGATGTTTATAAAATTTAATACGCTTTATTTTTCTAGTATCTTTAAAAGGACTTAACCTTTTATCAGTTATAATCTTTTCGAATAATATATCTTGATTTATATTTATTTCAGAAAAAGAACTTTCAAAATCCTTATTCCACAAAGAATCCAACATCGTGCTATTAGCATCGTGCTGTAAGAAATCCATCAATTCAGATTTCTCACTCTGCGACAATTGGTTGTTATGATACCTCTGTAATAATTGATTTAATCTTTCTTTTTGCATTATCTATATAATCGCAAGCTAAATGCGAAAAGACTAATGCAACTAAAAATAATTATAAAAAAAGTGTATTGTATATTTTACTGAGACTTAATCGAACGTTTTGAGTCGCCAAACGTAAGTGATTTCTTACTGTATTTTTTGAAATATTAAGTTCATCAGAAATTTTTTCATTAGTAAGGTTATCACGAGAAGATAACTCATAAACTTGTCGTTGCTGTGGTGGTAAACTTTTAATTATATTATCCAGTACTTTGCTAAGTTCATTAAAACTTATTGTTTCTTCTGTAGAATTAACATCATAAGACCAATTCTTTTGCGCTTCTTGATGTGTATTTCTAATGCTTATTTGTTTTCTGAAATAAGAAATTGTAATTCTTTTAGCTATTGTAAATAATAAGGGGTATATATCTTCGACACGATTAATTTTTTCTTTACTCAAATGTAATTGTACAAACACCTCTTGAGTTAATTCCTCAACATCTTCTGCGATAGGACATCTGGAATGTATATACCTAACGATTATCGGATAATAAAAGTTAAATACAACCAAAAATGATTTCGGACAGCCTTCATTGAAACAATCAACTTCTATATTAGGTAAATTTTTTTTCATCAATTACGTAAAGTAATACATTCACAATAAAGCTCAAAATAAGCATTTGACCATTAAAGTATTGTTAATTTATAATAATGAAAACATCTGATTTCAAAGGTCTATAACTTCAATTGGAGCTACGAATATATAATGATATTATAATTTAGTCAAGATTATTTGTGTAATATTTCCATAAATTAATTTTTAACCTCTTAAAAGTAAGTACTAAAATGGATAAAATAGAGTTGTAAGTTCTCAGAACACACCTTTATAAGTAATCAATTGTAAACACTTTTAAAGTTAAAATGGACCACCACACGCTAATTACTCTCTATGATATATATTAAATTTACCGTGTTTGATATTCCTGTCCGTGAGGGGTGTAAAACTCTTTTATGGTTTCCTTCCGTTTATTTTAAAAAAATGGAATTCAAAACGGACAGAGGGATTAACCTGAGTTAAAGAGACAAATCAATTTAAGTCTTGATGATTTACCAATAAGTTTTGCTATCTGTTTTTAGGATTTTTTTCTATCCAATTAGTGTTTCAAGCACTTCCTTCCCGAACCTTTTCCGAAAAGCGATTTTATCCGCCACGTTTCCGCCATTTAACTGCCAGATAACTTATAACTTGTTCCTTTTTTCTCTCCTTCTTTCACAAATACACCTAATTTTACTAAGTTCTCCAAGTCTCTTGAAGATGTTCTGTCAGACGTTTCGTTTAAATTCTGGTACTCACTATTCGTTATTTTTCCGTTTTCCTTCACAAACTCGACAGCTTTCAACTGTCGTTCATTTAATCCGATTTTAGTCAGCTGTTCGGTTGTCAGGTTGTTTTTGAAAAGCGTTACCAGTAAGCCGGTCTGAAACTCCTTTATTTCAGGTTCGGGTAATCCCGCTTCTTAACAGGCGTTATAGATTTTCAACATTCCACGTCCCCAAGAATCAATATACCCACCTTTGAAACAAACATCAGCAATGAGGATATTTCTTGGTTGGGAAGCGTGAAGCCCTTTGAGTGTTTTATTCACATTCTTCTGTATAACTTTTGTGGTTATTTCTAGGTTTAACAAGATTAAAGTCAGTCCTTTGTAGTACATACACAAACGGATGGATAATACGTTAAAAAAACGATGCTTCACGGTTTTGCACACTTTGAGCAGCATATAAATACATAGCTGCACTCCATGTCTGCCAGTCTTGTCCATAAGGTACTCCATCTTGGCTTTTTAACCACTCATTAAATCCAAATTCTAACTGAATATCTGTAGATTTTTTGATGACTGAGGTAAGAGCTACGAGCTTTTCTTCTGCCAAATCAAAATGTTGACTTTTCACTAATGCTGCTATATAAAATCCACAAATAAATGGCCAGATGCCTCCGTTGTGATAGTCTCCTGGTTGGTTAAACTCTCTATATCGCTCATGCCATTCGCGATCAACCGGGTAAATAAAGGGGAAAAAATTAGGTGGAAGATCTACCGATAATATATTTTCTTTTCTCATGGATTCACAGGAATTTTCTACCCATTGAATGATTGCGTCTGCTTTTTGAGCAGATGCAATTCCACTAAGTATGGCTAGACTGTTTCCTAGTAAATCAAATTTTTCACTGTTGAATATTTTATATGTCCATAGTGCATAATATTGTTTTTCTATAGTGAATAGAGTATCCAATATGTTGGAGAGCCTATCGGCACGCTGTTGGAATCCTAATACCTGCAGGGCAATGTGGTATACAGTATTAACATACAACCCATATCCCAATACCCACTGTTCATCACGCCAGTCACTAGTGGGCTGTTGAGCGACTACTCCGTCATCATTTGGACACTGATATTGCATCCAGATTAATGATTTATTAACAGCCTCTTCAAGAAAATTGGAATCCCCTGTCATCAGCCGATATATCCCAACCGCCATGAGAAACAATGGCGTTGTATCACTAGCCCCCAAATTATTTGGATCAAATACGATGGATGGTATATGTCCATGGACTGTTTGATGGTCTGCTAAAACTTCCAAAACATTCTTAACACTGTCATAGAGTTGAGCGTTTTTCGTGCTAGCAATCCCAAAGATAGACAATAATAGATCTCGAGTATAAGGCTCAGGGTAGCCCCACCCTGCAGTTCTGGGAAGATTATGAAAAGGTCCGTTCATATTATTTAACAACACATCTAATGCTGCTATTTTTGCAGCATCTAACTCCTCAATTTGCAGTTTAGTAAGCATCCTTATTAAAATTAGTTCATCTTGAAATATTCCTGAATTATTTTAACAAATCGCCTAGCTACCACAATATAATCAAAATGCTCCTCAACCCTCTTACGCCCAGCGGCTCCCATTTCACTTCGGAGAGAGGAATCTTGCATCAGGGCAAGCAATCCATCTGCAATATCTCTGATATCAGCCCTATAGTCTACTGTGCGAGGAACATCAAACTTTAAAAGGTGATTGACTTCATAACCAGATTCAGGCCCCAAAATAACACTATCTACAACAATTTGTTTACCAACCCTGGCCAATAGAGCAGTTTCTCCATGCACTAGTGTGTCCAGCATCCCCATAGCTCGAATACCAAGAACAGGCTTACCGCATGCTCCTGCTTCCACTTGAGGCATACCAAAGCCTTCTAATCTAGATGGTGCAGCATAAATATCGCAGGCGCCGATTAGATAAGGCATAAAGTCCCGTGAAATTGTATTGGTAGCGTATATCACTTTTTCACTGATGGCTAATTTTTTGGCTAGATCTTGATCAAATTGATTTTGTAAGGAGGTTCTGGGCTGTGGCCATACCTTACAAACATATTTCCATGATGGTACATCTTTGTCGATTAAGGCTAATGCCTGCATAACTTCATTTGATCCTTTTGAAGCAGCATCTCCGCCAATTGTTAGAATCATAATCTCATCTTCAGATATACCTAGTTGTTTTCTTACTGCAAGAATTTTGGGTTCATCACTTGCATAGGGGATAAAAGAATCCGTCGGACAGCCTACCGGGAGAACCTCTATTTTATCTCCAGAGATACCATCTCTAATATACATTTCTTTTACCCAATTGGAGGTTGCTAAGATGAGAGGTAACTCATTTAGTATGTCTCTGTAATTAGCAATGTATCCGTCTGCGACAAGCCAGGGTACAGCTCGCTGTCCAAAGCGCTGAGGATGGACCACAATGGACGGCACATGCCCCCAATATCCCACACCAACCACTATATCTGGTTTAAACCAAGCGTAATACCATTCTTTTTCTTGCTCAGAATCCCAGTGAACCGCATGTGCATCAACACCTATGGCTATCAAGCCTTTATACAACAAATCACCCTGTGTAGATAAACCTCCCGGAGAAGGCGGGTAATCATATAATAATAATACCCTCATATTGATATCCCTCCCTTATTTAACCACATCAAAGCTTTCTTGGCATCAGTAAATACCCAGAAAGCTTCTGTTCTTAGCGTAGTTCTCATCTCCCACCCTTGTTTTGGATAGCCATATATTTTATTCATAATTTTATACTTCATATTGTAAATATTGAGTTTTAGCCGGTTTTTTATTGGAGCAGACTCCTGGGCTCTTGGATAAAAAAGACGATTTTCATCATGATAGGCAAACGTCCATAATTCTTTACTTTTTATTTTATGCTTTTCCCAGAGTTTTATAACAGCACTACTGACTTCCACATGTCTTCGATGGTACGTATATTCGCCTGAGGGGTTATGCGTAATGACAAGATCATATTCCAAGGAGGGTAAAAGAGAAAGAATAGTATCTTGAGTTTCCTTTTCCCTCAGGGGTGTTTGACATACACCGTCATCCATAGTGCCCATCGCACCTTCTGCTCCTAGAATCTTAAGTGCGGCACTAAATTTCAGAGCCCGATCCCGATCATCGCCTCGACAAATACTAATCACATAAACCATCCAGTCGTCATGACCCAAGATAGTGCCTCCCACCCAGAGGGTTTCATCATCTGGGTGAGCTACGATTACAAGAACACGTTTTTTTGCCAAGGATTTATCAGCAAAAGTTGCTGGAAAAATATTTTTCATTTCCTTTTTATTGTCTCATTTTTATTTAAACATCTAAATCAACAGACCAGAAATACCGTGAGAAAAAACTATTCTTATTACTCACTTATACTATTTTTAGATTTCCTGGGCATTTTTTAACGGTGAGTTCTTCTTTAATACTTTTAAAAGATCTTCCAAATAGTCTGTTTGTACTTCTTGAATTTCCAAAAGTTTCTTGTCCTGACGAACCATTAGATGGTCTATTTTTTCGCTCAACAATTTTATTTCAAGCTCTGCTTTCAAATTAATCTTATAATCGTGTTCGGCCTTTGAGCGATCTTTTTTTCCTGCCTATTTTGACTCATCATAATAATAGGCGCCTGAATTGCTGCTAAACAGGAAAGAAGTAGATTAAGTAAAATAAAAGGGTAAGGATCAAAGGGTGTAATACGCCATAGCGTAAAATTAACCACCATCCATAGAAAGATAAATGAAAAGAAGGCAATGATAAATATCCAACTACCAGCGAGTAAAGCCACACTATCAGCTAACCGCCCCCCTACGGTTATCTTTGACTCTATCTCCTCTTGTACTTCCTCGGAGAGAATGGAGTTCTTTCTAATTGCGTTCATCATATCGTAATCAATGACAGCAAGCTCTCCTTTCTCTTTGTTAATAAGCGAGGTGACATAGAGCCGTCGGTAATTATTCAACTCTTCAATAGATATATAATCTTCCATGGATAGGTCAGGATAATCCAATAATAACAAATTAAATATACCTTCTCTGATGTCTTTACATTTTACATCCTCACCTTTTCTGATTTTCTCTTTACTGAGATAACTGCGAAATTCCATAAGCTATTCTTTTTTTAAAATAATTTGGCTATAATCATCTTTCTTCTTTCCGTTGTTCTGAAATGAGTAATAACTGCATAAATAGTTACACTGATAATTGAAGCAAAAAAACACCACACAGATAATAGATATTGCTCATAATAAAAATCTGATATGATATAGGATACCAATACTGCTAAGCCGAGGATCCAAACTCGCCTTATTTGCGACAAGAATGGGGGAACTACTGTAGCTATGGCATATAATACGAAACCAAACTCTCTGAATACAGCAGGGTGTTCTTGTAAATAAGTAATATGGTGAAGCTCAATCTGCGCAGCAACATTATAATTAAGGAGGCAATAAAAAAGATATAAACCAATAACCACACCAATTACGACCAGTATTTTTTGTACCATTCTTCTTTTGGCTCTTTGCTCCAGTAGAAGAAAGGCCGTGGGTATCCAGACAGGCCAGATAACTTGAGCAAAAAATAGAAATATGTGGGTCAAAGCTTTTTGAGCAAACACATAATCAGAATTGGGAAGTGTCAGTCAAAGCATCCCTTCTACTATCTGCTGTACACCGAAGAGTAACGGGATAGCTGCAAATAACCGTTGCGAGCGATGGGAAGCTTTTAGTATCGAGGCTACTCCCACAATAGTCAGCAAACCACCAGCTATAAAACTTACATGAGCTGAAAAACACATATGATTATATAGTTAAGAAAACATTTTTAGAGACTAATACCATTATTTATCTCCTTGTCCTTTTGAATGCTTTTCCTAAATGATCGATAACATCTGTAATAAGCATACTTTCAATTGACTGTCGCTTTAACGTGAGATCAGATGCAAGGCCATGCAGATAAACACCTATACAGGCGGCAATCCATGGCAAATAACCTTGTGCCAATAATGAGGTTATTATTCCTGTCAATGCATCGCCAGATCCGCCTTTTGCCAGTCCTGCATTCCCTGTATGATTAAACCTTACTTCATCTTCTGATACAATGGTTGTTTGATGCCCTTTTAATACGATAACAAGATGGTGTTCATTCGCCTTTATAATAGCTGTTGCGACACGATCGTCATGGCTTTCATGGATTCCAAAAAGTCTATCAAATTCTGCCACATGGGGAGTAATTATACTTTCTGCAGGAATACTGCTTACTAAATGCTGATTGCTTGATATAATATTCAGTGCATCTGCATCCAGTACCATTGGACTTTTATACCGTCTTAAAATTTGTTGTAGTAATTCATGTGATTTCACATTTTCTCCTAATCCAGGCCCTATTCCAATAGTGGAGAATTTTTCTAGGTCTATTTGATAATCTGATTGTGTTATAAGCATTGCTTGGGGAACAGCAACCTGTAAGGTCCACCGCTCATCCAAGGGTACACTTACCGTAAGGAGCCCTACACCCGAGCGCAGGGCTGCCTTAGTTGCAATTACTGCAGCCCCCATATAACCTGTATTTCCAGCAATAAGTAACGCATGTCCATGATCTAATTTAGTGGAATTTGCATTCTTGTTCTTTAGCTGCGATCTTATAAATTTCCTTTCCAACTTCATAATTATCTAGTTTTTTAAAATTATGTTTCAAGCAACTTTTTCTTCTCTTCATACTCCGCTTTATTAATTTGTCCCGAGGCATAACGTTTTTTCAACATATCAAGTGGTTTATTAATTTTATTTCTTTGGCCGGGAATATCGTATGGTATAGCAAAAATCCAAAAGAGCAGCGCTATCCAAATTATCCACCAAATAAGATGCATTCCCCAGAAATAATAATTTTCGTAAATCATGATTATATTATTTTAATTGTGAACTCAAATACGATATTATATTCTCGTGTATTCTCTGTGATTTTGACAATAAATCGTTACTGCCAGCTCTATAGAAGCTATTGGAAAAAGATTTGAGATGCTCCCTTAAAGCCAGGATAATACCCTCATGATCTTCAGTTAGCTCTTGGATATATCCTTGCCTACCACTATTTTTTCTATTAGCTTGTGTTGTATGGACCAAACTTAGATGCGATCTAAAAGAAACTGGTGGGTAATGACCAGTAATACCAATACCTTCTTGAAGGTCATCTATTAGCTCATCGATTTGTCTAAATTGGGAACCAAAAAACCTATATGTATCATAAAATCTTGTCTCTTGAATAGTGCACTGTTTATTTTTAGTTTTAATGTAAAGCAGTGTTTCCTCGGACAATAATTTGGTTAATTCTGTTACAACGGATTGCCTATTTTTAATTGCTATTCCTCTTGTTGCTTCCATTTCATTAGTTTTAAGTATTTTCAATTCGGTCAGTATACGCGGTAAATTTTTCACTCCATACCCTCAATGAATAGATGATCACACCATGTTATTCGTTCATTTGACAACGTCTTTTGATTTGTTCAAGTTATTAAAGCACATGTGAGCAGAATGTATTAATCAAAAGGTGGCATCAGGTTTTTCGACTTTTCCATCATTTGGCTTTTAAAACTCATGAGGTTATAAGTTGACTTTTCGCACTCCATAAATTAAGTGTAAGAATTAAATATTGAGCCAGCCATTATTTAATTCTTATTTAAAGCTCAGAATGTATAACTATTACAATTTTGCAAGCAAAAATGGGTATTCCCATCCCTCATTATAGGTTAAGCACAAGTAGAAAGCATTCGAGAGAATCGTCTAACGACATTACTTCTATTTTTAACAATTTTTGCGTTACTTAACATTGTCTTTAAAAAGATCTCTTACTGATTTTCCGAATTCATCCATATCGTGCGTGAACTCTCGTTTGAAAGATTGATTTTTTTCGATAAAATTCTTATCAAATTTTTCGATATTTCTTTCAAATTCCACATTTCTTTTGTGCAAATTGTCTCGCAATATTTCTATTCTCCCTTTAGAACTGTCGTAAGCAGCTTTAAGATCTTGCCTATTTTTATTTGCAGAGTTTTCGATTCTTAATTCCAATTTTTTCAAGTCATTTTCCAACGCAACAATAGAACTGTCGGATTCAATTTGAAAGCGATTCCAATCTTGGATTTCCTTTGCTTTGGCAACCTGAATTTGTTTAGTTTGCGCATCCTGTAATGCATCTTTTGCCTTGGTTAAATTTTGATTTGCGTCTTTCACCTCCTTATTGGAAGGTTGATTGCAACTGAACATAAATGCTGATATTGCAAAAACTAATACCGCTATCGTTTTCATAATTTTTATTTATTGCTTAAATTATATTCTTTTCTGCTGTTTGCATTCTTCCTCACGCTCTACGCTGTTTATCATCTAACTGCGGACCCAAGAACATACAGAATGTGATTACCATCTGCATTTTCACTATTGCATTTGGTCTGTTAAGGTGGGTGGATAATGAATTGAGCATCTATTTCGTGGTGCTTAACTTCCTTAGCAGGTGGGGTTCCAAAAGAAGGTTGTTGCAAATAGTCTTGCTGTGTTAACGTTTCTATACCTATGGACGTATGTGTTGATGCATATTTTTCCAACAGCGTGGCTAATGAATTATAATAGTCAGTGAGGTTTTGAGGAGTAATATTTCTCGTATCCTTAGAAGCAGCATCTACATGCATTTCTTTGATATATTTAGAAAGTTCTGGGTAATTACGATGAATTTTCATTGTAATATTTAGTATGTCTATATTAAGATCTCGTATGGTTTTCATATTATGTTATTTTTAGAAATTTTTGATTGCTAATTCTTTTTCACTTGGATTGGATTAAGTAAAGCATAAAACACGAATTCTCTAATGGATTTGCCTTTTAAAAGCTCACCATGATTCGAATAAAAAAGATGATGTTTCTGTTTATCCATTACCAGTGGACGGCTAAAATTAATGTTGTACATCTTTAGCATATCTTTGAGATGAACTCATTTGATAAAGCGCATCATCTTTTTATTGGCTTGCTGTGAACATCCCTATGGATAACATTTATCTACTTCTTCATCACACTAAAATCCAACAGCTTACAAATAATTTCTTGTGGTTAAAGAACGAGAAAATCCCCCCTTCTAGCCCTATTTTGCTTAAAAACATAGATATCCCTTAATTACTTTGTCGTATGCTACTTATAAAGTGTTATTTCAACATCTTTTGAATCATTCACAAAACAGCACTTGACATTCTCGTTACCCCGATACTTCCTGAATTCCTTTATTCTTTCGGAAGAATCAAATCACTAATACTTTGGACCTATATAGTAAAAAAGCCGATCGATACTTTTAACTTATATTACCTTAATCTCCGGTTCATACAGCTATCGTATTCTCTATAAGTTCTCATTTCCATTTTAAAGACCTTTTTATTGGGAGCATACATTTTTATACATTTAAATACAAAGCTTATAAAACGCGTCACTTAAAACGATTTAAGAGCTTGTCTTTAAACACCTTGAAACCCAATCAAGCGCCTTTTTAGCAGCCTAATGCTGTAGAGATAATTTGTAATCTACTTCCAGATCATTTTTCATGTGCCAGACCCCTGGTGTATTCCATGCAATACGCTCAGCCTCGTCTTTCTCATACCAAGAATTCGATGTACCACTTAAGGTTACTGTTGTGTCTTTCACTGAAACCTCAATATTGCTATCATCAATAGCGCTTCTTCTAAGAGCATTTTCCACATCTACTTTTTTAATTGTATCACTTGACTCGGATCTTATCTTGATATGGTTTATTACACCTTTCACTCCGCTGAGATAATTTATAGCACTTTTCGCGATCTCACGTTGGTAATGCCATGGTAAATATCCTTCAAGCGTAATCCAACCGTTTTCGACTTTTACCGTTATCCTGTCCTTAGGAATTGACCAACTAGTTTTCAACGCTGCTAGGGCTGAACTTGCAATTTCGCTATCGGTTAGCATCCATTTACTTGGTAGATTAACCTCAATGTTCTCCACCAAGGCTTTTACACCAAGAACTTTTTTTGCAGCATTTTCAGCTACTATTTTTTTTGCATAGCTATCAACCTGACCGTTAAGGGAAACTACTCCATCTCTAGCGATAACACCAATCTCTGCCTCGTTCAATAAGGGCTCCCAATGGATAGCATTCTGAACGTCTGTTTGTAATTCTGCATCTGTTTTCATCATTATGAAATTTAGAAACAAATAAATTTTTGCTTCAATACAAAGATGAAGTTTATAGTGAGAGACGGTTTATACAATTAGAAATAGTTGTAGTACAATTGGTTGGAATACATACTAACTTTACAGATCTTCTAAATTTCTTCGAATTCTTGTGGGAAGATTCTTAAAAAATGTAGGTGTACAACCTGTAATTTTTTTGAACTGTTTAGATAGATGAGAGACGCTTGAATAATTTAGCTGATAAGAAATTTGGGTAAGATTTAATTGATCATACATGATTAATTCTTTGATTTTTTCTATTTTATGCAAAATTATAAAATGCTCAAGTGTAACACCTTTGTTCTTAGAAAATACTTCAGCAAGATAATGGTAGTTTTTATTTAATTTTTCACTTAGAAGGATTGAAAAATTGATGTGTGGTATTTCTTTCGAATAATGCACCGTTTCTATTACGATATTAACTATTTTTTCTATTAGTTCTGTTGTGCCATCCTGTATGAGTTCTAGTCCAGAATGCTGTAAAACATTTTTCAACTTTATAAGCTGATTTTCAGTAATAGCTTTGGATAAATTTACTTCACCCAATTCTATTGACGTATAGGAAATATCCAACTTATCGAGCTCAGATTTCACAAGGATCTTACACCGATTGCTTACCATATTGTGAATAATTATTTTCATAATATTCTTAATTATATATCATTGGTTAAGCGACTTGGTAGAGTAAGATAATAAGAATTATATTATAAAAAGTATACAGCATAAATTGATATCCAAGCCCCTCAATGAAGGCATCATAAAATATAACGTTTAATGCGAGTAATTGTTTTTTTGTACAATGATTTGTTGCTTCAGATTAAATGTCATAGTATAGATTCTTCCGGTACTAATAGGTAGTATGATTAGTTTCTCATAGCATAATTGTATTTGACATTGCTTACAACTAATATTTATAATTTACAAGATTTGACTGCACAAAAAAGTGAATTTTGTTAATAGATTGAAGAAAAATGAAGTCTAGATTTAGTTTTATGAAAAGTGATTAAAATCTTCAATCTTCGTTACGACTTGTTTCCGCTGTGTAATACTATTAAATAGTTTTATTTTATGCAAAAAAACATTTTATTTATGCAGTACGATACGTTTTTTGTAAATATTTCCATTTTCATTGAGAAACATTCACAAAAAACTTCGCTACTATGTCTAAAAAATGTAATTACATCAGCACAAATCGTTCAAAACACTACTTAAAGTGTCATTTAATCTTCGTTTGCAAGTATCGTAAAAAGTTACTTGTCGGTCAGTTAAAAGATGATATGCGTTCTTTTCTCTTAAACATTACTTCTAATTCAGATTTTCAAATTGAAGTGTTTGAATCTGATTTAGACCACATCCATTTTCTTATTCGTTATATCCCTCGTGTTTCAATTACTTCTATTGTTCGCAAGTTAAAACAAGAATCTAATTATTACATTTCGCGTTCACCATACAGGTCATTCTTATTTAAACATTTTTGGAAAGAACATACTTTCTGGTCTGATGGTTATTTTGTTTGTTCAATAGGTGAAGCATCTCCTGATACTATTCGTGAGTATATTCTCAATCAGGGTTAGTCGCTTACATCCCACAGGCTAAACACCTGTGGGTTTTACGCTCCGTTTTATAAAAAAGCTTTCCCAACATTTTTTTTGAATAATAAACAGAATCCTTCCCCAGCTTGTCCATATAGCTTTTCGTACCCTTTCAAGTTAGAGATGTATTCTTTTAGTGGTTTATTTCTTAATGTTGATTTAAATTGCAAATCTGATATTTTAAATGAGAATTGACTATTATTTGGGTTTGGTGTATGTAAGAATAATGCATCACTATAACTATCATAATCGAGTAAAATCGCATAAAGCTGAAAGTCTTTTAACTGTTTAGTTTTATCCTCAAGTAAATCGAAATGCCTAAAAAGCTTATCTAAATGAGGCTTTCGGCTTTTAAATCTCTTATTTCCATAACCTTTCCAGTCAAAGTGTATATGCCAGTTATCAAACCAAGTTTCTGGATTTATAAATTCAAGCCAGGTTCCTTTGTCAAAGTCATTTTCAGTAGCAAGATTTTTATAATATCGATTAAGTCCTCTTTGTTTTTTAATTCTGCACATCTTATTACAATCCTCCTAAAATTAGACAAAACACTAATATTAGTGAAGCGAATTTAAAAAATGTTTTCCATTCCATTTTAACAGTATCATAGGTTGAAAGTTTTTCAAAAGAGCGCCTCAAGAAATTTAAGCTTACATCTTCAGTTCTATTTGAATACGTACAATTGCTATATACAATCAAATAATCCAATTGAAAACTTTCAGTGTATTTTTTCTGAATTTTTCACTTTTTGCTAATTAAAAACTGAACCGCTGATTATCTGCTGGTTACAACAATTCCTTCCCTAGGGTGAACTCTTTTTTTCACCCCCCTTCACTGTTTGCTAAAGCACATAATTTTTTGATTTGATAAAAATTAGAAGAAATATGTTTTAAAATTTTCAATTATTAAACAAACACTTAAATGGTTAACTCCTAAAGCGCTATAGTTATATGATTAAATCAGAAAGCATAGCCTAATGAAAATTAATAAAAACCTATTTCTAATAATGCATAAGAACAAAATAGCCAAGCTAAAGCAGAATAGCCAAAGCTTACATCCATTAAGTAATCATTGCGAGAATGATTCAATGATGTTCTTTGACAGCCAGGAACGAAGCATTATCCTTAATAAAAAGGAAATTTTGTGAAAGTGAGAATAGAGTCTATTCAATATACTGAAAGCACATTGGCAGGTGAATACCCGGTCTGTACAGACTGACGTGAGTAGTTCCGAATAAAAATAAAAATGAAATAAAACGATGATCCTCTAGATTTCCAGTGGATTCTTTTAAATCTATTGCAAACAGCCCTTTTGGTGAGCATATATACTTAACTGATAGCATATCAAGGGACACTAACCTTTAGAAAAATAAAATCTTTTATTTATAAATCATTAAACATGTCAACATATGTTAATATTGAAGAATTTCAAAATATACGGATTTCAGATTTTCTTGCCGCCCTAGGACATTATCCTGAAAAGAAATCTGGTAAAGAACTTATCTATCATAGTATGCTTCGGCAAACCTCTCAATCCACGCCTTCTTTTAGCGTTTGGGATGATGGAGGTAAATGGATCGATAGAGGGGGCGCCAACCATTCAGGGATTTACGGCGGTGGGATTATTCAACTCGCCCTGGCTTACTGGCCTGAGCTTTCCTTTAAAGAAGTGCTTCTTGAAATGCGAAACACACTTAATACCCGACCCATCAGCTCTATAAATAATTCCTTACTGCAGAATGTAGATGTTCAAAAGTCTCAAGACTATGCCTTTAAGCTGGTTAAGACTAAACCTCTAGGAACAAACTTCTTGCTTACCAAATACCTGGAATCTAGAGGGATTTATGACGTAGCACAAGGGCACCTTCAGGAAGTATATTATAAAAACCACTTGAATAAAGACTCTTTAACAAGCTATTATGCCATAGGCTGGCAGAATGAGCATAAGAATTTTGAGTTCACCACCATTAAAGGCTTCAAAAGTAGCATTGGGGCTAAAGGAATTTCAATAATTCCAGGATCTGATGAAAATCATGCTGCCGTATTTGAGGGCTACATGGATTACTTGAGCTGGTTAAAACACACAAGTAATCCTCAGTTATCCCCTACCATTTATGTACTTAATTCCATAGCACAACTAAATAAAACCATCGATAGAATTAAGAGCATCAAACAAATAGATCTATTTCTAGATAACGATAAAGCGGGAAGGCAAGCTACTATGAATATTATAAATGCTATACCACATGCCAAAGATCGTTCAAATCAGTATCAAGGCTACAAGGACTTTAACGAGATGCTTGTAGATAAAATTGGCTGTAAATATCATTCCTTCAATAATTTTTTAAAGCGCTAAAACATTTTTAGTATGGAAAATAAAACGTCAAAATTAACGGCTAATCACAAAGAACCTAAAAACAGATACCATCTGTCTCTTACATCTACTGAACATACTAAGTTAACAGCATTAGCTAAAAGCTTAGGCATGAGTAAATCAAAAATTGTTAGATTAATGGTTATTGAAGAGTCTAACATTATGCTTTGTAATACTGTGGAGCTTATAAAAGCTTTAGATACATTAGGCACGCATTTAGCGCAGATTAGAAATTCACTTGAGCCAACAATTCCTTATTACTTTACTAAGGAGAAAAACCCCGAAGATAACATGCATATCAGCGCTGTAACGCTAGCAAATATAGAAGACTATTTTCTCTCGTTAGGCAAAATTGAGGCTGCATTTTCAGAATTATTAAAAATAGTAAAGAAGATGAAATGAAAGTTATAATTTTTAATAATCAAAGCTCATTTAAGGGTGTAATGTATAATATAGCTAAGGTTAGCAGTGATAGAGCTGAATTAATGTGCGCAGAAAATTTTCATGCCCTTAGCATATTAAGAGATATAAAACCTCAAGATTATATTGATTATTTACTCAGCATATCTACTGCCAGCCGGATTGAAAAACCCCAATTTCACGCTGTCATTACTTGCCAAAAAGAAATCCAAAGTAAGTGGAACTTGACTTTCATGGCTATAGAATGGCTTGAGAAAATGGGATATGGTAAACAGCCCTATTTAATTTTTTTTCACTACGACACAAACGTAAATCATGTCCATATTGTCTCAACACGCGTGGGTAGGAATGGAAAAGGGATAAGCGACAGCTTCGAAGGAATTAAAGCATATACTGAGCTTAACAATGTTCTGGGCATAGATTCTAAAAAACAGGCACAAGATGATCTTCATAAGGCATTAAGCTATACATTCTCATCGCGCATGGATTTTATAATGCTTTTATACGCATTTGGATACAGCGCTCAAATTAAAAATGGCAATCTGGGTTTGATAAAACATGGAAAAATACAAGCAGAGGTTTCCCTTAAGAAAATATATGACAAGATAGCAAACGGCGAGCGATCTAATTTGAGATTGCAGGAGCTGAGAGAAATTTTTGCCGCGAATCTGAAAAAACATGATGCCTCCATACAAATTAAAGAGTATATGAAATATCAAAAATTTTCATCATCCCCAATAAGGTGCACATCCGAATTTATTTCGCAGCTTAAAAACAGCCACAACATTCAGCTTATTTTTCACGGAAGAAGCCGTAAAATGCCAACTGACTTCTGCGTAATAGATCATCAAAGTAAGACCATCTTTGAGGGTAGCTACATATGGCCATTGTCTGACTTTATCCGCCCTGTAAATAATAGTCTTACGCAGCCTAGAACGCAATCCGATTTTATAGACAGGAATGACGGTTTAGACGCTACTTATAAAGAAAGCTCTGGGATTTCAATACTTGATTTCCAAATCGATATTATCGAAGAAGTAGAACCCAATGCACTATATAAAAGAAGGAAAAATAAGACAAACACAATCCCCTAAAACCAAAGACAGCTATGATCATTCTTATAGGAAATATTAAAGGGGGCGTTGGTAAAAGTATCCTCACGCTAGCTCTGGCAAATTATCTCACGCAAGAGCATAGAAGATGGGTCAGTGTATTGGACTTAGATTTCAAGCAATGCCTAATTAATATGCAGAAAAATACCCAAATTCTGCAAACTCCATCCTTATATACGATATATGACAAACAACAAGCAGAAAGCATAAATCTACTCTTAAAGATTAAAGAGAATCCACATAAAATTCTGCTGATTGATCTTCCTACCAGTATAGAGGATACGCATGCTATGGACTACGTTTCACGTGCCGATCTTATTTTATGCCCTTTTAGTTATGACCAATTTACCATTCACGCCACGCTGCTTTTCAGCTTAGTACTATCCAAATTGAATCCTCGAGCGCCATGGTGCTTTATTCCCAATAGGATAAAGAATTCTGCAAAAATTGAATCTAAAAAGGATATTGAGCTCACACTTTCAAAATTTGGAACCATTACATCGGTAGTTTACGATAGGATTGATTTTCAAAGACTAAACAACATACATACACCAACAAGTCTATTAAGTTTACTACTTCCTACCCTAGACAGCATTTACCATCAGTATCTGCAAAGATAAATCTAAAATTTACATTTTCTATTAATTAATTATGAACTGGTTTACCTTTTTATTTAGCCTTGCTACAGGCTATGTGATCTATTATGTTCTCAACATTATTTATGATCTATATATCAACACGGCAAAGGCCTCGCCTAATAACCCGCAGCAGCAGGAAATAATAATACCGCAGCCTAGTGAGCCAATAAAGGTCACTTTAAGTAAAAAAGAGACTAATCAAGCTGCTAAAAAAGTAGGGGTGTCGACTCAAGAAAAAAAATCTCAGGCTCTACCTATTACCCCCATTGCAAGCACTGCCCCTATTAGCTTTAAAGATCTCTTGGTGCTCGTACAAAATGAGGTTATAGAGTACACTAAAGCAATCCCCTATTAACGTCAACTCATGCAAAAACAACTATGCTATCTTTTAATCCCCCTTAGTATTCTACTACATACCCATTCAATTTTTGCACAACCTGCAATCAATGAGTTTTATAGCGTAAGTAATCAAATTGACCGCTACTATATCGTCTTATCTGATCTAGCACTTGCTATAGGAGGAATATGTGGAGTATTAGGCGGATTACGGATTTTCAACAATTGGCAGTTTGGAAGAGACCGCATAGATGCGCAGATTGCCGGGTGGTTTTTCTCCTGTCTATTTCTATCCATACTTAGCGCAGCTCTTAAGGGGCTATTTCACTAAACTAACATTCAACAACTAAATAACTTAAAAACAATAATCATGAAACAAAATCTCAAAAAACTATTTTCTGCCATTTTACTTGCTATTTGGTCAGTAAACTTCATCTACGCTCAAGGGGGAACTGTGGGAATAAATGCAGCCACGTCGTCTCTAACAGGCTACGTAGACCCTATATCAACTTTAATACTTGCTATTGGCGCAGTTGTCGGCCTGATAGGTGGAATTCGCGTGTATATTAAATGGAATAGTGGGGATCAGGATATTAACAAAGAGCTAATGAGCTGGGGAGGCTCCTGTTTATTCCTGGTGTTAGTAAGTGTGGTGATTAAAGCATTCTTTGGCGTATGACACCGAAAAGTTATCCCATATACAAGGGGCTTCAAAAGCCCCTTACCTATAAGGGTTTTAAAGGAAAATATATTTACTGGGCACTTGGCTCATTAATATTAGGGCTATTTATAGGGGCCATTGCCGCGGCCTTAACCAACATGATAATAGCTGGACTTTGCGCCCTTGCAACCATGGGTGGCTGTATTGCGTTGATACTTCACCGGCAAAATAAGGGACCCTACCATAGAAAAAAATACCCCAGAATTTTTGTTCCCCAAACCAAACTATTAATTAGCTATGAGAAAAGTAATCAAAAATCTATTTGATATCCCCTACGCCGGTATAGACAATTACCAAGGTATTGATATACTCTATCACTTAAATGGTGATTATTCGGTGATACTAAAAATTAATAATCCCATTATGCAGTATGCCGCAGATGCAAAACTTTATATTCAGCATCATCAGATACTTCTTAATGCGGTTAAAATATTAGGTGAAGGGCATATGCTGCAAAAGCAGGATATATTTATTCGCAAAGCATATAAAGCAAATCAAAATCAAGAATTCCTTCACAGCAAATACCAAGAGCATTTCTCAGGGAGAGCCTATACAGAAATTCAAACCTATTTCACCATTACCCGTTCGGTAAAAAAAGGGGCTTTTTACACTTTTGATGCCAGAGATCTCTCCGCATTTATTATAAATATTCAAAAAATATATGAACTATTTTTTCAGGCAAACCTAGAGCCCAAAATACTTTCCAACCAGCAGATAAATCTGTTTGTCAAGCGCGTTATGTCTTTAAATTTCAAAGATGAAAATATTACTTTAGATAATATTAGGCCTGAAAACACAGAATTATCAATCGGTAATAAAAACGTTCGGGCTATCACACTTATTAACACCCAGAGTATAGATCTTCCTGAAACGATAAGCCCATATACTATAAAGAATGATTCCAATGCACAAAATTTCCCTATTGACAATTTCTTCTTTCTTTATAATGTTCCCGATTATCAGCTTATCATATACAATCAATTTATCGAAATACCAGCACAACGCCAGCTGATAAATAAATTAGAAGTTAAAAGAAATAGGCATGCGGGAATACCTGACCCCGCAAATACATTATGTGTAGAAGATATTGACAGATTATTAGTTGATGTTGCACGTGAAAACCAAATTTTGGTGCATGCGCACTTTAACATTTTGGTCTCAACATACCCCGGTAGTCTAGATAAGGCAACGAACTTTATAGAGGCTGCACTATTCCAACAGGGAATCATCACTTCCCGCAATGCCTTTAACCAGCTCGAGTTATTTCGTACAACCCTTCCTGCAAATGCTGTGGAATTAAAAAAGTATGATTGGTTTCTGACAACCTGCGATGCCGCGTTATGTTTGTTTTTCAAAGAACGATTGCCCAGCGATGAACCATCTGACTTTTTACTTTACTTCACCGACAGGCAAGGCATTCCTGTAGCTATTGATCCATCGGATCATCCCATGCAAACTGGAAGAATAAAAAATAGAAACCGATTCGTACTGGGATCATCAGGAACAGGAAAGAGCTATGCTATTAATGCTATCGTTCAGCAGTATCTACAGTACAATATGGATGTAGTAATCGTGGACGTGGGGCACTCCTACTCGGGCTTATGCAGTACTTATAATGGAAAATATATAACCTATAGTGATGAAAACCCCATTACCATGAATCCTTTTGCCATCACAAAAGAAGAATTTAATATTGAGAAAAAAGACTTCTTAATTACCTTAATATGCCTTTTATGGAAAGGATCTAACGGTGAGGCTTCAACCCTAGAACGTGACGTAATTTCAAAAGTAATTTCAGAATACTATATAGATTACTTCTCCTATAAAGCGGATAAGCGTACAGAGGAGCTAAATTTTAACAGCTTTTATCTTTTCGCAAAAAAACATATCCCAAACATCATGAAACAGGAAAATATTCCCTTTGATATAGATGAATTCTGTTTTGTACTTAAAAAATTCTATAAAGCCGGAGAATATGAACAGATTTTGAATGAACCTGCAGATAAATCTCTTTTTGACGAGCAATTTGTGGTGTATGAAATAGACAATATTCAGTCTAACACCATATTACTACCCATTGTCACCCTTATTATTATGGATATGTTTATCCAAAAGATGAGGCACAGAAAAAACAGAAGGAAAACGCTCATTTTAGAAGAAGCTTGGCGAGCTATCTCTTCTCCAATGATGGCAAATTTTCTGTTGTATTTAAATAAAACGGTACGTAAGTTCTATGGAGAGATAATTGAAGTAACCCAAGAAATAAACGACATCATAGGAAATCCCATAATCAAAGATAGTATTATTAACAACTCGGATACGGTTATACTTCTGCAACAAAAAGAAACTGATTTAAAAAAAGTAGCAGAACTTCTTAATATAAGTCCTGTCGAGCAGCTAAAAATTAGCACCATAAATAAGCTTGATAATAAGCATAATCGGTCCCGATTCAATGAATTCTATATTAGAAGAGGGAATTCCGGCGAGGTCTATGGCGTAGAGGTAAGCTTATATCACCACCTGGCCTTTACAACAGAAAAGCCAGAGAAAAGTGCTGTGGAAATATACGTGCGACACTTTAAAACCTACCCCAATGCCCTTACAGCCTTTGTGGATGACTTTAACAAATCGAAAATGAGCCTTCAAGATTTTGTTAACCAGGTAAATCTCACCAGCGCGCCCGTTGGAACAATTTATTTGTAAACCTTAAAATACTATTCCATGAAAATTCTCTCCATTATTTTAATGGTATTGAGCCTACACCTAGCCAATGCCCAAGTTTATATTGACCCTACTGTCGCAGCAGCAACAGCTACACATGCTGGAGTTATTAATAACCAACTTAATAATGTCAATGAAAACCTTACACTGATTCAACGTGGACAGCTTGCAATCACGGGTCAGTTAACTATAGCCAATGATTTGCAAAATCAAATTTATAGAGGTCTTTCAGAGGTATCGGGTGTAATGCGCTCGCTTTTAGCCGTTAAAGATATCACTGAAATTTCCGCCGACATTCTAGAAAACATTGAAAAAGCACTATTAATAGCAAAAGCCAACCCCATACTCCTACTTTTTGCAGAAGAAGGTGCGCGAGAGTTTAAAACTAGGGCTTCAAATTTAGCCTTAGAAGTGGGCACCTTCGCTCTAAAAGGCGGAAAGGAAAACCTGATGGATTCGGGTGAAAGGGCTAAGCTATTAAACTACATAAGAATTGAGCTTAACATACTGCGCGGAATAGCCTTTGGAATGCAAAGAAGCATGTTCTGGGCGCAGCAGCGCGGAATACTACAATCCTTGAATCCTTACAGCACCTTTATAAATATTGATAAGAGTATAGCTGATGATATTATTAGGAATTCAAGACTGGTTAAAAAATGAAAACGCTACTGCTCCTATTTACCTTTAACATGTGCCTACTGCCCTTGTCAAAAGCACAGCTTAATATTGAACTATTACATCAGCTTGTCGCTCACAGCAAACAAGAATATGAAAAACAGCAAACTCTTCGAAGCACCCAAGTTGTAGCGACAGCAAACCAAGAAATAAACAGCCAGCAAACCGCAACGCTAAAAAGTCGATACCGTGAGATCACAGGGCGATTTCAGGTGCTAGGGACAGCATTACTTATCCTTAATACATCGATGGAATCTTCCCAATTAATACAGCAGATTACCAACGAGCAGGAGCGCATACTCCACTATGTCCAGGATGACCCCAGCACGTTAAGGCTTGCCCTAAATTCTCAAAGCGAATTAATCCATAGAGCCCAACAGTTAGCCAGGTATATTTTAGGACTTATGCTCACAATCGGGGAGATTAATCAGATGAAGCAAAGTGACCGGCGAATATTTTATGCTCAGGTAATCACCGAGCTGAAAACTATATTAAGCATCTCAAGGAGTCTTGCAAACTCCATGTATTACGCCAGTGTACTTAAAAAGGTTAAATCCCAGCATGCATTTTCTGATTTCATAAATGAAGATAAACGTATCGTAGAGCGTATCCTATCGAAAATAAAAATCTTGACCCCATGAAATTAATATATATAATCGTTTTGTTCTTCTTTCCGATAAATTTTGCGCTAGCCCAAGGGGTGGTAACCGTCATTCATGATGCCAATCACCTGCGCACAGTTAATGAAAATGCTGCTGTACGCTTATCTGCGGAAAGCTACCACAAATCACTGCTTAGCCAAATAAATCAACAAGTAGATAATATCAATATAAATTTAAGCGCAGTGATATTAGTAAAAAACATCATTCATCAATCTTTAACTCATGTAGATCAAGGTTTGAAATCCTCTATCCAAGTGGTTGGTATTGGCAAACTTGTACAGGAGATATATAAAGAAAGCAGTGTGGTATTGCAGCTGGCAGCCCCCGCCCCATGGCTATTACTTTTTGCTGAGCAAGCCTCAAAATCTTTTAAAGATAGGAGCCTAAAACTTGCTGCCGAGGTATACGAATTTATATTAAAAGAAGGTACGGACATTTTAATGGATTACCAAAAACGAGATTATCTACTCACAAAAATAAGCTTAGAATTAAAAGTAATCAGAGCCCTTATATTTTCCATGCACCGCGCTATTTACTGGGCTAAAATAAATGGTATTGTGAAATCAATTAATCCGTATGCCAGCTTTATTAATACCGATAAGCAGAAAGCAGACGAAATTTTAAGGTACTACAACCTATTAAAGTAAATTATCCACTAAATTTTAAAAAAATGCTAAAATCAAAATTTTCATACCTATTGCTCTTCTATATCATCCTAAGCTTGAGCCCTCTCAATGGACAAACTGTACGGAAAATAAATGATAAACACATTGTCAATCAACAAGAGCGTATGGTTTTTAAACAATGGGATAAAAATAAATTTACGCCAAAAAAAGGCTTTCTAGGATTAAACCCGCAGTATTGGCTTACATGGGGCCTTCACCCAAACTATCCTAAAGTAGACCATCGCCCATTATCTGCTTCTGGACCTCAAACCCTACGCATGGGTATGCTACTGGCAATGAAAGAATCTACCCAGCGCTATAAACTACACAGCGACACCCTGCGGAGCACTTCCCTCACGGAAATATATAACTACGCTCCCCAAGTAAATTCTGCCGATCCACTATGGAATCTATACTATAAAAATGAGCTTAGCCCACTTCTAGAGGATCGTATTGATCATCTGAAAGATTTTTCTTACGAATTAAAAATAAACTTGATTGCCAAAGGAGTGCTAGACTGGTACATCCAAGAATTTGAAAGCCTAAGACAGAGACTCTCAATCGCGCAACAAAGTTACTTGGATAGAGGAAGTAGAATGCTTAGTTATCACCGTATACTGCAAGACTATCAACTACTCAATAGCAATTGGAATGCAAAAGTGCAGTATCAAGCTAAGTATCTCGCCCTAGCAAAGAAAATACATGTTTCCCCGAATGCCTTAAGCCTCCATATTCCTTCCATACCGCCCGGGCAGACAGACATTCAAATAGCCAACAAAATTCTTACGCGTCTATACGCTAAATAAACCTCATGCTATGAATATTTTAAATTTCTTATGCTCACTTCTGCCCGTAAACCATCAATCTATTGCTGCCAGCGCACCCGAATCATTTAAGGATACTTTCAATTTCCTGCAAGGCAATGGTGTTTATGAGGAAGGTGTGATGCATTTTTTACGGGGCATGAAAAACACCATGTGGACACATTTTGATGTATTTATAGCCGATGCGCAAGCCTTAGCAGCCATTTTTATGCTAATATCATTCGCCATAAGGTCATATGATATGATATCAGGTGATAAGAAATTAGAAATAATGCCACTTCTGCGCCCTTTTGGCCTAGCAATGATAATAATATGGTGGAGCCCCTTTACACGCATTATATCCTATCCCACAGATATAATAGCCGCCAAAACAGAAGCCCTATTCGATACAGGACAGTTACAAGTAAACGCCTTACGTATAAAACGAGCAGATTTAATGATTAAAATTGCCGACCAACTTACCACCATTCAAGCCCAGACCGAGGTGGCTCAAAAAGAAGCAGATTCTTGGTATGGCAAAGCCTGGGAATCGGTTACCTCTACTGTAAAAGAAGGATTTACTACCGTATGGAATACAGTAACACAGTTAAAAAACAGAATGCAGGTAAACTTACAACTGCTTTTAACTTTTACACTTGAAACCCTTGCACTATGGGTCTTAAGAATTTGCGTATATATAATTTTTATGATTCAAATTATATATTCCACCATACTTATCATATTAGGGCCTTTTTCAGTTTCTACAAGCATACTTCCTGCCTTTAGAGATTCGTTTTCAAGCTGGATTGCGCGTTTTGTCAGTGTTAACCTTTATTCAGGAATTGCTTACCTGGTGATGCATATATCTAGTCTTTTTCAACAATATGCCATGGAGGCTGAGATTACACGCTATGAACAGTTATTAGCTACATCGGGAGATACTTTAGAAAAAATGGGCTGGTTTGCCTCCAACGGTATACTAAGTTTCGGTATTGTTATTATCTCCTTTATTATAGGGGGCCTTACCATGTTAACCGTTCCCAGTATCAGCACATGGATTATTTCTACAAGTGGAATTACCTCTGCAGTGAGCACCGTAGCTAGGAACTCATCAGCAGCATGGCGTACAGCCAGCAAAATCGCAACTAAAATATAAACTACAATCCTTATCATTATGATTATTAGAAACATCGAGAGCAAGATTAGACTAGCCTCATGGATTTCGATTTTAAGTCTTATAACTAGTATTATAATATCACTTGGCGTAAGTTTCTTTGCATTTAAACAGATTCATATCGCCCGTAAATCCGTATATATCTTAGATAAAAATTCTACCCCCTATCAAGCAAACCAGCTGGATGTGAACGTGAACAGACCGCTTGAATATAGAACGCATGTGAATTTATTCCATATGCTCTTTTTTACACTTGCACCAGATGAGAAATTCATGGAGTACCAAATGAAAAAAGCAATGTACTTGATAGATGAAACAGGTGCATTACAGTACAACAATTTACGGGAAAAGGGATTTTTCAACTCCATACTCTCTTCAAGCGCTGTATTAACTATACAAACAGATTCTATTCATATAGATCCTAAAAGGAAATATTTTCGCTATTACGGTAAACAAACTATTGATAGACGAAGCTCCACTGTGGTGCGAACAATTATCACAGAAGGACACCTCCATGATCTAAAACTTAGAACCGAGAATAACGGCCATGGTGTATTAATTACAAAATGGAAAACAATAGAAAATAAAGATATCAGCCATGTTCAGAAGAATAACATCTAATAAACAAGATCAACCGTCCCTATGGCAGGAGTTATATAATCGTTGGGAGGATCATATCGGTAAAATACAGCGCAGCTTCTTCTATATTATAAATTCCTACCCCAAAACTGTATATGGGGTCATGGTATCCAGCATT
This sequence comes from Sphingobacterium bovisgrunnientis, assembly GCF_009829085.1. GTDB lineage: Bacteria > Bacteroidota > Bacteroidia > Sphingobacteriales > Sphingobacteriaceae > Sphingobacterium > Sphingobacterium bovisgrunnientis. The sequence goes on from NZ_WUQY01000011.1 coordinate 88,987, forward strand.
CTAATCTCTTTAGGATGCTTTTTTTATTTACCTAAAACGCACAAAGATACCACACAAGCCCCTGCCAAAAGTTTGCTGTCAGGCTTTTACGCTGGAATGGGAAGCATCGCCTACTCTGCCTCAGCGACTAAAGAATTATTTGAGCTCCAAAGTATAGTTGAACAATTAGTTCGTAAAGATTCATTAACCCACCAAGATAGTGCCATGGTATTGTATGTTTTTGAAAGAATGCAGAAAATTGAAACCAGCATAATCAATTCAAAAATGCCAGACACACTGGTACATAAATAGCAAATTATGAAAGTTAACTTCAAAAAACCACGGTACATCATTCCTGTTATTGCACTGCCCTTTTTATGTATATTCTATTACATATTTAATGATGTATTTGCCACCAAAAATCCGCAGGACCAGCCCAGGGAAAATACACTGCAAGAGCATATTACCGATGTGTCCGATGAAATAAAAAAACGAGAGCTGGCAGATAAACTTGCTGCATATAAAAATCAATATAAATATGCAGACGGATATACTGCCATAAGTCAAATACAACAGGAGCAGCAAACAGAATTTAAGTTCGATGAGCTATACAACCAGAACGAAAAAAGAAAATTAGACTCTATTGAGAAATCATTATCCTCTGCTCAGCTTTCTTATAACATAACTAAACCATATCCGGCAAAAAGCACAGATAAAGAACTAGAAAAAATACTTAAAAATTTACCTTATCAGCAAAACGAAAAAAAAGAAAGCACCAGCACAAAGCAGCTGGATCCTTTGGATTTATTTCGAAAACAGATGGCTCTAGCCGACAGCTTTGCTAAAGCGAATGATCCCCAATATAACTCTAAAGAGCCTAATGAACAGCCACACCAAACAGCACAAAGGGAGCTTACAACAAATTTAAATGTAGAAAAATTCACAAATAGCAAGGGAGTTTTTAATACCATTAAAAGCGATAAACAAGAAAGCTTAATAAAGGCAATAATAGATGAAAATAGAACCTCCTATGTGGATTCGCGGCTTCGCTTACGACTGCTTGAAGATTTAAAAGTAGGGAAATATAAAATTGAAAAAGGGACCTTTCTCTATGCCAAAGTATCGGGATTTTCCGCGCAAAGGGTACAAATAACAGTAAACGCTATCCTGCATAAAGATCAGATATTACCTGTTAAACTCAACATCTATGACCAAGATGGTCAAGCCGGATTATATGTTCCTGAATCTCAGTTTAGAGAATTTAGTAAGGAGATTACCAGCAACTCGGCACAGGGCTTAACGATTAATCAACAAGCAGAAAATAATGCCCAATTATTAATGAGTACTGTGCAGCGCATGTTTCAATCCACAAGTTCAGCAATCAATAAACACATAAGAAAAAATAAAGCAAAAATAAAATACAATACCCATGTCTACTTAGTAGACGCAAGTGCAAATAATAGCGCAAATTAAAAGCCAGGCTTTTTTCTAAACATTTACGGCATTCACGCCTATGAAGGCTTTAATCTTGGCCTATATTATCCATAACTACAGTTCCGAATTTATATTTCCTTACACCTAAAAACATAACTTATGAAAACTATAAAAATCAATTTAACACTGCTATTCTCCCTTTTGTATATCACGCATATTTTTGCACAAAACAATTTAGCCCGACAAACGCACATGCAGGATCTCCCTACTATATACCTGTACGCCGATAACTCTGTACATTTTCTATCCCCACAGCCCATTAAATATGTCGATATCTCCTCTGAGCTAGTTCATGGAGATTTGCCCTTAGAAAATATGTTGCGTATTAAATTTCAAAACGACTCTATAGCACAAGGGGCATTAAGCCCCGAGCTTGGAACCTTAACTATTGTCGCCGAAGACTTTATTTCTCAATACCGGCTTTGCTACCTTAATACCTTTCAAGCAAACCTGCCTGCCTTAATCCAGCTCGATCCGATCAGGAGCCAACCCCTGGAAATTAACAGAGATCTTTTAACAGAAATCAATAAAAAAGAAATATCCATGCAACTCCTATCCAAAAAAAAATCCAAACCAATCACCAAGAAAAAGGATTTTGGGATAACCCTTTCAGTTAATGAGATTTATGCAGTAGGTGAATATATATTTTTAGATATCAGTTTTTCAAACCAGACAAAACTATCTTATGACATCGATGAGTTTAGGTTTTTTGTTGAAGACAAAAAAGTACTTAAAACGACTAACTTTCAAAGCGTTGAAATAACACCCATATGGAAATTTAAGGAGCTAAGTACTATAAAATCCCACCAACGTAACATATATGTCATTAAAAAAGTCATATTCCCCAATAGCAAAGTTCTCAAAATTAGCTTAACAGAAAAGCAGATTTCCGGACGTATGCTAGATCTGGACATAGGTTTTGATGATATATCAAATGCAAAAGCCCTATAATCGAATTCCCTTAGCAAGATTATCAGTTTATTAACTAAAAACTCAAGAGATCATGGAAGAAACTAAAGAACAAAAAAGTCTTTATAGGTTGCTTCAATTTGGAGTTTATCTCTCCGTATGTTTTGATGTCTATCTGTTTGCATTTACAAAAGCGTTTCTACACACCCAGTATGTTTTTGTAGAAAATCTAACCTACAAAGTTTTAAGTTTACCAATGTATAGTAGCCCTATAGCTAGTAAATCATTTACACTGAGCTTACTGTGCCTAGTGGCCATAGGAACCTTATCAAAAAAGAAGGTAGATCTCAACCCGCAAAAACATATTCTCTTTCCGTTAATCTTTGGAATACTAATATTAAGTATTTCCATTTGGCTGTATTATAAATTTCCAACCTCTACAATTCTAAATAAAATTAACACCCTGAATTTAACCTATACTGCCTGCAGCATAGTTGGGGTTGTATTATTGCATGTTGCCTTAGATAACATATCAAAAATCATACACTCTAACCTTGGGAAAGATAGATGGAACATTCAACAAGAGTCCTTTTTGCAACAAACAAAAGCATCTACTAATCCATATGCCATCAATATACCCATGCTATTTTATTATAATAGAAAAGTAAACAAAGGGTTCATTAGCCTTGAGAATCTTTTTCGCGGACTTTTAGTATGTGGGGTTCCCGGAAGTGGGAAAAGTTTCGGCGTTATTATGCCTATAATTAGACAGATGATAAATAAGTCATTTACCATGTGCCTATACGATCTTAAATACCCGGATCTTGGCAAAATAGCGTACTATCATTATAGCAAAATGGTCGATAAAGGATATGGACACAAATTTCATGTGATAAATCTGAATGAGCCCCAAAAAAGCCGAAGAGTGAATCCATTTAAGTCCGAATATATAAAAACCTTAGCTGATGCATCGGAGACAGCAGAGGCGTTAGTGGAAGCTTTAAAAAAAGGTGATAAGTCAGCTGGAAGCGATCAATTTTTTACGCAATCGGCCATAAATTTCCTTGCAGCATGTATATATTATTTCAGCAGGCATCAACAAGGGAGATACTCCTCATTTCCTCACGTACTAGCCTTTTTAAATTTATCATACGATCAAATATTTACTGTACTATTCAGTAATGATGAACTGGCCTCTTTATTATCTCCATTTATGTCTGCCTATAAAGCTAAAGCATTTGATCAATTGGAAGGACAGGTCGGCACCCTGAAAATATTTATCTCAAGAATGGCTACCAAGGAAACATTTTGGGTGTTTTCTGGTGACGATTTTGACTTGCGTATATCTTCCCCCAAGTCTCCTTCAATTCTTGTGCTTGCTAATGACCCAAGTACGCAAAGCATTAACTCGGCCTGCCTGTCTGTTGTTCTTAATAGAGTTACTAAACTTATAAATACCAAAGGAAATCTACCTGTAGGCCTAGTGGTGGATGAAGCCCCAAGTGTATATATACATAAGATTGATGTATTACTCGCTCAAGCCAGATCAAATTTATCTGCTGTAGTGTTAGGTATCCAGGAACTACCTATGCTCCGTCAACAATATGGCAAAGAGGCAGCTGATACTATCATGGCTATAATGGGCAACATCATATCTGGAGCAGTACGAAGTAAGGATACACTCGATTGGTTAGAAAAACTTTTTGGAAAAGTTAAACAGCAAGGTGAAAGTCTAAGTATAGATAGAACAAAAACTTCTATTTCGGTCAATGAAAAGCTAGATTCGCTCATTCCTGCAGGAAAAATAGCATCGCTTTCAGCGGGAGAAGTTGTAGGCATTCTTGCTCGTGATAGAATTGAAAAATTCACTGGAGAATTTCAAACCACAGCAATCAACTGTAGGATAAACCTGGATATGAAGGAGTTGAATAAGGAGGAAAATAACTACCAAGAAATGCCCCTATTTTACGACTTTGGAGATCAACAAGAAGAGATACTACTTGAGAATTATTCCCTGATAATTCAACAAGTAAACCAGGTAGTTGACGATGCTATCCGAAGCTAAGATATCCCAGATCTTTTTAATTATCTCTTTAAACATAAAGAACATGCTATATAAATTTCTAAATTTCTGTTCTATAGACAGACGTATCACCTGTATATTCCCTGCCTATTTAATGTGTCTATTACTTATTCCTAAAATTCATTTTGCACAACAGCTCCACATTAGTAGCCCTTTGCCTGAACTAAAAATCACTTCACCTTTTGGCAAGAGAATCCATCCGATCCTTGGGATACCCAAATTCCATTACGGCGTAGATTTTAAGTGTAAATCAGATACCATCAAAAGTATTCTAAATGGAGAGGTGATTTTTGCTGGATACCATAGGTATCTCGGAAATTATATTACCATAAAATCTGGAGAACTGGAAATAATCTACGCACATCTGAATAGTTTACTCCTACAACAAAAAGATCAGGTCTGCGCAGGAGATAATATTGGAATCTCAGGAAACACTGGCCTTGCAACAGCAGAACATTTGCATCTATCGATAAAACTAAAAGGCAGGTATATAGACCCTATATCATTTCTTAAAGAAATTCAATCACTACACCTTAACACACTAAAAAATAAATGAAAATGGATAATCATTTTATAAGCCTACAAGAGAAATTAGCTTTACTAACCACTCTAGGAAGCATTGAGCTAACCCCGGAAGAAGCCCTAATATATGGAATAGAATACATGGATCATTCAAGTCAATTTAAGCAAGGAGATGAAGATGAATAATAACAGTTCCAAAGCTTTACATGAAATAGTTGCTAACAATATTATTAAAAAGCTAGAACAAGGAACAGCGCCATGGCAATTGCCATGGAATAGCAATGGTCCTTCATTCATGCTGCCCTATAATGCCCTTACAGGTAACAGGTACAAAGGAATAAATATATTATCCCTATTAAGTGCCCAAAGAGAAGACCCTAGATGGTTGACATTTAAACAAGCAGATTCTCAGGGGTATAGTGTCAAAAAAGGCGAAAAAGCAACACTTATTCAATATGTAAAAACTCATGATTATTTCACCTCGCGAGACCAACAGGGGAAAATAATAACCCAGGAAGATGGAAAACCTTTAAAAGAATTTCAAAAGCTTAAAACACCTATTATAACAACCGCATGGGTATTTAATGCCCAGCAAATAAACGGCATAGAACCTTTAATAATAAAAGAACCTAAAATTTCAAACTGGGAAAATCTACAAAGAGTAGAAAATCTAATTATAGCGTCCAAAGCTAATATTTCCCACAATAATGAAGATAGAGCCTATTACAATTCCAAAACTGACCAGATTGTAATGCCCAAACGCAATCAGTTTGATTCCGCTGATAAATATTATGCTACTGTACTGCACGAAATGGGACACTGGACCTCTCATAAGGATCGCTTGAACAGAGATATTTTTAATCGAATAGGAACTCAAGAGTATGCCCGAGAGGAATTAAGGGCTGAAATTGCCTCAATGCTTATAGGACATGAACTTAACATTGGACATGATCCGGGACAACATATTGCTTATGTGGAAAGCTGGATTCAATTACTAAAAGATAAACCTTATGAAATACATGCCGCAGCAGCAGATGCCGAAAAAATATTAAACTACATAATGGCATTCGACATTAAAAGAGACATAAATACATCAAGAGATATACAAGAGAACATTAAAGTTTCGAGTAAAAAAATGGGCTCAAGCCTAAATATGGGAGAAGTAATTGAGTACAATAACACCTCTTATAAAATTCATAGCCTGCTTAAAAGAGGTCGCTTTAGAGTTGAAGATCTATCCACGGGAAATAACTTCATTCTTTCAAAATCCGATGTATTATATAATTCTTTACTATCGGCTAAAAGCCCAACTAAAATAATTCCAATTAACATTAATCAAAACGCTGCGCATTTACCAACTAATGAAGAACATTCTAATATTATTTCAATCAAACGATAATATCTCTCAAACCAATAATTATGGAAAACTCAAAAAGTAAAATGGAAACCCTTCCCTTAGAGGATTTAGAAAAATTAGGACTTTATAAAGACGGTGACTTAAAATTAAAACCTGAAGATATTGAATCTTTACTTTCAGGCCGAAGGACAGATATGGTTAGCCTAAAAGGGCTGCAGGTAGATGGCATCGAAATCGATAAACTCGACGCAAAACTTTCACTGTATCGTGATGAGCTAAACAATATTACTCTTCAAATTCACCCCATTTATAATAAGCCACAAAAACACCCTTTATTAACTTCTTTGGAAAACGAGGCTCTTATTTCTGGAGAAGTGAACCTAATAAGCAAATTACACAAAACTAAAGATGATAACATCATTACTGTAAACATCGAATACGATAAACAAACCAAAGATTTTGTATCGTATGACCCTAGTAGACTACCACAAATAATTGAAGTTAACGGCTTGCCCTTATCTGCTTCGCAGCAAGAGGATTTCAGAAAAGGTAAACTAATTGAATTACAAGATGGTACAAAGTTCCAACATTCAGCCACCGATAGTCAAGGTATACTCTCAGATAGAAAAAGGTTAATCCTTTCTGTACTTATTGATGGAGGGCTGTCCTATCTTATTTTTAGAGAACTAAAAAACCTAAGAGATAATATGCATGAGCAGACCGAAGGGTTAACAAAAAACTATAATGAAACTCTTGCAAGGCTAATTATGGAAAATAAAGAAAATATTGATAAGCAAACTACTGTTAAGGATTATCATGCTCAAATGGCTAACAATACGCAGAATGATTCTTACAGATATCCTTCTAGATGAAGTATTGTCAATATATTTAATAAATAAGAAGTGGAACACAAGATAAAATAATGTATTTATAAAACGGAGCGTAAAACCAACAGGTCTTTAGCCTGTGGGTTTTACGCTCCGTTTTATAAATACAGAGTAAGTAGATCACATGAAACAGCTTTAATGTGATTATATTTTTTGAATACTACCGTTTAAAACTTTTCCATTGTTATTAGTAAATCTTCCATACACGATTAGCTTAGATGCTGCATTCTTAAACTCCACAGTACCTGAACTATTAATATTCAAATCCCCGTAGACAACAACCTCACCATCGATTTCTAATTTTCCATTTATATGGAAGGTGGTATTTGCCGAATTTTTTCCTTGAGCTAAATTCCCTGACACTCTTAATACACCTGCACTATTTAAATTAATATTACCCTCAACTACAGAGGCGCCATAAAGATTAGTACTGGAATTAACATTTATGTTTTTAGATGCTGCTAATGTTCCATATACATCTAACTTTCCATTTGAGTTAACATTTAAGTCACTAGAAGTAACACTTAAGGTACCGCACCAAGTTAATGCTCCGCCTATATTTACGCCTTGGAAAGCACGTACTCCCGAGAAGTATCTAACATCATTTGAATTGATATTGAACCAACTATCATTTCCAGAATAAATAGGATATGTTCCATTACATGTTGGAACCTTTGGTGTAAGATCAATCATTTTTAAAATCTTTAATCCCCCTCTCCCTGATGCTACAAAAACAAAGTTATTTTTACTTATCACAAAATTGCTAGATGTTAAATCCATTCCGTTAAAACTTGCCGTCCCAAGTAAATTTGCTGAACCAGATTCACCAGAAAAATTATAAATAGCAATGCCTGCACCTCCATTGGCAGTAAATAGTTTATCACTGTTTACCGAGACTGCATTTACTACAACATCCTCTGGATCTAAATTTAAATCGTTGCCTGAATAATTTGGAATCCCATGCTGCTTAACTAAATTTCCCGATTGTATATTATAAATGCCAAATCCACTTTTTCCTTGTGGAACAATGGCCATATTTTGATGTAAATCCATTGTCCTTTTAGACTCTGCCGTGTTTGATTCAACAGAAACATCCTTCTCATGGACTAAAGACTCATTATACACTTTTAATACCCCTGTACCACTTAAGGCAACTACTTTCGTACCATTATCTTTAACAGATCTTAAATCAGGAATCGTTATAGACATCTCAACATTTCCATTTTGTTTATTAAGTTTGGCTAGTACACCGCTCATTCCTCCGGATACGACAAAATTAGCACCTTGCTTTCCAGCAATTATATCTAGTGCAGAAGGACCGGGAAGATTTTGGAATTCATAATTACTGCCAAGCATACCATTATTTAAAGTCAAGAAAGAAGACCAAGCAGAAGTCGATAACTCTGAAAACACATCTCTATTTGCTGCCCCAGCTATTAATAACTTATTCCCATCCACTTGTAAAGCATTAACATCTACATCTGGAAGTTGAGCACTTACAACTAATTTTGGGTTATTAATATCTGAAATATCAATAACATCTACACCCCCTAAGTATTTGTCTCCCTCTGTATTATAACTTACGTATGCATAAGATCCCTCTATAGCAACATGCGTGGATCTCAACTTCTCACCATCGAAAGATGGTGAAGAAACTTCTGAAACCAATGCTAATGCAAAGTTTTTGTCTGATGATGTTAGAATTACTGACTGCTCAGTATCACCACTTCTAAATTTCATACCATTTGCAGATGGCGTTTGAAAATTTAATAAACCTGCATTTTTACTAGACACACGTTGATTCAATGAATTTAAGTTATTGTTAATAATAACTTTATCTTTTGAAATTGAATCAGATTTATCACAACTAGTTACGATTAATAGTAATGCTAAAACACTGAAAGCTAAAGAAGAAAATATTCTCATATGTATAATATAATTTATGGTACAAAACTACCCATATTTAACACCTTAGTAAAGCTAAAAACCTCACATTTTCTTACAAAATAAAAATTAGTAGCTGTTTAGCTACTTTTGAAATATGAAAAATAATTCATTTTATTCTTATTAATCTAGGATAGAAAAACATATCTCTTACCATAATTAAAAGTTGTCTACTAACGCCCCCCCACCAAGACGCTTTAGCCACCCTCTGCTATTCTTTTGTTAGGTTTAACCAACCCCGCTACTTTGCGCCAAGAATAAGATAAAACAAAATCCGATTCCACATATACATTTGATTAAGTTTTCTTGCAGTTATTTACTAGAGTTTGTACAGTGCTAAAAAAATGGCCCAACAATATGGGCCATTTCACACTAAACAAAATATACTTGAAACAAAATATATCTCAAAATTCAATTTGTCAATAGCATACCATAAATAATGTCCTATAGTAATGTATCTCCAGTGAAAAATCAGGTCATATAGAGAATGCCATTTGGAAGTAGTAATTATGGCCTAAAAAAATTTTAGACCATAAAATTCAAACCTAAATTAACAACTGTAAAAAACGTGATTATTTATACTTTCATTTTTGTATAAATAAAGGCTTAAAAAATCGTGATAACAAGGATCTAAAAGATCTTAAGTGCCTATGAAACACGCTCAATAAACTTATTTATCTCATCCAGCATAGCTGGACGTCTTTGATATATAACTTTCCATTCAATGCACTGGTTATTTAAAGCATTTCTTCCAGATGGAATATCATTATAGATTAAATTTACTACCCTTAATAAGTTCTTATAAGCAGATCTATCAGATGCAAATTCGGCAAGTTGCTCTAATAAAGGAAGATATAATTTCATTAAGTCTTCTGGATATAAATCCTTTAAATAAGAATGATATTGAAGGATTATATTTAATTCCGTTTGTTTCTTTATAAGCTCGATCAACTCTTTATCCATTTTTTCTTGAACAAAAATTGGACCTAATGAGATCAATAATAAATAATCTTCTGATTGCCATTTATTGGCTTTTTTTGCTTTTTGAATTTTGTTACGAATAGATTTTATTTTATTTTCAATTATTGATGGCCATTCTTCTGCAGAATATGTATTCTTCCATTTTTGATAATCAGCACTACTAAAAGTTGGATCAAAAGCCAACTTCTCGTAATTCTTTCGCAGAGTTTTAGTGTCACCCTGAATTTCTGCAATCCGAAGTAGATTTCTCTCCCATTGCTTAACTAATCCAAAACTATGATGTTCATTAGCCAACAAAATACCGTCTTCAATTAAAGCTATTGCACTATCGAATTCTTGCATACTAATCAACTCTTCCACAAGAATTTGCCGAACCGCAGGTAAGTGCAGATATTCATAGATTAATTGCATCGCATATTCTTGATTATTTTCTTGGAAAAGAAATAATATGAGTTCAACTACAAAAAATTCGTGCTCATAAACATCACCATTGACTCTTGTAGCATGAATTCTTTTCTCTGCAAAATCAATGAAATCAGAACTCCTATTTAATTCAGAACACAGGGTGGAATATATATTTACCAAAGTATGCCCACACTCTCCAAATTCATAATACATGGATTTTTGAACTTCAACTTTCAATAAATCAGTAATACGTTCTTTTAATGAAAATGGTGCCTTGGAAATTATATCAAGTAATAAGTCTATACTGGAAATAATTACATCTGTAATTGAACCACTACTGTCATCTGTATAATCTAAAGCAGGCGTTACTTCTTTAATAAATGTCATAGTAAATTTAGAAGCGTCAAGCAAATTATTATTTTTCAAATATTGCTCACCTGACTGCAAGAACTTAGACAGTTCTCTTGATAATGCATTGCTACTGCTATAATCGATATAATTCCTTTTAGAATATTTTTTGATAATACTTTTTATTTGACTTTCCACCATTTGAGCCACATCATAGTTATCATCCTTAGATGAAAAATAAAACTCAAAATCAGCCTTAAATTTTTTATTTGCTTTACTATAATGAGTTGTGAACTACCCATTTGCTAAAGACAAATGGGCTTCGGGCTTCACAGACTTGTGCTTTGTTGCCAAAGTCTTATTTGA
>NZ_WUQY01000107.1 GCF_009829085.1 Sphingobacterium bovisgrunnientis
CACTTGGGTTCTTTCTCCTAAGTCTATTATAGGGGGGAGAGGGTGTATGAGAGGGAACAGGAAACATGGCCAAGCTGCAGATGGACACGACCGCCTACGGGTGGCCTGCGTCCCTGCAAACTTCGAGGCCTTGGGGACCGGCACCGGCAAGTCCGGGCAAGTTTCCCGTCCGACGATGGCGCTGCTCCGGCAATACTCCGGCCGGTCACCCCCTAGCAGCCCCCGGACGAAAGGGCACGCGTGGGCACGAAATTGCGTTGCGTGTCGAACGACGGCCTCGAAATAAGGAGTAAAGACCCGACGAGAGCAGGAGGATCAGTCCGGACGGAGAGAACGTGCCGGGACACAACAGCACGGCGTGTCGATCGATTGGCCTAGGCATAAGACGCACGTCGCAACGTAGTCCCGACAACAACCCTACGTCCGGTCGGATGGCACGAAATTGTCCCGAAACGAGGCCGTGGAAAGGCAAAATGTTGCAGGACGGAAGGCATGCGAGGGGACGAAAACGCGCGACGTGTCGGTCGATTGGCCTAGGCATAAGACGCACGCCGCAAATGTAGTCCCCGCAAATGCACACGTCCTCGCCCGTTGCCCTCAAAAACCTCGTAG
>NZ_WUQY01000108.1 GCF_009829085.1 Sphingobacterium bovisgrunnientis
TCGGTCTACTATAACCCATATAGCATTGTGTCCTTTTGCTGACCTTGGAAATCCAACCACAAAATCCATTGTGATGTTTTCCCATTTTCATTCAGGTATCTCTAAAGGATTCAGCAATCCTGCTAGTTTTGGTGTTCTGCCTTAACCTGCTAACATATTATGCATTTCTGCACGTACAGTCCGATACTCCTTTTCATGTTTCTCCACCAGAATGTATCTCGAAGGTCTCGATACATTTTCGTACCACCGGGATGTGCGGTGTATGGGGGTGGAATGAGCTTTTTCCCGTATTTCATTTCTTAGATTCTCATCCTTAGGCACACAAATCCTTCCTTTAAACATTAGTGCCTGATCCTCAGCTATTCCAAAGTCCTTCTTTTTATCGGTACCAACTTCATTCTTGATCTTTTTGCAAGAATGGGTCCTTTTCCTGTGCTTCAACAACCCGACTTCTAAGAGTAGGTCGACTTATTAAGGTTGCTAACCGAGCATTAGCTTGCTCTGGCGGGGTAATCACTTTGATCCTTAGATTTCCCAAGTCTTTGATCAATTCTGTCTAAGAAGTAGGTAATGACGTCAATTGTCCCATCGACTTTCTCCTTAGGGCAT
>NZ_WUQY01000109.1 GCF_009829085.1 Sphingobacterium bovisgrunnientis
CCAATTATTTGATCACTAAGTAACAAAAACTACTCGCAAAGGGGTCAGCATGCTCCAGCGCAATGAACTATTAAATGCATTTAGGGGGGCAACATGAGCCAGTATGGCAGTTGAATATGGGCTTTAAACGCATAATGCCTCCCTAAAACTAATTCAATTTTGAGGGGTCAGTATGTTCCAGTATATCCAAAAACGATTCAATTGTTCAAATGATTTTTATATCTAGCTGTAAATGTTATTGAAAACTTAAATTTATTAAACTATTTATTTGCAAGAAAAGTGTTCTACGAAAAGGTAATCGAATATGTATTCAGATTAAAAATTACGACACTATGGCTGTGATCTGAAGTGTTTTATAGTTATTGTTTAGAGATGATTAGATGCTAATTTTATTCAAAAATGTACTTATTCTAAGCAATCATAAAAGACAATTACTTTAACTTTTATGATTGCTTAAGCTAATAATATCTATCTATGATATGCTATCATAAATTGCATTCCAAAGATCAATTCTTTTCACAAGGGCTTGTTTTGAATATTCCGGACCATACTACACCACCATTCCACAGCAAAGTGGTTCTTCGTCAATTTTGGTGAATCATGCTGAT
>NZ_WUQY01000110.1 GCF_009829085.1 Sphingobacterium bovisgrunnientis
GCAAGTGATATTTTTATAATCCAAGTAGATATGAATTATTTCAGAAATAAGATCGTCACTACTGCAATTATTAATCAAACTAAGAGTCCAAGCAAAGCCTGGCAACCAGGCCTAAAGAGTCCTAAGCTGGTATTTATGAAGGCCGGTCTTGGAGTAGTCAAATAAATAATTGAAAATTTACCTACGCCTTTATTGCATCATTATTCTTACCAAAATAACCAGAAAATCATAACTTGTTCTGTCCTTTTTTAAAAAAAAAAAAAAAATGTAGTGACGAAAGTGGATTTATATCTTCCCATTAGAGCAAAATTTGGATTTAAATCTGTTGAGATGTAAATGAGGATATAAAAATGATTTTGAAGATACCAATTTACACTCAATTTTACACCACTATTGAAGATGATCTTATAAAAGCAAGGTTAAAAGAGTTTAAAGAGTTTAAAGTTTTTTTTTTTTTTTGGTTTTGTTTTTTTAAATCCATCTAGTATGAATGTTCGATTGTTGCAGAAACACATAATTTTTTTTTTTTTTTTTACTAAAAATTTTCCTATTCACGGCTCAGTAATCCATCCAGTCATGCATAATTAATCGAAACATATGTTT
>NZ_WUQY01000111.1 GCF_009829085.1 Sphingobacterium bovisgrunnientis
AAAGAATGTTTAGCTGTTAAAAAAGGAGTAGCAAAATTTGAACCTTATTTGTTACCTAAAAAGTTTCTTATTAGAACGGATAATATTCAGGTAAAACCATTGTTAACTAATAAACTTGGAACCAGTGCAGTTGAAAGGCCACTTATTAGAATGCAAATGTGGTTTGCGCCATTTAACTTTGATATTGTCCATATTAAAGAGAAAGACAATTTTATTCCAGATTTTTTAACCAGGAATGGAGCAAATCAAGAGGGAACTCGAAACATTGAAATTCGAGATGAGTGTGAAAGTTGCTGCAATAGAATCCAAGATAGCGATGATGGAGATAACTGTTGCTAAGCCAATATCTAAGAAAGCCAACAAGGCTGTATTATCTGAAGGCCCTAGTGCCAATAAATCTGAAAGCTCTAACGCCAATATTGAACAAGAAGCATTAAAGCTTCATAAACTATCTGTCAAAGAGTATACTACTTCGTCTCCCTCACAGGAGAAAAAACTTACGAAGGAAAGTATCTCCATACCAGAGTTTAATCGCTCAAATATTATCAAGGCCTGTAACACTCCTGGTGTTATGGATATCAAAAATAAAAACGATTTTAT
>NZ_WUQY01000112.1 GCF_009829085.1 Sphingobacterium bovisgrunnientis
ATGGATGACGTCATGATCTACGCGCAAAAAGAGATAAGTTTCATGTTGGGGTCGAGGTCGAAAACCAATTGGATCAACAAGATACAAGCGACCGAAGAAGGAGTCCAATCGGAATGCCTAAGTGACCACTTAGAGTAAAAGCCAAGCGGCCGCTCAACCCCGCACCGAAAAGCACAGGGCGTCAAAGAAGCCTTTCAAACGACCGCTTGGAATATAATCAAGCGACCGCTTGGTTATAATTTTCAGCGAATTTTCTAAATTTGGGAAGAGGCCAAGTTTCATTAGAATTCTATTTCTTTTCCATATTTTGACATTAATTGTTGCCATATGCAAGTTTTTACTAGATTTAAGGCTCTAGTATAAATACCTAAACACTTTGTTATTTTAGAATTTTTGGACATTGAATTAAAATGAAAGCTTTGCTTTTCCTCTGTTCTTCATTGAACAATAAATCGAACTTCCAAGATCACTTATTGTGTGTTCAAAATCGGTACGAGAGTTCTTCATCTGTGTAATCAAGGGGTTCAGCGCATCTTACTATTGTTGGGTTTTTTGGATCACTTTGTTGAGTTTAAGTCCAACCTGGGTT
>NZ_WUQY01000113.1 GCF_009829085.1 Sphingobacterium bovisgrunnientis
ATAAAAATTCGTCGTAAATTTAAAATATGGTTAAATTAAATATCACTTACTTGACTACATGCAATTTCGGTATATTTATCTTGCAGTCGAAAATGAGCGTCTTGTCAGTCATTCACACACATTAATGCTTCCAAAATATCTTCTTTTAGTCGACTCCTAACCTCAGAGAGAACTCTAGACCCTGCACTAAAGTAGGTTTCGAAACTACAGTACTAACTGAAGATGTTAGTAGATCTTTTGCCATTGCAGAAACTCTTAGCCATCGATGTTCATACTTTTACAAGAATTCAACTACTTATTCTGAATTTTTCCTTAGTGCATTGTTACTAGGCCAATTATGATTAAAGTAATCAAATAATTCAGCAGACAACATATTTGGACTATTACTCGAGTTTAAGTACATGCAGTGGAAGACAAACTACTACTACTGGAGGAACCACATGCATATGCAGTTGAATCATATCTATATGAATTCATGCTTTCGAATAAATTAAAAACTTCAGTGTCGTCATCTGCTATATTAGTGGGAGGAATATTTGTAGAGCCGAAGGGTACACAAGTAATATGTGTACCCATTTGTG
>NZ_WUQY01000114.1 GCF_009829085.1 Sphingobacterium bovisgrunnientis
TCATAAGGGATTAAGTGTCAACGGTTAACTACATTTATTCATTCACGCCACCACTGTCCATCATACTCGACCGTCTCCAAAATCTGCAAATATTGTTAAAATAATGGAATGAGCATTTCGAAGAAATACTCAGTAGACTCATCGCCAGTAATTAATTTACAGAATAATTGAACACATAATTATGCAATTCATACAGTGATATTCTCATGGGCTTATTTTCTTTAAAAAATCATAGGCTCTTTAAAATCATAGGGTGTGGGTAGTCTGTCTCATGCATTTAAGCAAGTAAGTTATGCATAACATCATCTTATCTCATAAGAGATTCTCTTTCTTCTCATGCAATTAAGCATATAAGTTACGACAAGCATAACAACATAATCTATCTCATAAGAGATTCTCATCTTATGCATTAAAGCATATAAATCACGTAAAGTCACATAATACATGCAATTATAATTTAAACTAATTAATGGGGGCGAGTCTACTTCAATCTATCTCGATTCACGTAAAAAGTGGAGCGAGAAGAAATCTCAATCCCTCAGTCCGTACGTTTCGTCTAGCCAAAATAGGAAATAA
>NZ_WUQY01000115.1 GCF_009829085.1 Sphingobacterium bovisgrunnientis
CATAGTATATATTTCATTTTAATCTTCTCATTGAAAAACTTTGATTACTTGAACTAAATTTGTAAAATCATCATATTTATCAAAATTTCTCATTTCTCTCTCAATGCTTAATTTATTACAATCATTCATTCATTAATATATATATATATATATATATATTGAGAAGATTATTTGAACTTACATTTGATTTATTTCTTCATTATCTTCTCATTGAAACACTTTGATTGATTGAATCTAATTTTTAAATATCATATTCATCAAAGTTTTTCATCTAACACTTGAGCTATCATTTATTACTATTCATTGAAGTGTTAGCTCCTCTTAGTACTAAATTTGTTTGTATTATTTATCAATAGAGGATTTTATTGTAAAATCACTTTGATAAAGTTTGGATCGTGTTGAAGTCCTTAAAAGATCAACATTGTATAAGAAACGATGTTTCTTGTTGTAAGTCACCGTGTGGGTCATATTAAGGTCCCGTAAAGCTTAGTAGTATGGGTCATATTGAGGTACCGTAAAACTCAATATTGTATATGGATCGGTGCTTCTTTTTTGT